>CAYTMV010000020.1:0-39949 GCA_964439015.1 uncultured Gemmobacter sp.
CGCGGCGGCGCTTTGCCCAGAACGAGATCGCCCGCATCCGGCAGGCGCTGGGCGGGCGGCGGCTGATCGACCCGGACCTGCCGGTTCTGGCCACCTTTGGTTGGCATCTGGGACGGATGGTGCCCCCCTTCATGCTGTTGGGCCATGTGGCAGACCAGCCGGCTTTCGACGCCAATCCGGCCGCGCATTTCGTCTCGTCCGCTTACCTTTCCGCCTATGCCGAGGCGCGCCGCGACCGCCTCTGGCGTCTGGCGCAGCGCGTCGCGCGGGTCGCGCCGCTGGTGATGGTGGCACCGCCGCTGCCGGGAAATGACGGCACGATGCGGGCCTTCCGTGACACAATCTCGACCGCGTTGCGGCGCAAGGGGGTGACGGTCGTGGACCCGGCAATCGAGCTGTTGGGCGGCGACGGGACGCTTCCCGAGAAATGGCAGACCGCAGACCGGGTTCATGGCAATGGTGCCTATGGGGCGGCGCTGATCGGGCAGTTGCTGGATCAGGGTCTGGTGCGCCGCCGCGGCTGATCGCGCCACGGTCGGCCCGCCGTTGCCTCAACCGGGCGTAGCCAGTCCTGCTGCCGCTTCCGAGCCCGGTGCGACCAGCGTGCCGGCCTTCCACATCCCCGAGGCGACCTTGCCGGATTTATAGCGCAGCACGCCCTGACCCTCACGCTGACCGCCGACAAAGCTGCCCTCATAGGCGTCGCCCCCCGGATAACGGGCAATGCCCCTGCCTTGCGGCAGGCCCGCTGCCCATTCGCCGGAATAGACGGTGCCGTCTGCGGCGGTCATCTGTCCCATCCCGTGCCGCTGGCCGTCGCGGAACATGCCCGAGTAGCTTGCGCCATCGGGGTAGGTGACCTTGCCGCGGCCATGGGCCACGCCGGCGCGAAACAGCCCCTCGTGGCGGGTGCCGTCTGGCCGCACCATCACCCCGCGCCCTTCGGGCCGCCCGGCGCGAAAGGGCCCCTCATAGCTTGCGCCATCGGCAAAGGTCGCGCGGCCCTCGCCCTGCATCACGCCCGCGTCCCAGGTGCCTTCATAGCTGGCGCCGTCCGGCCAGGTCATCCGACCGCTGCCGTCAGGCTTGTCGGCCAGAAAGTCACCTTCATAGACCGAGCCGTTGGGATAGGTCAGCCGGCCATGGCCCTCCATCCGCCCCTCGACCCATTGGCCGTCATAGCTGCCGCCATCCGCCGCCTTGAAGACCCCCTGACCATGGCGCAGATCGGCCTTCACCTCGCCCTCATAGCGTCCGCCACCGGCATAGACGATCACGCCACGGCCGTTGCGGCGGCCCTCTTTGAAATCGCCCTCGTAGGTATCGCCGTTGGGCAGGCTCATCTTGCCGGGACCGTTGATCTGGCCCGCGCGCCAGGCCCCTTCGTGGCGCATGCCGTCAGTGGTGGTATAGATGCCCCGACCCTCGCGCAGGCCTGCCACCACATCGCCCTCATAGACCGTGCCGTCCGGCTCTTCGATGTGGGCGCGGCCCTGCAACAGCCCGCCCTGCCAGTCGCCGTCATAGATGGCGCCATCGGCCGCCGTCATCCGCCCCTTGCCCTGCCTGAGGCCCCCGACAAATCCGCCCTGATAGCGGGCCCCGTCAGGATAGATCGCCAGACCCTCACCTTCGATTCGCCCCTCGATCCAGGCGCCCTCATAGCTGCCGCCATCGGCATAGGTGATCTTGCCTTGCCCATGCGGCTGACCCGCAACAAACGCCCCCGTATAAACCGAGCCATTGGGATAACGTGCCACGCCCGCGCCTTCGATGCGCCCCTCGATCCAGTTGCCCTGATACACATAGCCCGAGGGCATCCGATAGCTGCCCTGACCGTGCTGCAACCCGTTGAGAAACGTGCCCTCATAGATCGAGCCGTCGTCATATTGCTTGGTCAGCGCCGGCCCAAGGTCGGCGGTCGCATCCTGCGCCTGCAAGGGGGGGCTCAGGGCCAGAAAAACTGCCATCAGGATCATGGTCTGGCGCATCCCGGCCTCCGTTCTGGTCCGTCCGGCTTTTCCTTCGCCCGCAGTCTGATAGATAGCAAGTTAATTCCGCGTAAAGGGCTGTCCTGACATGAGCGATGCGACCCAAGACCGTTTCCGCCTGACGCTGGCGCAGCTGAACGCTGTGGTGGGCGACATCAAGGGCAATGCCGCCAAAGCTCGCGCCGCCTGGGCCGAGGGGCGGGCCGCCGGCGCGCAGATGGTGGCGCTGCCGGAAATGTTCATCACCGGCTACCAGACTCAGGACCTGATCCTGAAACCGGTCTTCGTTCAGGCCGCGCTGGAGGCAATCGCCGGCCTGGCCCGCGATTGTGCCGATGGTCCCGCGCTGGGCATTGGCGGGCCGTATCTCAAGGACGGCCGCCTCTACAACGCCTGGCATGTGCTGGAGGGGGGCGCGGTGCGCGCCGTGGTGCGCAAACACCACCTGCCCAACGACCACGTCTTTGACGAAAAACGGCTGTTTGCCGCGGCCGAAGTTTCGGGCCCCTACCGGATCGGACCGCTGCGGATCGGCTCGCCCATCTGCGAGGATGCCTGGCACCCGGATGTCACCGAAACCCTGGCCGAAACCGGGGCGGAGATCCTGCTGATCCCCAACGGTTCTCCCTATCATCGCGGCAAGCCTGACCTGCGGCTGAACCTGATGGTTGCCCGCGTGGTCGAGACCGGACTGCCACTGGTCTATCTGAACATGGTGGGCGGGCAGGATGACCAGATCTTCGACGGCTCGTCGATGGTGCTGAACCCCGGCGGTCACCTGGCGGTGCAGATGCCGCAATTCGATGACTGCATCACCCATGTCGATTTCACCCGCACCCCGCAAGGCTGGCGGGCCGAACAAGGCATGCTGGCCGAGTTGCCGCGGATCTGGGAGGCCGATTATCGCGCCTGCGTGCTGGGCCTTGCCGATTACATGGCGAAATCGGGGTTCAAGAAGGCCCTGCTGGGTCTTTCGGGCGGGATCGACAGCGCCATCGTGGCGGCCATCGCTGCCGATGCGCTAGGCCCCGAAAACGTCCGCTGCGTGATGCTGCCCTCGGATTACACCTCGGCCCACTCGCTCGAGGATGCGGCCGCTGCTGCCCATGCCCTAGGCTGCCGCCTCGATACGGTGCCGATCTCGGGACCGCAGGCGGCGGTGGGGCAGGTGTTGGCGCCCCTGTTCGCGGGGCTTGCCCCCGACACGACCGAAGAAAACATCCAGTCCCGCCTGCGTGGCCTTTTGCTGATGGCGCTGTCGAACAAGTTTGGCGAGATGCTCTTGACCACCGGCAACAAATCCGAGGTCGCGGTGGGCTATTGCACCATCTATGGCGACATGAACGGCGGCTACAATCCGCTCAAGGACATGTACAAGACCCGCGTGTTCGAAACCGCGCGCTGGCGCAACGCCAACCACCGCGCGTGGATGAAAGGCCCCGCCGGCCCGGTCATCCCCGAGCGCATCATCACCAAGCCGCCCTCGGCCGAGTTGCGCCCCAACCAGACCGATCAGGACAGCCTGCCCCCCTATGAGGTTCTGGACGCGATCCTCGAAGGGCTGGTCGAACGCGATGCCTCGGTGGCCGATCTTGTGGCCGAAGGCCATGACCGCGCTACCGTCAAGCGGATCGAGCATTTGCTCTACATCAGTGAATACAAGCGTTTCCAGTCCGCCCCCGGCACAAGACTGACGCAAAAGGCCTTCTGGCTGGACCGCCGCTATCCGATCGCCAACCGCTTCCGCGACGACAGCTGAAAATATGGGGCGGCCCGATCAGCCGCCCCCGGTAGGCCGCCCCTGACAAGCCGACCTGGTCATCATTCAGGTCCAAATATCCCGGGGGTGCGGGGGCAGAGCCCCCGCTTATCCGGCCGCCAGGACTCAGCGCTGCGGGGTGCGATAGGTCATGCGCCGCACCGAGCCGGTCTTCGAGCGCATCAGCAGCGTTTCGGTGGTCACCCAACCCGGTTCGCGCTTGATCCCGGTCAGCAGCGAGCCACTGGTCACGCCGGTTGCGGCAAAGATCACCTCGCCGCGCACCAGCTCGTCGCGGCTGTAGACGCGGTCCAGATCGGTGATCCCGGCCTTGCGGGCGCGGCCACGCTCGTCGTCATTGCGAAACAGCAATTTACCAAAGAACTGCCCGCCCATGCATTTCAGCGCGGCGGCCGCCAGCACGCCCTCGGGCGCCCCGCCCGAGCCCATGTAGATGTCGATCCCCGTCACCTCGGGCTCGGCACAATGCATCACGCCTGCCACGTCGCCATCGGTGATCAGCCGGATCGAGGCGCCGGTGGCGCGGATTTCGTGAACCAGATCCTCGTGGCGCGGGCGTTCCAGCACGCAGACCGTGATGTCATGCGGCTGGGCGTCCTTGGCACGGGCCAGCGCCTCGATGCGCTGCGTCGGCGTCATGTCCATGGTCACGGTGCCGGGGGCATAGCCCGGACCGATTGCCAGCTTTTCCATATAGACGTCGGGCGCGTGCAGCAGCGTGCCGCGCGGCGCCATGGCGATCACGGTCAGGGCGTTGGGCATGTCCTTTGCGGTCAGCGTCGTGCCTTCCAGCGGGTCGAGGGCGATATCGACCTCGGGGCCTTCGCCGGACCCGACCTCTTCGCCGATGAACAGCATCGGCGCCTCGTCGCGCTCGCCCTCGCCGATCACGACCACGCCCTTGATGTCCAGCTTGTTCAGCTGGTCGCGCATCGCGTTGACTGCGGCCTGATCTGCGGCCTTTTCATCGCCGCGGCCGATCAGACGGGCCGAGGCCAGCGCCGCGGCCTCGGACACGCGGGCCAGACCCAGCGACAGCATCCGGTCGTGAAATTCAATCAGCTCAGCCATGACGGCTCCTTGCAGTCGGTTGTGCGCGCGCGGCGCGTTCGCCTCGTCCTAGCGCCAGCCGGGCAGGGCGGGCAAGTCTGCTTTCGCTAACGGCCTGACCAAAAAAGGATGAAAGGCGCTGACCTTATACTTCCTCGATGCGGATCGCCACCGGCGCACCCATCAGCACGCCGGTCTTGGGAAACAGGCTCATGGCATGGGCGATATCGGCGGGCGCCGCCTTGTGCGTCACGATCAGCACCAGCGCGTTGTCATCTTCGACATCGGGCTTGTTGATCTGGCGCATCTGGTCGATCGAGATCCCGGCATCGCCCACGCAGGTGGCGATCTTGGCCAGCGCGCCCGGTTTGTCCAGCAGTGTCATGCGCAGGTAATAGGGCGCCGGTGTGGCCGCGCGCGCGGGCTGCGCCTTTTTCAACTGGCTCGCCGGCACGCCAAAGGTCGGCAGCCGCACACCGCGGGCAATATCGACCACATCGCCCATCACGGCGCTGGCGGTCGGGCCTTCGCCCGCGCCGGGGCCGCGCAGCACGATCTGGCCCACGCTGTCACCCTCCAGCACCACCATATTGGTGCCGCCCTGCAACTGGCCCAGCGGGCTGTCGGCGGGGACAAGGCAGGGGGTCATGCGCTGCTCCAGCCCGCGGCCGGTCAACTGCGCCACGCCCAGCAGTTTGATGTGATAGCCCATGTCATCGGCCAGCTCGATATCCTCGATCGAGACATTGCCGATCCCCTCCAGCTCGACCGAGTCGAACGCGACCTGCGTGCCAAAGGCGATGGCGGCCAACAGGCTGAGTTTGTGACCCGCATCAATGCCGCCCACGTCGAGGTTCGGATCGGCCTCCAGATAGCCCAGTTGCCGGGCCTCTTCAAAGACCGCCTCATAGGGCAGGCCCGCCGATTGCATCCGGGTCAGGATATAGTTGCAGGTTCCGTTCATCACGCCCATGACGCGGCGCATCTGGTTGCCGGCAAGGCCCTCGGTCAGCGCCTTGATGACCGGGATGCCACCGGCCACGGCAGCCTCGAAGCGGATCACGCGGCCCTGCGCCTCGGCGGCTTCGGCCAGCGCCTGTCCGTGATGGGCCAGCATGGCCTTGTTGGCGGTCACGACATCCTTGCCGGCGGCAATCGCGGCCTCTGTCGCGGCAAGGGCTGCGCCTTCATGGCCGCCCATCACCTCGACGAAAACGTCGATATCGTCGCGTCTGGCCAGCGCCACAGGGTCTTCTTCCCAGGCGTAGGCGGAAAGGTCGGCATCGCGGTTCTTCATCCGGTCACGGGCGGAAACGGCGGTGATCACCACGGGCCGTCCGGCACGCGCGGCGATCAGATCGGCATGGCGCTGCACGATCTTGACCACCCCGATCCCCACGGTCCCCAGACCGGCAATCCCCAGACGCAGCGGCTCGACCATCATCAACTCCATTGGCAGGCTGGATCGGGTGTTAGCCGTTTGCGCGCGACTGTGCAACGCGGGCGGCAGGGGGGCGGTGCTGTTGTCGTAAGGCCTGTCGCTATTCAGCCCGCAGAGCCGCAGCCCGCGCCCTGAGGGCTGCGGCGCGCGCCTCCAGACCCGCGGTGCCGGGGCCGGGCTGACCCGCTGCGGCCAGAACATCCTCCATCGGCAGGATCGCCGGTGCGGGGCCTGCGGTCATGGCGACGGGGGCCACCTCGGGCGGGGCCGCGCAGGCGGCAAGCAGGATCAACAGGGCAGTCGCGCGATGCATCGGGTCCTCCGGTCCGCGCCACGCTAGGCGATGGCGCGTCCGGCGTCCAGCGTCACACCGTGTGCAGATAAAGGTCGAAATCGACCTCGGACACGGTGCGCATCACCCGCGCATATTCAGCCGCCTTGATGGCGGTGAAGGTGCGGTGCATGTCTTCGCCCAGCGCGTCCTTCAGGAAACGCGACGCCTGCGCCGCCTTGATGGCCGCGCGCCAGTCGTCGGGCATCAAGGCACCGCCCGTGTCCTCATAGCCGTTGCCGGTGGTCTCGGGGCCGGGGTCGATCCGCTCGGCCAGGCCCTTGCGGATGCCGGCCAGCACGGTCGCCGCCACCAGGTAGGGGTTGGCATCGACGCCCGCCGGGCGGTGTTCGATCCGGCGCGCGCGGATGTCGCCCGCCGGGATGCGCAGCGCAACCGAGCGGTTGTTGACCCCCCAGGTCGGGCTGACCGGCGCGTAGGACTGGCTGGCAAAGCGCCGCCAACTGTTGGCGTGCGGCGCAAAGACCAGCATCGATTCGCCCATCGTCGCCTTCAGCCCGCCCAGCGCATGCAGGATGGTGGACGACCATTGGCCCTCGACCTCCTCCATGAAGATGTTGCGACCATCAGCGTCCTGCAGCGAGACGTGGAAATGCATGCCCGAGCCCGCATAATCCTCGTTGGGCTTGGCCATGAAACAGGCGGTCACGCCATGGGCGCGGGCCTGCGCACGCACGATCCGCTTCAGCCGCATCAGGTCATCGGCGGCCTGCAACACGTTTTCGCGGTAATGCAGCGTCAGCTCATACTGGCCCGGCGCATATTCCGAGATCATCGTTTCGGCGGTGATGCCCGCCTTGCCCGCCGCCGCGTAGATGTCGGAAAACAGCGGCAACATCCCGTGCAGGTGATCGACAGAATAGACCTCGGTCTTGGTCGAGGGGCGGCCGTCCAGCACGTCGCGCGCAGGCACCACCTTGCCGCGGGCGTCACGCTCGTTCGACAGCAGGAAGAACTCCAGCTCGAAGGCGCCGGCCGGGTGCAGCCCCTCGGCCGCCATCTCCTCGACCTGACGGGCCAGCGCATGGCGCGGGTCCGAGGTCATGCGGCGGCCGTCGAGGTCATACATCGACATGAACACCTCGCCGCGCGGCGGCTGGGTATTGTGCAGCGGCACCAGCGTGCCGGGGATCGGCCACGCCCGCAGGTCGCCATCGCCCTGATCCCAGATCAGCCCGGTTTCATGCACATCCTCGCCGCAGATGTCGAGGCCGAGGATCGAGATCGGCAGATGCCGGCCATTGCGGTAAAAGGACAATAATTCATGCCGCCGGATGATCTTTCCCCGGCCGATTCCGTTCGCATCGTGCAAGACGATATCGAAGGCCTCGATCTCGGGATGGGCGGCCAGAAAGGCCTCGGCCTCGGCAACGGTCGAGCCGGAGGGGCTGGGAAGATCGGTCATTTGGCAAACAACTCGGACAGGATTTCATTGAAGGCGGCGATCAGGTGGTCGATCTGCGCCTTGGTGGTGGCGGGGCTGACCAGCATCATGTTGTGAAACGGCGCGATCAGGCAGCCGCGATTGACCAGCGCCAGATGGATGGCGGCCTCAAGCGCGGGTGCATGGGCATGGGCGGCCTCGGCGCCGTTTTTCAACGGGCCGGGGGCGCAGATGAACTCCACCCGCGCGCCGACGCGCACCACATGCCAGGGCGCGCCGTGTTTCTCGATGGCACGGCGCAGGCCCCTCGACAGTCGCGCGGCGCCCTTTTCCATCCGCGCATAGGCCTTTTCGGTCATCACGTCGGACAGGGTGGCGGCCAGACAGGCGAATTGCATCGGATTGGCCGACAGCGTGGTGCCCATGCCCGAATGGCCCGCCGGGCGCTGGGCGTTATAGGCGGCAAAGCGCACGGCCACGACCTCGGTCATCCCCCAGACCGCGGTCGGCATCCCGCCCGCCACGCATTTGCCCACCACGAACATGTCGGGGCTGAGGGAATGGACACGGGTATAGCCGCCCAACCCGCTGGAGATCGTGTGCGTCTCGTCGATGATCAGCAGCGCGCCATGGCGGCGGGTCAGGGTGCGCAGCCCGTCGTGAAAGCCCGCATCCGGCAGGACCATGCAGCTGTTGGTCATCACCGGCTCGGTCAGGATGGCCGCCACCTCGCCGGTGGCCAGCGCCGCCTCCACGGCGGCCAGATCGTTGAACTCGCAGACCACGGCGGTCTTGGTCAGATCCGCCACCTGACCCACCAGCCCGGCGCGGACGGCGGTCTGGCCGTCTTGCAGCTCGACCATCGTGTCGTCCAGCGTGCCGTGATAGCAGCCGTTGAACACCAGCACCTTGGGCCGGCCCGTCACCGCGCGGGCGACCCGCAGCGCGAAACGGTTGGCATCGGTGGCGGTGGTGGCGATCTGCCAGCGCATCGGCCCGAACCGCTCGGTCAGCAGGTGGCCTGCCTCAAGCGCGGCCTCGGAGGGCAGCATATAGGTCAGACCATGGCCGGCCTGTGCGCGGATCGCCTTGGCGACGGGTTTGGGCGAATGGCCGAACATGCTGCCGGTATCGCCCAGACAGAAATCGTCGAGACGGTGGCCATCCACATCCTCGATCCGCGCGCCCTGGGCCTTGGCGACCAGCATGGGGAAAGGCATCGGCCAATCCTTCATCCAGTGCATCGGCACCCCGTCGAGATAGGCATCCGCCCCCCGCGCCAGGGCTTGGCGCGTCCTGGGGCGGGCCGCCTCATAGCGCGCGGCTTCGGCCGTGCGCAGGGCCTCCATCCGGCTGCGGCTGACGCCGCCAATCATGTCGCGATCATCCTGCATCGGCCTCTCCCTCTGCCTTGCCCGGGTTATGCGGGATAATTTGATCAAATTCAAGCAGTGATGGAAAGGAACGGCGCACCTTCCAGCACCCGGCCGATGCGGGTGGCCGGCACGCCGCTGCGGGGGAGGCTGGCCAGAACCGCCTCCGCCGCCTCTTGCGGCACCGCGGCCAGCAAACCGCCGCAGGTCTGCGGGTCAAAGACCAGCGCCGCGCGGGGATGATCGACCAGCCTGACACGGCCAAGGCAGGCAGCGCGATTGCCAGGCGCGATGGTCGAGGCCACACCCTTGCCCGCGAGGCTTTCGGCCCCGCGCAGGATCGGCAGCGCCGAAAGCGACACCTCTGCCGCAACCCCCGAGGCCTCGCAGATCTCCAGCAGGTGACCGGCCAGACCAAAGCCGGTCACGTCGGTCATCGCATGGGCCACGGGGGCAAGTGTTGCGGCATCAAGGGTCATCGGGCGCAGCATCTGGGCGATGCAGGCGGCCCATGCCTCGCCCAGCATCAGGCCATCCGGCACAACCTGCGCCATCTCGGCCGCCAGCACCGTGCCCACGCCCAGGGGTTTGGTGAGGATCAGCACATCGCCCGCCCGCGCGCCCCCCTTGGACAGGGCGCGGCGGGCCAAGCCGGTGACGGTGAACCCCACTTGCAGTTCTGCGCCGACCGAACTGTGGCCACCCACCACATCGGCCCCCGCCTCGGCAAAGACCGCGCCCGCGGCGGCCATCACTTCGCGCAGCGTCTCGGCCTGCAAACGCGGGGCAGCCCGGGGCAGTGTGACGGTGGCCAGCGCCGCCTGCGGCGCGGCGCCCATCGCCCAGACATCGCCCAGCGCATGCACCGCGGCCACCCGCGCCATCAGCGCCGGATCGGGGACAACGGCGCGCAGGTGGTCGGTGCTGATGACCTGCACCCCGTCGCCCTGCGCCAGAATCGCCGCATCATCCCCCGCGCCGCGCAACACGTCGGCGCGGTGCGGTCGGGGCAGAGCAGCCAGTGCCGCGCCAAGGTCGCTTGCTGCCACCTTGGCCCCGCAGGCCCCGCACATCGGCTTGTCGCCCATCGCCTCCTCCAGCCCCTCGGCACGGATGGCGGGCAGGGCAGGGGCGGGCATCGCCGGATAGTTTGCAAACATCGCCATGAAGCGCCGGTCAATCCGGTCCTTCCACCGCCACAGCCAGCCCCCTTCCAGCCGAAGGCCCAGCTTGTCCGCCACCGCCCGCTTGCCGCCCAGCGAGACCAGCTTGAGATAATCCCGCTGCGGATGATAGGCCCGCATCCGCCCTTGTCCGCGCAGCGCCACCCGCAGGTTGTGATAGAGAAACGGCGCCTCGCGCACCGCAAAGACCCCGGCCTTGGGGCGCGGCGCGTGGGACAGATGCGCGCAATCGCCCGCGGCAAAGATCGCCGGGTCCGAGCTTTGCAGCGTCGGCCCCACCGTGACAAAGCCCTGATGCGTGACGACTCCGATTTCGGTCAGCCAACCTTGCGGGCGGCTGCCCGCCACCGCCAGTGTGAAATCGGAGGGCACCCTGCGGCCATCGGCCAGCGCAACGTGATCGGCGTGGATCGCCGTGACCTCTGCCCCGGTCTGAAGCGTCACGCCATTGCGGGTCAGGGCGGCCAGCAGCGCCCGGCGTGCGCCGGCGCCGATATGGGGCAGGGCGGTGTCTGCGCGCTCCAGCAGGGTCACGGTCGGGCTCGCCCCCGCTGACCGCAGCCGATGCGCCGAGGCCATCGCCAGCTCGGCCCCGCCCACACCCGCGCCGATGATCGCCACCTGCGGCGCAGGCCGGCCCTCGGCCACAAACGCCTCCCACCGCCGGGCATAATCGCCCAAGGGTTTGGCGGCCACGCCATGCGCGGCATAGCCGGGGATCTCGGGCAACTCAGAGCCGATGCCGATGTCGATGCTGGCAATGTCATAGGCGATCGACGGGCCATCCGACAGGATCACCCGCCGCGCCGTGCGGTCAATGCCGACAGCCCGGCCCAGAACCACCCGCGCGCCGGCGTGTCGGGCCAGTTGCACAAGGTCGATCATGATCTGCGCGTGCGTGTAGTGCCCGGCGATCATCCCCGGCAGCATGCCCGTGTAGGGCGCGACCGGGTTGGGATTGATCACCGTGACCCGCACACCGGCCAACGGTTTCATTGCCCACATCCTCAGCAGCAGGGCATGGGCGTGCCCACCCCCCACCAGCACCAGATCCTTCACCAGAGGCCATTCGTCCCGCATCGCCTGTCCCCTATCCTGCCATTGCCGCCACCCTATCGCCATCGTCCCCGACGGACCAGCGAGCAGAAATGTCGCATCAGGGCCTGACGGCGCGGCATTTCCGGCCTAGATAAGCCACCGTAGAAACAGGAAAACGCACATGGCCTATCTTCTCGGCGTCGATACCGGCGGCACCTACACGGATGCGGTGATCCTTGATCCCGATGCGGCGCAGGTGCTGGGCAAGGCCAAGGCGCTGACCACCCGCAGCGATCTGTCGCAGGGCATAGGCGCGGCAGTGGATGCGGCGCTGGCGGCAGCCGGGATCGCTGCCGCCCGGATCGGGATGGTGTCGCTGTCGACGACGTTGGCCACCAATGCGCTGGTCGAGGGGCAAGGCGGCAGGGTGGCGCTGGTGTCGATCGGTTTTGACGAGGCCGATCTGACGCGGGCCGGTCTGGCCGAGGCGATGGGCAATGATCCGGTGATCCGGCTGCCGGGCGGCCATGATCACGCCGGGGGCGAGGCAGCCCCTCTGGACCTTGCCGCGTTGACCGCAGCCCTGGCGCCGCTGGCCCCCGGCCTGCGGGGGGTGGCGGTGGCGGCGCGCTTTGCCACCCGCAACCCTGCGCATGAGCAGGCGGCCCGCGCCGCGATCCGCGCGGCCTTCGGCCTGCCTGTCACCTGTTCGCATGAGCTTTCCGCCGGGCTGAACGGCCCCAGGCGCGCCTTGACCGCGGTGCTGAATGCCCGGCTGATCGGGATGATCGACCGCCTGGTCTCGGCCTGCGAGCGCCACCTTGCCGCCATCGGCATCGACGCGCCGCTGATGGTGGTGCGCGGCGATGGGGCGCTGATCTCGGCCGCGCTGGTGCGCGAGCGCCCGATCGAGACGATCCTGTCCGGCCCGGCTGCCTCGATTGTCGGCGCGCGCTGGCTGACCGGCGCGCGGGATGCGCTGGTCTCGGATATCGGCGGCACCACGACCGACATCGCGCTGCTGAAGGATGGCCTGCCCGAGATCGACCCGGATGGCGCCCGCGTCGGCGCCCATCGCACCATGGTCGAGGCGGTGGCGATGCGCACCTGGGGCCTGGGTGGCGATTCGGAACTGCATGTCCTGCCGGGGCTGGAAGGCGCGCTGCGGCTTGGCCCGCGCCGCATGATCCCGGTCGCGCTGCTGGCGCAGGAACACCCCGAGATGGTCCATGCCGCGCTGGACAGGGCGCTGTCCTCGGACACGGTGGGCGAGCATGACGGTCGCTTTGTGATCCCGATGATGCATGCCGAGGGCCTGCCCGCCCGCGATGCGGCGCTGATGGCGCGCATCACCCATGCGATGCCGGTGGCGCAGGTGTTGAAGACGCGGCTGGACCTTGCGGCGCTGGATCGTCTGGTGGCCTCGGGGCTGGTGATGCTGTCCGGCGCCACCCCCTCGGACGCGGCCCATGTGCAGGGGCTGGCCAACACCTGGGACGCCGAGGCTGCGCGCAAGGCGTTGACGCTGATCGCGCGCCGCCGCGACGGGCGCGGGGTGCGACTGGCGGATGGTCCTGCTGCCATGGCCGCGCGGGTGGTGGCGCAGCTGCATGACCAGACGGTCGATTGCCTGATGGAGGCTGCCTTTGCCGAAGACCCGGCCTTTGCCGGTCAGCCGCCCGAGGCGCTGGCCCGCCACCTGCTGACGCTGCGCGGTCTTGCCGCGCACCGTGGCACGGTGCGGGCCGAGATCGGGCTGAATGTGCCGGTGATCGGTCTGGGCGCATCGGCGCCCACCTGGTATGCGCCGCTGGGCGCGCGGTTGGGCACCAAAATGATCCTGCCCGACCATGCCGGCGTTGCCAATGCCATTGGTGCGGTGGTGGGGCAAGTCAGCCAACGGCTGAGCGCGGCTGTGACCACGCCGGCCGAGGGCCGGTTTGTCGCGCATCTTGCCGCCGGGAATCAAGTCTTCGCCTGCGCCGATGCGGCACTGGACGCGGTCGAGGCCGCGCTATCGGCCGAGGCCCGCGCCCGCGCCCTTGCCGCTGGCGCCGCCGAGGTGGCGCTGTCGGTCAACCGCGATCTGCGCGAGACCGAGGTCGAGGGGCGGCGGGTTTTCATCGAGGCGACCGTCACCGTCACCGCCAGCGGGCGCCCGCGCATCGCCCATGCCCGCGATCCGGAAACCGCTGTGTAAGACGAAACTTTTTGGCTTGACCTCCTCCGGCGCGGCGACTAATCACCGCGCCAGTGGCTAGGTAGCTCAGCTGGTTAGAGCACGCGACTCATAATCGCGGGGTCGGGGGTTCGAGTCCCCCCCTCGCCACCACTTTCCTCCTTCAGATGACGCATCACGCCCCGCGGGGCAGCGGCATTATGCGGCAAACGGGCGCGTGTGGCAGCTTGGTCATCAGGGCGATGACGCCCTTTGCGCACAGAAAACGGGCGCGACATCGTGATGATCCCGCGCCCGCCCTTCAGGTCACATCGGTCATGCCCGATCAGTCACGCTTGCCGGCGAAGCGGGTCTGCCATTCGGCGCGCTCTTCGTCGGTGATCTTGCGGAACAGGTTTTCCGGCACGGCAAAGCCATGGCCCGCCGGCAGGACAGACAGGGCCACACCCAGATCCTCGGGCCAGCTCCAATCCTCGAAGCCCATCGCGGTCATCATCGCCTGCGCCGCATCGGGGATGAAGGGGCGCGACAGCACGGCGTAAAGCCGGATCAGGTTCAGACCCAGCCGGATCATCGCCTGCGCGCGCGCGGGATCGGTTTTTACCACTGACCACGGCGCGGCCGATTGCAGATATTCGTTGCCCAGAACCCAGATCGCGCGCAACTCGGCCGCGGCCTTGCGGACCTCCATCGCGTCCATATGCGCCTCATAGTCGCGCACCCGCGCAGCCATATCAGCGATCAGCGCGGTTTCCTGCGGGCCGAAATCGCCGCCCGCCGGCACCTCGGCGCCGAATTTCGACAGGGCGAACTTGGTCACCCGGCTGACGAAGTTGCCCAGCACATCTGCCAGATCCTTGTTCACCGAGGCCTGGAAATTCTCCCATGTGAACTCGGTATCCGACGTTTCGGGCGCGTGCGACAACAGCCACCAGCGCCAGTAATCGGCGGGCAGGATCGACAGCGCCTGATCCATGAACACACCCCGCCCGCGCGAGGTCGAGAATTGTCCGCCCTCATAATTGAGGTAGTTGAACGACTTGAGGTAATCGACCAGCTTCCACGGCTCGCCCGAGCCGAGGATCGTGGCCGGAAAGCTGAGGGTGTGGAAGGGCACGTTGTCCTTGCCCATGAACTGGTAGTAGGTCACGTCGCCCGCGCCCTCGTCCATGCGCCACCAACGTCTCCAGGCGCTGTCGTCGTGGCCGTTGGCATCCGCCCATTCCGCGGTGCAGGCAATGTATTCAATGGGGGCATCAAACCAGACATAGAAGACCTTGCCCTCCATCCCCGGCCAGGGCTGATCGCCCCGCTTGACGGGGATGCCCCAATGCAGGTCGCGGGTGATGCCGCGGTCCTGCAACCCGTCGCCGTCGTTCAGCCATTTCTTGGCGATCGACGTGGTCAGGATCGGCCAGTCGGTCTTGCTGTCGATCCAGGCCTCCAGCTTGTCGCGCAGCGCGCGCTGCATCAGGTAGAGGTGCTTGGTCTCGCGCACCTCGAGGTTGGTCGACCCCGAGATGGTCGAATGCGGGTTTATCAGGTCGGTCGGGTCAAGCTGCTTGGTGCAGTTGTCGCACTGATCGCCGCGCGCCGAATCATAGCCGCAGTTCGGGCAGGTGCCCTCGATATAACGGTCGGGCAGAAAACGGCCGTCATCGACCGAATAGACCTGGCTTTCGCTCACTTCGCGGATCAGCCCGTTATCGGCCAGGCGCCCGGCGAAATGCTGTGTCAGCTGGTGGTTGCGCTGACTGGACGAACGGCCGAAATGGTCAAAGGACAGCCGGAACCCCCGGGCGATCTCGGCCTGAACATCATGCATTTCGGCGCAATATTCGGCCACGGGCTTGCCCGCCTTGGCGGCGGCCAGCTCGGCGGGGGTGCCGTGTTCGTCGGTGGCGCAGATGAACATCACCTCGTGGCCACGCCCGCGCATGTAGCGGGCAAAGAGGTCGGCCGGCAGCTGGCTGCCCACCAGATTGCCCAGATGCTTGATCCCGTTGATGTAAGGGATGGCCGAGGTGATGAGAATCCGTGCCATGATACCTGCCTGACCTGTCTTGCGGGTAGCGGTTTAACCCATGCCGGCGGGGCTGGCCAGTGGCCCCGATCAGGCCGCTTGCGCTGGGGCGGGGGCGCGCCTAACCTGCCTGAAAACGCGGAGGTTTTCATCGTGGTGAAGCAGTTTGGCGCAAAGGTCCCCGGCTGGCACCCGCCGCCGCGTCCCGATGGCGGGGCGCTGCAGGGGCGATTTGTGCGGCTGGAGCGGCTTTCGGCCGAGCGTCACGCCGCCGAACTGCACACCGGTTTTGCCGCCGATGACGGTATCTGGGATTATCTGCCCTATGGGCCGTTTACTTCGATCGCCGCCTGGCACCGCTGGGTTGCCGACCATGAGGGCAGCCATGACCCGATGTTTTTCGCGCTGCGCGACCTGGACAGCGGTCACCTGGGCGGCATGTGCAGTTTCCTCCGGATCACGCCCGAGGCGGGCTCGATCGAGGTCGGGCATATCTGCATCGCCCCGCATATGCAGCGCAGCCCCGCCGTGACCGAGATGGTCTTTCTGATGATGGATTGGGCCTTTGCTAGCGGCTATCGCCGGTTCGAGTGGAAATGCGACGCCCTGAACATCCCGTCCCGCCGGGCCGCGCAACGGCTGGGGTTCAGCTATGAGGGCGTTTTCCGCCAGCATCTGGTCTACAGGGGCCGCAACCGCGACACCGCGTGGTTTTCGGTGATCGACAAGGAATGGCCGGGCCTGTCCGAGGCCTTTCGCGCCTGGCTGTCGCCCGCCAATTTCGACGCCGACGGCCGCCAGCGCGAGCGGTTGGGCGATCTGACGGGTCTCGTGCGGTCTGGCAGCGATCCGGCGCTGTAAGCTGCCCTCATTCTGGCGCGATGAAGGTGGCGGGCCTTGCCAGCCGGTCGTCCAGAAGGGTGCGCAGGGGCAGGCTGGCGCTTTCAGTCCCGGTTTCCGCTTGATGCGCGGCCTGTGTCAGCGCCAGATCACCCGCCGCCCGCGCCACACCGCCCACAAACCGTGCCACAAAGCTGCGGGTGCGGGCATCCGGCTGCCGGTCCAGCACGCGCGCGGCCTGCACCAGATCGTCCTGCAAGGCCAAGGGGTCCGGGCTAATCCGGGACGCAGCGTCGGGCAGGGGCGGTGCCAACCCGGTCAGGCGCCGAGCGGGCAGGTGATGCCCCAGCATTTCGGCAAAGGCGCGCAGGCCGGGCAGCGGTTTTTCCAGAAACCCCACCGCGCCCGCCGCCAGCGCCGCCTGTCGCCCTGCGGGATCGCCCGAGATGCCGATCACGGCAACCTGCCACAGGGTCTGCATCGTCAGGTCGCGGATCAGCACCTCGCCCCGCCCATCGGGCAGGCCCAGATCGACGATCACCACATCCGGGCGATAGGTGCGCAGATGCGCCCGCGCGCCCGCCAGCGTATCGGCTCGGCGAAACCGCGCGCCGAGGCGCTGACACATCAGCCGCATGGCATCGCAGGCATACCGGCTGTCCTCGACCGCCAGCACGGTCAGGCCGGCCAAAGGCGGGCGCGGCTCTCCTGCAAACTCGGGCAGCAGAAGCGGGCGGTGGGGTGTCCCCCCGGCGGCGTTGGGCTGAGGCATCATCCCTCCTTCTGGCGAATCCGTGGCAGCGGTTTCGCTCAGACTGGCGCATCTATGCCTAAGGCCGGGTAAACGCCGCTGTGATTTCGCGCCTGCTGGACAGGATCACCTTTCGCCCGCATAAACCGGTCAGCAAAGCCAGCAGGAGAGAAGCATGATCGGTCGCCTGAACCACGTCGCCATCGCCGTCCCGGATCTGGAGGCCGCCGCGGCGCAATACCGCGACACGCTGGGCGCCAACGTGCGCGCGCCGCAGGACGAGCCCGATCATGGTGTGACCGTCGTATTCATCGAACTGCCGAACACCAAGATCGAGCTGCTCTATCCGCTGGGCGAAAACTCTCCCATTGCCGGGTTTCTCGAGAAAAACCCCGCAGGCGGCATCCATCACATCTGCTACGAGGTCGAGGATATCCTCGCCGCGCGCGACAAGCTGAAGGCGGCAGGCGCACGGGTTCTGGGGACGGGCGAGCCGAAGATCGGCGCCCATGGCAAGCCGGTGCTGTTCCTGCATCCCAAGGATTTCAACGGCTGTCTGGTAGAGCTGGAGCAGGTATGACCATCACCGCCGCCCTGATCGTCTTTGCCGTCACCTGGTTCATGGTGTTCTTTCTGGTGCTGCCCTTCCGCTTTGAAAGCCAGGGCGACCGGGGGGAGGTGGTGCCGGGCACGCCCGCCTCGGCCCCCGCGACCGAGGTGGTGCGGAAAAAGGCGCTGATCACCACGGCGATCGCGGTTGTGGTCTGGGCGTTGATCGTGGCCTTCATCACATCGGGCGTCGTGTCGATCCACGAAACCGACGTGTTCGGGATCATGGACAAGGGCTGATCTGCCGGGGCTTTCAGGGCGCGGGCAGGCGGTCGAGGATCGCCCGCGCCAGGGCCTCAAGATCGCCGCCGCCGCCCTGCAGCGCCGCACGGGCGGCGACCGCCAACCGTGCCTGCTTCGCCGCATCGGTGGCGATCAGCGCCGCGCCGATCCCCGACGCCTCGACCTGCACGGCTGCGGCCGCCTCCTCAAGCGCGGCATAGGCTTCGGTGAAATTGGTGGTGTCCGGGCCGTGCAGGATCGCCGATCCCGCCTGCGCGGGCTCATACGGCGTATGGCCGCCGCGATCGGTGAAGCTGCCGCAAACCAGCGTGATCCCCGCGGCCCGATACCACAGTGCCATCTCGCCCAGCGTGTCGGCCAGATAGACCGCGGTTTCCGGGCCCGGCACCTCGCCGCGCGAGCGCGTGGCGAAGGGCAGGCCGGTGGCGGCGATCAGCCGCGCGATGTCGGGGCCGCGCTCCGGGTGGCGGGGGGCAAGGATCAACAGGTCCAGCGCCTTGGCCGCGCGGGCGCTGGCAAAGCCTTCCAGCACAGCCGTCTCCTCGCCCGGATGGGTCGAGGCGGCCAGCGCCACCCGGGTCCGCGGCGGCAGGGCGAAGGGCAGGGTGGGCGTTTCCACCGCCGCCACTGCCGCTTTCAGCATCACCGGCGCGACCATCGCCTCGACCGGGAGGCCCAGCCGTGCCAGCCGTGCCGCGGATGCCGCATCCTGCGCCGAGGCCAGCCGCACCCGGCCCAGCATCGCCGCCACCAGCCGCGGCGCCAGCCTTGCCCAGCGCCGGGCCGAGCGTTCCGACAGCCGCGCGCCCACCAGCATCACCGCCAGCCCGGCGCGATGGGCGTCCGTGATCCGGCCCGGCCACAACTCGTTTTCCAGCACGATCAGCGCGCGGGGCCGGTGACGGGTGACAAAGCGGCGCGTGGCCCCCCAGCCATCAACCGGGGCCAGGCGTGCGCCAACCTGCGGCAGGCCCCACCCCGCCACCTGTGCCTGACCGGTCACCGTGTTGGTGGTGGCGACGATGCGCAGACCGGGCTCTGCCGCCAGCAGGGCCGCCACCAGCGGCCGGGCCGAGGTCATCTCGCCGACCGAGGCGCCATGCAGCCAGATGTCCACCGGGGCCGCGGCCCCGATCCCGAGGCGCGCGCGCAATTGCCCGCGCATTCCGGCGCGGACCAGGATCGGCAGCGCCAGCAGGCTGGCGGCAAGGCGATAAAGCAACACGGGTGGTCTCCGCACACAGTTGATCCCGCTTTACGGACCCGTGGTCAACCTGTCCAGCCGGCCGGCCCAGGACATGCGACAGCCCGCCGCAGCAGTTTCGATTTAGAATTGATCCAGATCAAATCCCCGTGAGTGCTTTTGACTAATGTCAAGCGAACGCGTGAAAAACCAGATCGGAGATTCCAGATGCGCCGCATCCTGACCGCCATCCTCGCCACCTCCTGCCTTGCCGGGGCAGCCAGCGCCGACGAGTTGCGCACCAAGGCCGCCGAGGTTTTCAAGCCGCTGCCCTCGACCGTTCCGGCAGTGAAGGACAACCCCGTTACCCCCGCCAAGATCGAGCTGGGCAAGGCGCTGTTCTTCGATCCCCGCCTGTCGGCCTCGGGCGTCTTTTCCTGCTATTCGTGCCACAACCTGGCGACGGGCGGCGATGACAACATGGAAACCTCGGTCGGCCATGGCTGGCAGAAGGGGCCGCGCAATTCTCCCACCGCGCTGAACTCGGTGCTGAACGAGGCGCAGTTCTGGGATGGTCGTGCAGCTGACCTTGCCGCGCAGGCCAAGGGGCCGATCCAGGCCGGGGTCGAGATGGCCAATACGCCCGAGCAGGTGGTCGCCACGCTGACCTCGATGCCCGCCTATGTCGACAGCTTCAAGGCCGCCTTCCCCGATGAGGCCGAGCCGGTCAGCTTTGACAACATGGCCAAGGCGATCGAGGCGTTTGAGGCCACGCTGATCACGCCGGCGCCGTTTGACGCCTATCTGAACGGCGACGATGCCGCACTGTCCGATACCGCCAAGGCCGGCATGGCGCTGTTCATCGACAAGGGTTGCTCGTCCTGCCACTCGGGCGTGAACGTCGGCGGACATGGCTATTATCCGTTCGGCCTGATCGAAAAGCCCGGCTCGGAAATCCTGCCCGAAGGCGACAAGGGCCGCTTTGCCGTGACCGAGACCGCGGATGATGAATATGTGTTCCGCGCCTCGCCTCTGCGCAACATTGCCCTGACCGCGCCCTATTTCCACTCGGGCAAGGTCTGGGATCTGAAGGTGGCGGTGCAGATCATGGCCGAAAGCCAGTTGGGCGAGGAATTGTCGGATGACGAGGCCAACCAGATCGTGGCCTTCCTCGACAGCCTGACCGGCACGCTGCCGGAAATCACCGTGCCGGTGCTGCCGGCGGAAACGGCGACGACCCCGCGTCCGACTGCGGAAGTTAAATAAACGGTAAGCGAGTATCAGTTGGGCGGCCTCTTCGGGGGCCGCCATTTTCGTATCTCAGCCCGCCCAATGCGGCGGCTTGCGGTGGAGCCACGGGCTTGCGGCCTCAAGCTCGGCGCAAAGCGCGACCAGCTCTTCGTCCGCGCCGAAGGGGGCGGCCAGGTGGATGCCGATCGGCAATCCGCCCGCCGACATCGCCAAGGGCAGCGAGGCTGCCGGCTGGCCGCTGGCATTGAACACCGCGCAAAAGGGCGAATAGGTGAAGACCCCGCCCGGACCGGTGCGATAGCCGACATAATCCTCGGTCGCATGGCTGAAGCGTCCGACCCTCGCGGGCGGCTCGGCCAGGGTGGCCGACAGCAGGATGTCGTAACCCGCGCCATCCGCGGGATGGAAAAACGCGGCCATTTCGCGGCCGAAATCGTGGATGCTTTCCACCGCCTCAAGGTAGCGGGTCGGGTGCAGCCCTTCGGCATGCCGGCAGGCCCCGCGGGCCACGCCCTCGACCTGTTCGGGCGTGGGGGCCGCACCCTTCAGCTTGGTGCGGATGGTCAGCGCCGTGCCGACCGCCACGATATCGGTCCAGGCGCGCATCATCGTCGCCACATCGGCGCGGGGCCGGGCAGGGGTGACGTGGTGGCCAAGAGACTCCAGCAGCCGTGCCGCATCCAGCACCGCGGCACGCACCTCCGGGTCGATGCTTTCGCCGGTAAAGGTGGTGTCGCACAGCGCCACCCGCAGGCGCCGCGGCGGGCGGCTGATCGCTTGCGCGTAACCCGCAGCCAGGGGCGGCGCCCAATAGGGAGCGCCGAGATCGGCCCCCTGCACCGAATCCAGCATCACCGCGGTGTCGCGCACCGATCGGGTCAGAAAGCCCTCGATCGCCATGCCGCCCCACCCCTCGCCGGAATAGGGGCCATCGGGCAGCCGCGCCCGCGTGGGCTTGTAGCCGAACAGCCCGCAACTTGCCGCCGGGATCCGCACCGAGCCGCCCCCGTCCGAGCCATGGGCGAAGGGCACGATCCCCGCCGCCACCACCGCGCCCGCGCCGCCCGACGATCCGCCCGGCGTATGGTCGAGGTTCCAGGGGTTGCGGGTCGGGCCGCCATAGACCGCGCCCTCGGTCGCAACGCCGATCCCGCCCTCGGGGCTGGTGGTGCGGCCCCAGGTCACCACACCAGTCGCGCGGATGCGGTCAAACAGCGCGCTGTCGCCGGGATAGCGGGTATTGGCCGACAGGCGCGAGCCGTTATGGGAGGGAAAATCCACCGCCTCGCAGCCCAGATCCTTCAAGAGAAACGGCACCCCGCGAAACGGACCATGCGGCAAACCGGCGGCGATGGCACGGCGGGCCACATCTTCCTGCGGCAGCACGACGGCATTCAACAGGGGATTAAGCCGCGCGCTGGCCTCAAGGCTGGCGTCCAGCAATTCTGTGGCGGTCACCTCGCCTTTGGCCACTAGCCGGGCCAGATCGGTTGCATCCTGCGCCTGAAACCTGTCGAGCATCCCGTTCCCCTGTCGCGGTCAAACGCCGCCATGCTGGACCGGCGGATCAGGGAACGCCATGTCAAAAACGGCCTGAAGCCGAGGAAAAACGATCCCGCGCTGTCAGGGCCGGGCGATGGTGATCTGCTGCCACAGCGCGCCATCGGTGCCATAGATCAGCAGCCTGTCGCCCTCGGTCACGACCGCGACCCAGCCCTTGCCAAAGGTCAGCGCGGCCGGGGTTTCGTCATCGGGAAGGGTGATCGCGGTTGGCAGGGCGGGGGGCGCCGCATTCAATGCTGCCGGCAAACGGGTGACAACCACCCACACCAAGGCTAATACGCCCCCGATCATGCTGATCATCAACACGATGACCAGCGCCCGCAGGAACCGCAGGCTTGGCGGCAACCTGTCTTCGACCGGAGTATCCCGCATGTCCTCAGCCCAGCCTTTCGATGACGATGAAGCCGAGGACGGTGCAGCCCCCGGCGCGGGCCTCGCGGTGGTGATCGCCGCCGATCCGCCCGACCGTCTTGATAAGGCGCTGGCCCGCGATGTGCCAGAGGGGATGCTGTCGCGCTCGCGCCTTGCCCGGCTGATCGCCGAAGGGGCGGTGACGCGCGACGGCGTGCCGGTGACCGGGCTGAAGGCGCGGGTGGCCGAGGGCGAGACCTACATGATCGCGCTGGAGGCCCCCGAGGAGATCGACGTGACGCCCGAGGCGATCCCGCTGGTCGTGGTGCATGAAGATGCCGACCTGATCGTGATCGAAAAGCCCGCGGGGATGGTGGTGCATCCCGCGCCGGGCTCGTGGTCCGGCACGCTGGTCAATGCGCTGCTGCATCACTGTGCGGGCAGCCTGTCGGGCGTGGGCGGCGCCAAGCGGCCGGGGATCGTGCATCGGATCGACAAGGATACGTCGGGCCTGCTGGTCGTGGCGAAATCCGATCGCGCCCATCAGGGGCTGGCCGCGCAGTTTGCCGCCCATTCGCTGGAGCGGCGGTATCTGGCCGTGGTCCACGGCGCACCCAATGCCGCCGATCCGCGCCTGCGCGGGGTCAAGGGCGTCAGTTTTGAACCCGCCGGGGTGATCCGGGTCGCCACCAACCTTGCCCGCCATCGCACAGACCGCCAGCGTCAGGCCGTGGTCTGGGACGAGGGGCGGCGCGCGGTGACGCGCGCGCGGGTGCTGGAGACCTTCGGCTCGGCTGCGCCCGAGGCCGCGCTGATCGAATGCTGGCTTGAGACCGGCCGCACCCACCAGATCCGGGTCCACATGACCCATATCGGCCACGGGCTGATCGGCGATCCGGTCTATGGCGGCAATCGCAAGCTGTCGCCGAAGGTGTTCGGCGAAGGGGCTGCCATTGCAAATGCCTTTCCCCGGCAGGCGCTGCATGCCGCGACGCTGGGTTTCACCCATCCGGTGACGGGCGCAGAGATGCGGTTCGAAGCGCCGCTGCCCGCCGATATGGCGGCCTTGATCGAGGGCTTGCGCACCCAAGCCTGAAGCATGGGCCGTCCGGCCCTGCCACATCACGCGATTGAAACATCTTGAAACGCCGATTTGGCGGGCGTAAGCCTGCGCCATTGTCGGCTCAGCCGATGCCGGAATCGGAGTTTCCGTCGCCTTCCTGCCAGAAGGCCATGCCAGACGCCTTCACCCGTCGTGAGGTGTCGCCAGCGCATACCCTCTCCCCTCCATATCAGGTTTCACTCCATGGAAACGACCCAGCCCGGCCCTGATCGGGAGCCTGCCGTGCCGCGGCAACTTGTGCTGTTCGATGAAGGTGCCATTGATATTGCCGATTTCCTGCGCGAAGAGGCCGCGGCCGAAAGCGACATTCACCAACATGACCACCGCAGGCAGGGCTTTGCCGCCCTGACACTGGGCGCGGTGGGGGTGGTTTACGGCGATATCGGCACTTCGCCGCTTTATGCCTTTCGCGAGGCGCTGCGGGCCACCGGCACCGCGCAGCCCGGCGCGCCCGATGTTCTGGGGATCCTGTCGCTGTTGATCTGGACGTTGATCGTCATCGTCACCGGCAAGTATGTCTTCGCCCTGCTGCGAGCCGACAACCGCGGCGAGGGCGGCATCCTTGCGCTTTACACGCTGGTCCGCCTGGCGCTGGGGCGGCGGTCGGTGCCGATCCTGCTGTTGGCGGTTGCGGGGGCCGCGTTGTTTGCGGGCGATGCGGCGATCACGCCCGCGATCTCGGTGCTGTCGGCGGTCGAGGGGATGGGGCTGATCCTGCCGCAGCTGTCGGATTGGGTGGTGCCGGTGACGCTGGGCATCATCGTGGCGCTGTTCTGGGTGCAATCGGGCGGCACGGCGCGCGTGGCGCGGCTGTTCGGTCCGGTGACGGTGCTGTGGTTTCTGACCCTGGCCGGGCTGGGCCTGTGGCACATGTTCGAGGCGCCCGAGGTGCTGTCCGCGGTCAATCCACTGTGGGGTCTGAGCTTTCTGACCAACCATTCGGCTGTGGCCTTTGTGGTTCTGGGCGCGGTGTTTCTGTCCGTGACCGGGGGCGAGGCGCTTTATGCCGATCTGGGACATTTTGGTCGCCGGCCGATCAAGGCGGCATGGTTCGGGCTGGTGCTGCCGGCGCTGGTGCTGAACTATCTGGGGCAGGGCGCCATGGTGTTGCGCCATCCCGACCGGGCTGAAAACGCCTTCTTCGATCTGGCGCCCGAGCCTTTCCTGCCGCTTCTGGTGGTCATGGCGACAGCCGCGACCGTGATCGCGGCGCAGGCGGTCATTACCGGGGCTTTCTCGATGGCGCGGGCGGCGGTGCAGCTGGGCTTCCTGCCGCGACTGGTGATCCGTCACACCGCGCATGACCAATCCGGCCAGATCTATATCGGCGTCGTCAACTGGATGTTGCTTGCGGGCGTGATCTGGCTGGTCATGTCCTTCGGCTCGTCCGCGGCGCTGGCATCGGCCTATGGGATTGCCGTCACGGGCACCATGCTGCTGACGACCACGCTGGGCACACTGTTGCTGATCCATCGCTATCACCTACGGTTGACCTTGGCGCTGTTGCTGGTGGCGCCGGTGGCCTTGCTGGAAGTGGTCTTTCTGGCCGCCAACCTGACCAAGATCACCGAGGGCGGCCATGTCCCCGTGGTGATCGCCGCCGCGCTGATGCTGCTGATGTGGCTGTGGTGGCGCGGCACACAACTGCTGAAGGCGCGGGTTCACAAGCTGGCGGTGCCGCTGGCGGGGTTTCTTCAGGCCATGAAAAACACCAGTGCCCACATCGTGCCCGGCACGGCGTTCTTCCTGACCTCGGACCCGGAGATTGTTCCCTCGGCGCTGCTGCATAACCTCAAGCACAATCGGGTGCTGCATGAGCGCACCGTGCTGCTGACGGTCGAGACCCTGCGCGTGCCCTATGCCACCGCCGAGGAACGCGCGCTGTATGAGCCGCTGGGCGGGCATTTCGCCCGGCTGACCTTGCGATTTGGCTTCATGGAGACGCCGAATGTCTCGCGCGCGATGGTGCATGCCCGCCGCGCCGGGCTGCGGTTCGATGTGATGAAGACCACGTTCTTTCTGGGGCGCCGCCGGCCGGTGGCAACCGGCGTGGGGATGCAGCGTTGGGCGGATATGGCCTTTGCCAGCCTGTCGCGGATGGCCGCCGATCCGACCGATTTCTATCACCTGCCCCGCGATCGGGTGGTGGAGTTGGGCGAGCGCGTGCCGATCTGACCCCGAAAAGGTCAACTTTGCTGACAAACCCGTGAGAAGGCTGACACATCCCTTAAACTGCGACGGTTGAAGGCGCATCATTCGTTGAGATCTTCGGAACCGGCTCGCTTGCGGGCCGTTGCCAAAGAAGGCACGATGACAACGCGGCCTCAGACCGCAAGTGTGAGGGATGAGATGAGCACGACCAGCTATGCCAACCTTCCGGCACCCAGCCCCGAGCAGGGGCTGAACCGCTATCTGCAGGAAATCCGCAAGTTCCCGCTGCTGGAGCCCGAGGAAGAATACATGCTGGCCAAGGCCTGGGTCGATCATCAGGACCCCAAGGCAGCTCACCGTCTGGTAACCTCGCATCTGCGGCTCGCGGCCAAGATCGCCATGGGCTATCGCGGCTATGGCCTGCCGCAGGCCGAGGTGATCTCGGAGGCCAATGTGGGCCTGATGCAGGCGGTCAAACGCTTTGACCCGGAAAAGGGCTTCCGGCTGGCGACCTATGCGATGTGGTGGATCCGCGCCGCCATTCAGGAATACATCCTGCGCAGCTGGAGCCTGGTGAAGATGGGCACCACGTCGGCGCAGAAGAAGCTGTTCTTCAATCTGCGCAAGGCCAAGGCCAAGCTGGGCGCGCTGGAAGAGGGCGACCTGCGCCCGGAAAACGTGGCGCAGATTGCCCGTGACCTCAGCGTGACCGAGGCTGAGGTGGTCGAGATGAACCGCCGTCTGGCGGGGTCTGACGCCTCGCTGAACGCCACCGTCGGCAGTGATGGCGAGGGGGCGACCCAGTGGCAGGACTGGCTTGAGGACGAGGACAGCGATCAGGCCGCCGACTATGCCGAGCGCGACGAACTGCAAGCCCGCCGCAGCATGTTGACCGAGGCGATGAGCGTGCTGAACGAACGTGAACGCGATATTCTGGTGCAGCGCCGCCTGAGTGACGAGCCGGTGACGCTGGAGGATCTCAGCGCCTCTTACGGCGTGTCGCGCGAGCGGATTCGCCAGATCGAGGTGCGCGCCTTCGAAAAGCTGCAGGGCAAGATGCGCGAACTGGCGCGCGGCATGGGCATGGCGGTCAGCGCCTGACCGTAGGCCCTGACGTCAGACAGCGATGCAACGAACAAGCCCCGTCCCTTGCGGCGGGGCTTTGTCTTTTGCAACCCTGACCGCGCGAGGGGTCAGCCGGCGCAATAAGCCTCGGCCATCTGGCCGAAAGCCTTGTAACGCTCCCAGAAACTGTCATCGGCCTGCCGCTTCGACAGCCAGACATCATGGGCCAGATCGGGATCGCCCATCAGCTTGGCCGCGCGGCGCTGGTCAGCCCCGCGCAGGGTCTGGTCGGCCACCTTCTGGATGCAGGCACAGGTGCCGCGATTGGCCGCCTCGGCGCCCGAACGCAGGCAGGCCCGTTCGACCGGACCGGCAAGGGCGGATTGCACGGAACCGAAAAGCACAAGCGCCGCGACTGCGCCCCCGAAAATCTTCTGCATGATATGCCTCTCTCTTTTTCCGCAACGGGCGCGGCCTGTCCTTCTGGCCCGGTGCATTTTTATTGGCCAACTATGACCCTGCACGGCATTTTTTTCAATGCGGCATGAGGTGGCAGGCCTGCCCACTAGGGGTAGGGGGCGCTTGCGCGCCCGCTACAGGATTGGCTTGATCTGCAGCCTTGAGTTGTATCCTTGAACCGGATCACAGCAGCAGCGCGTCGCGAATCTCGTCCAGCCGGCCATCCACCCAGATCCACAGATCGGTTCGCATATCCCCGTCGAGATCTGCCCGAAGGAAACGCTCGGAAAACCGCAATTCGCCCGCCTGACCCGAAAACTGCTCGGCGCCGACATAGGTGAAGGACTGCTGGCCTGCCGCCCGGCTATCGGCGTCGATGGCCGAAAGGTCGATGATGTCCCCGGCCTCGAAATCCATGATGCGATCAGCCCGGCCCGCGCGCGCACCGGTGTCGCTGGCGTCGGTAAAGCGGAAGACATCCTCTCCCTGCCCGCCAAAAAGCTTGTCCTTGCCCGCGCCGCCATGCAGCAGGTCGTCGTCATTGCCGCCGCGCAACACGTCATTGCCGGCGCCGCCAAACAGCCGGTCCTCACCGTCACCACCGGTCAGGCGGTTGGCTTTGCGATTGCCCGCCAAGGTGTTGTCCAGATCATTGCCGGTTCCGATCCTGGCCCGCCCGGTCAGTTCCAGTCGCTCCAGACCGGCGCCAAGGGTGTAGTTGATCGCCGACAGGACCAGATCGTTGCCGCCGGCATCCGTCACCCGGTCGCGGCGATGATCGACGATGAAGACGTCATCGCCGCCGCCGCCTTCCAGTATGTCGGCGCCCCTGCCGCCATCCAGACGGTCCGCGCCCGCGCCGCCGGTCAGGTGGTCATTGCCGGAGCCGCCCAGCATCGACACGCCCCGGCCCAGGCCCGAGGCGTCGATACGGTTGTCCAGCGTGTTGCCCTCGACCTGCGTGACCGCGGCGCGCAACTCGACCGCCTCGACCTGATCGGGCAGCCGCAGTTGCGGCAAGGCCCAGTTGACGATGATGGTGTCATAGCCGCCGCCCCGCGTCTCGATTACCGTGAAGGCATCCGCGCCGTTGATCCAGTAGCGGTCATCGCCCATCCCGCCGATCATCATGTCGGCCCCGATGCCTCCGATCAGCAGATCCGACCCGTCGCCCCCATCCAGTCGGTCCGCGCCACCCGATCCGCGCAAGGTGTCATTGCCGCCCCGACCCAACAGGGTCCAGCCACCATCCGTGCCTGCGACCAAGCGGTCGTCGCCGCTGCCGCCTTCCAGCTGCAAAGCCATTGCCTGCCTCATTGTTTTTCTGCTCTGTGCGGCAATCTACCCTCCTGTGCCGCTTGCGTCCACCTTCCCCTGCAATCCCCCTTTCCGGCCTTGGGGCAAACGGATATACGGGCGGCCATGACCGAGCTTGATCGCATCCGCAATTTCTCCATCGTGGCCCATATCGACCACGGCAAATCCACCTTGGCCGACCGGCTCATCCAGATGACCGGGACGGTGGCCGATCGTGACATGAAGGAGCAGCTGCTCGACAGCATGGACATCGAGCGCGAGCGCGGGATCACCATCAAGGCCAACTCGGTGCGGATCGATTACCGCGCCAAGGATGGCAAGGAATATGTGTTGAACCTGATCGACACGCCCGGCCACGTCGACTTTGCCTATGAGGTCAGCCGCTCGATGCGCGCGGTTGAAGGGTCGCTGCTGGTCGTGGACGCCTCGCAGGGCGTCGAGGCGCAGACGCTGGCCAACGTCTATCAGGCGATCGACGCCGGGCACGAGATCGTGCCGGTCCTGAACAAGATCGACCTGCCCGCCGCCGACCCCGAGCGGGTGAAGGCCAATATCGAGGATGTGATTGGCATCGACGCCTCGGACGCGATCCCGATCTCGGCCAAGACCGGCCTCGGCATCCCCGACGTGCTGGAGGCGATCGTGACCCGCCTGCCCGCGCCCAAGGGCGACCGCGCTGCGCCGCTGAAGGCGATGCTGGTCGACAGCTGGTATGACGCCTATCTGGGCGTCGTCGTCATGGTCCGCGTCATCGACGGCGTGATGAAAAAGGGCGACCGCATCCGCATGATGGCGACCAACGCCGTCTACGGCATCGACAAGCTGGCCGTGCTGCGCCCCAAGATGACCGACTGGCCCGAACTGGGGCCGGGCGAGATCGGCGTCTTCACCGCCTCGATCAAACAGGTCCGTGACACGCGCGTGGGCGACACCATCACCCATGAGCGCAAGGGCTGTGAAGCCCCGCTGCCGGGCTTCAAACCTGCCCAGCCGGTGGTGTTCTGCGGTCTGTTTCCGGTCGATGCCAACGATTTCGAAGGGCTGCGCGACGCCATCGAGAAGCTTGCCCTGAACGACGCCAGCTTCAGCTACGAGATGGAGACCTCGGCCGCGCTGGGCTTCGGCTTCCGCTGCGGCTTCCTGGGTCTGCTGCACCTCGAGGTCGTGCGCGACCGGCTTGAGCGTGAGTATGATCTGGACCTGATCACCACCGCGCCCTCGGTGGTCTATCACCTGCACATGAAGGACGGCTCGGTGGTTGACCTGCACAACCCCGCCGACATGCCCGACCTGACCTATATCGACCACATCGAAGAGCCGCGCATCAAGGCCACGATCATGGTGCCGGATGAATACCTGGGCGATATCCTGAAACTCTGTCAGGATCGCCGCGGCATCCAGCTGAACCTGACCTATGCCGGCACCCGCGCCATGGTCGAATATGACCTGCCGCTGAACGAGGTGGTGTTCGATTTCTATGACCGCCTGAAATCGGTGACCAAGGGCTATGCCAGCTTTGACTATCAGCTGACCGAATACCGCGAGGACAACCTCGTGAAGATGTCGCTGTTGGTGAATGACGAGCCGGTGGATGCGCTGTCGATGATGGTCCACCGCGACCGCGCCGAAATGCGTGGCCGGGCGATGTGCGAAAAGCTGAAAGACCTGATCCCGCGGCACATGTTCAAGATCCCGATCCAGGCCGCCATCGGCGGCCGCGTGATCGCCCGGGAAACCATCGCCGCCCTGCGCAAGGACGTGACCGCCAAATGCTATGGCGGCGACGCCACCCGCAAGCGCAAGCTGCTGGACAAGCAGAAAGAGGGCAAGAAGAAGATGCGCCAGTTCGGCAAGGTCGAGATCCCGCAGACAGCGTTCATCTCGGCGTTGAAGATGGATAGCTGAGGGCGTCCGCCAGATTTCAAGATGAGGGCCGGAGTTTCCGGCCCTTTTCCATTGGTGATCCTGGCTGGCCGGGCAGGGGGCGAGGGGGCACTGGACCTCCCCCACGCCAGCCCCTACCTTGCCTCCAAACCCCCGGAGGCCCCATGACCGCAAACCCGTTTCTCGCCCCCTTCGCCACGCCTTTCGGCCTGCCGCCCTTCGACCAGATCGCGGATGACCATTTCGGCCCCGCCTTCGACGCCGGTCTGGCCGAGGCGCGAGCGGCGATTGCGGCGATCGCCGGCAACCCCGACGCCCCTACCTATGCCAATACCATCGAGGCGTTGGAGCAGGCCGAACCCACGCTCGACCGGGTTTCGGGCGTGTTCTACAATCTGGCCAGCGCCGACAGCACCGAGCCGCGCGAGGCGCTGATGCGCGATCTCGCCCCGAAGATGAGCGCGTTTTCCTCTGAGATCACCAATAACAAGGCGCTGTTCGCCCGGATCGAAACCCTCTGGGCCGCGCGCGACACGCTGGGGCTGGACCCCGAACAGGCCCGCGTGCTGGAACTGTATCGGCGGATGTTCGTCCGCTCGGGCGCGCTGCTGGAGGGCGAGGCCGCCGCGCGGTTGACCGATGTGAAATCGCGCCTGGCCGTTCTGTCCACCACCTTCAGCCAGAACCTGCTGGCCGAAGAGCGCGACTGGTTCATGCCGCTGGACGAGGCGGATCTGGAGGGTCTGCCGGATTTCGTGATCGCCGCCGCCCGCGCGGCTGGCGCCGAGCGCGGCCAGCCCGGCCCGGTGGTGACGCTGAACCGCTCGTTGATTGTGCCATTCCTGCAATTCTCGCCCCGTCGGGCGCTGCGCCAGCGGGCCTATGAGGCCTGGGTGGCGCGTGGCGCCAATGGCAACGCCCATGACAACCGCGCCATCGCCGCCGAAATCCTGCGCCTGCGGGCAGAGCGAGCGCAGTTGCTGGGATACGCCAACTTCGCCACCTTCAAGCTGGAGCCCGAGATGGCCCGCACCCCGCAGGCGGTGCGCGATCTGCTGATGCGGGTCTGGGCGCCCGCCCGCGCGCAGGCCGAACGCGACGCCGCCGTGCTGGAGGCGATGCTGGTCGCAGATGGCCAGCCCGCCCCGCTGGAGCCGTGGGATTGGCGCTTCTACGCCGAACGGCGCCGCATGGCCGAGCATGACCTCGATGAGGCGGCGCTGAAACCCTATCTCTCGCTCGATGCCATGCTGGCCGCACAGTTCGACGTGGCAGGCCGACTGTTCGGGCTGGAGTTCCAGCCACTCGACGCGCCCCTCTACCACCCCGACGCCCGCGCCTGGGAGGTGACGCGCGGCGGCCAGCACATCGCGGTGTTCATCGGCGATTACTTTGCCCGCGCCTCCAAACGCTCGGGCGCCTGGTGCTCGACCATCCGCGGGCAGAAGCGGCTGGGTGGCGATCAGCGCCCGGTGGTGCTGAACGTCTGCAACTTCGCCAAGGGCGCGCCCGCGCTGCTGTCCTATGACGACGCGCGCACGCTGTTCCACGAGTTCGGCCATGCGCTGCACCAGATGCTCAGCAATGTGACCCATGCCTTCATCTCGGGCACCAATGTCGCGCGCGATTTTGTTGAGCTGCCCAGCCAGCTGTTCGAACATTGGCTGGAGGTGCCCGAGGTGCTGGACCGCCACGCCCGCCACTGGCAGACCGGCGACGCGATGCCGGCCGACCTGCGCGACCGCCTGCTGGGGGCGATGACCTTCGATCAGGGCTTCGCGACGGTGGAGTTCGTGGCCTCGGCGCTGGTCGATCTGGCCTTCCATGATGGTCCGGCCCCCGCCGATCCGATGCAGAAACAGGCCGAGGTTCTGGAGGCGATCGGCATGCCCCGCGCGATCCGCATGCGCCATGCCACGCCGCATTTCTCGCATGTCTTCTCGGGCGACGGGTATTCGTCGGGCTATTACAGCTACATGTGGTCCGAGGTGATGGACGCCGACGCCTTTGCCGCCTTCGAGGAAGCTGGCGACTATTTCCATCCCGACACGGCCGAGAAGCTGGAACGCTTCATCCTGTCGGCCGGCGGCAGCCAGCCAGCGGAGGACCTTTATACCGCGTTCCGTGGTCGGATGCCGGGGGTCGAGGCTTTGCTGAAGGGCAGGGGGCTTCTGGAAACAGTTTGACCGGGCCAAAGGGGGGGCGCTGCCCCCCGTCCCTGCGGGACTCCCCCGGGATATTTATACCTGAATGATAAACACAACCATCATTCAGGTCCAAGTATCCCGTGGGTCCGGGGGCAGCGCCCCCGGCCTCTCGGCCTATCGAACGGTCAGAGATTGTCGCCTTGCGGCATGCCGAGGACGTGGAAGCCGCCGTCGACATGCACCACTTCGCCGGTGGTGAAGGCGCCGTAATCCGAGGCGAGCCAGACCGCAGTGCCGCCCACAGCCTCAAGCGTAGCGTTGGAGCGCAGGGGGGCGTTCTGTTCGGTGTGGCGATAGGTGGCACGGGCGCCGCCGATTGCTGCGCCGGCCAGTGTCTTCATCGGACCGGGGCTGATCGCGTTGACGCGGATCTTTTGCGGACCGAGGTCATTGGCCAGATAGCGGGTCGCGCTTTCCAATGCGGCCTTGGCCACGCCCATGACGTTGTAATTTGGGGTCACCCGGTTCGAGCCGCCATAGGTCAGCGTCAACAGCGTGCCGCCATCGGGCATCAGTTCGGAGGCCCGGCGGGCACAGTCGATGAAGCTGTAGCAGCTGATCGCCAGGCTGTTCTTGAAATTGACGAGGCTGGTATTGATCAAGCGACCCGTCAGCTCGTTCTTGTCGGAATAGGCGATGGCATGGACCAGAAAGTCGATGCTGCCCCATTCGTCCTTAAGCCGCGCAAAGCAGGCATCCATCGACTCGGCGTTCATCACGTCCACGTCCACGAGGAACTCCGATCCGACCGAGGCCGCCAGCGGCTCTACCCGTTTGCCGAAGGCATCACCCTGGTAGGAGAAGGCGAGGCTGGCGCCCTCATCCGCCATAGCCTTGGCGATACCCCAGGCGATGGAGCGCTCGTTCGCGACGCCCATGACAAGCCCGCGCTTGCCCTTCATCAGATCGGCCATCTTGCCCCCTACCGGAACGGTGTTTCGGATTACGCCTGATACTTGCTCATCACCAGCGTGGCGTTGGTGCCGCCAAAGCCGAAGCTGTTCGACAGCACCGAGTCCATGCCCACGTTTTCACGATAGGTGGTGGCGATTTCTTCGGGCTTCAGTTCCGGGTCCAGCTGGGTGACATTTGCAGAGGCGGCGATGAAGTTGCCCTGCAGCATCAGCAGCGAATAGATCGCCTCATGGACACCGGTGGCGCCGAGGCTGTGGCCGGTCAGCGATTTGGTGGACGAGATCGGTGGCACATGGCCTTCGCCAAAGACGCGACGGATCGCCTTCACTTCGGTCACGTCGCCGGCCGGGGTCGAAGTGCCGTGCGCGTTGATATAGCTGATCTTGCGACCTTCGGGCAGGGTGCCCAGCGCCAGCCGCATCGAGCGTTCGCCGCCCTCGCCCGACGGGGCGACCATATCGTGGCCGTCGGAGGTGGCACCGTAACCGGTGACTTCGGCATAGATCCTGGCGCCGCGGGCAAGCGCGTGGTTCAGCTCTTCCAGCACCACCACGCCGCCGCCGCCGGCGATGACAAAACCGTCGCGGTTGGCATCGAAAGCACGGCTGGCGGTGGTCGGTGCGTCGTTATACTTCGACGACATCGCGCCCATCGCGTCAAAGAGGCAGCTCAGCGTCCAGTCCAGCTCTTCTCCGCCGCCGGCAAAGACGATGTCCTGCTTGCCCATCTGGATCAGCTCGGTGCCGTTGCCGATGCAATGCGCCGAGGTCGAGCAGGCCGAGGTGATCGAATAGTTCACGCCCTTGATCTTGAAGGGCGTGGCGAGGCAGGCCGAGTTGGTGCTGCTCATGCAGCGGGTCACCATGAAAGGGCCCATCCGCTTGGGCGCACCCTTTTCGATCACGATCTGATGGGCCTGGAAGAAGTTGGAGGTCGACGGCCCGCCGGAACCCACGATGATCCCGGTGCGCTCGTTCGAGACGTCCGACGGTTCCAGCCCGCTGTCGGCGATGGCCTGCTGCATGGCGAGGAAGTTATAGGCCGCGCCCGGACCCATGAAACGCAGGTCGCGCTTGTCGATGTGATCCTCCAGCACGATCTGCGGCTGGCCTTTCACCTGGCTGCGGAAGCCATGTTCGGCGTAATCGGGGGCAAAGACGATGCCCGAGCGCCCGGCGCGCAGACTGGCCTCGACCTCGGCGGCAGAGTTGCCGATCGGCGAGATGATCCCGATCCCGGTGATGACGACGCGACGCATGGGGGCCTCCCTTCGGATTTTCAAGCCTGTTTAGGGCAGCGGGCGGGGCGGGGCAAGCGGGAAGGGGGCGGGCTTGGCACGGGGAAACCGATGTGACAGACCGTTGGCGTGGCACGGTGGCCGAGGTTGGGATCATGGAGACCGAGACGTTCATCCTGACAATTGCCTTCGCGGTCATTGCGATGGTCTATGCCGCCGTCGGACAGGCGGGCGCCTCGGGCTATATCGCCGCGATGGGGTTGGCCGGGTTTTCGCCTCTTGCGATGAAGGGGACGGCGCTGTCGCTGAACATGCTGGTCGCGCTGATCGGAACAGTCTTGTTCCTGAGGGCGGGTCGCCTGTCCTGGCGAAGCGTGTGGCCGTTCGCGGCGCTGGGCTTTCCCTTCTCGTTGCTGGGGGGCGCGGTGCACTTGCCTGCTGGCCTCTATTACCCGATCGTCGGCGCCGTGCTGATCCTGTCGGCCATCCAGATGGCCCGCACCGCCTTGCGCCGTCGGGCTGGGCCGGTAGTGAACGCCAATCCCCCGCCACTTGCCGCCGCACTTCTGACGGGGGCGGTGATCGGTTTCGTGTCCGGCACGACAGGAACCGGTGGCGGCGTTTTCCTCGCGCCGGTCATCCTTGCCATGCATTGGGGCACCGAACGGCAAACCGCGGCAACGACGGCGGTCTACAACCTGATGAACTCGGCGGCTGCGTTGTTGGGCGCCCATGCCGCCTGGCCGCATATCCCGGCCGCGCTGCCGGTTTGGTTGTTGGCGGTGGGCGCAGGCGGCCTTTTGGGCGCGGTTGTGGGCAGTCGATACCTGTCCGACCGCCTGCTGCGGTCCCTGTTGGCGGTGCTGTTGCTGGTGTCCGGCGTCAGGCTGATCGTGTGAAAAGGAGGGGTGGACCCTCCCTCCCTCAAGCCTCGCTCAGCGCGACTTTCATGTCCTTGACGATGTAGATCACTTCGCCATCGGCCTCGACGATGCCGTCGGCCACGCCCATCGTCAGGCGGCGGGTTTGCACGGCCTTGGTGAAATCGACCTTGTAGGTCAGCATCTTGCGGTCCGGGCGGACCATGCCGGTCAGCTTGACCTCACCCACGCCCAGCGCATAACCGCGCCCCTGCCAGCCGCGCCAGCCGAGGTTGAAGCCGGTCAGCTGCCACAGACCGTCAAGGCCCAGGCAGCCCGGCATGATCGGGTTGCCGGGGAAGTGGCAGTCAAAGAACCAAAGGTCGGGGGTGATGTCGAACTCGGCCACCACATGGCCCTTGCCGTGCAACCCGCCATCGCCCGAGATTTCGGTGATGCGGTCCATCATCAGCATCGGCGGCGCGGGCAGCTGGGCGTTGCCGGGGCCGAACAGCTCACCCGCCGCGCATTTCAGCAGGTCTTCCTTGGTAAAGCTGGTCGGAAAGCCGGTCATCATGTCCCCCTGTTGACTTTGGCCGTGTCTATCATCCGCAGGACTTTGCGCGCAAGGGCGGCGCGGCATTGTGACATGGGGGTGACAGCGGAGATTCTGCGTTTGAAAAAGCTGATTGCGCGACATAGAATAGATAAAAGCCCGGTTCTTGCCGGGCCTTCCTTGGATGGCATGATGACGCGCGAGTTTCCCTTGGTCTCGAAAGAGGCCGTCGAACGTGGTTCCCAGTGGTTGGAGCAGGGCGGCCTGCGCCCGACCCGGCAACGTGTGGCGCTGGCGGCGCTGCTGGTTGGCGATGGCGAAAACCGGCATGTCACGGCTGAAAGTCTTTACGCCGCCTCGATGCAAAGCGAAGACCGCGTCAGCCTGGCGACGGTTTACAACACCCTGCGCGCCTTTTGCGATGCGGGTCTGATGCATGAGGTGGTGGTCGACGGCTCGAAAAGTTATTTCGATACCCGCGTCGACGATCACCCGCATTTCTTCTGGGAAGAGACCGGCCGCCTGACCGATGCCCCGCCCGAGCAGCTTCAGATCGCGCGCCTGCCCGACGCGCCGGCTGGCACGATTGTGTCGAAGGTGGATGTGGTGATCCGGTTGAAGCGCGCCTGAAACGGAAAGCCCTGTGCGTTGGAGGGCCGGGTTTTGCCGGCCCTTTTGCATGTCAGGCGGCGGGTGGCAGGCAGCGGCGGTGCAGCCCATCCTCGAATTGCAGCACCGCATTCAGCCCGCAATTGTCCGCCACCAGATCCTGCAGCGTCAAATCGTCCAGCGCGCCGTAAAACGCCTCGACCGCCCGCAGGATGCCACCGCGCAGGCGGCAATGTTCGGTCAACGGGCAGGTATTGGCCTCGCCGGTCAGGCATTCCACCACGGGCCGACCCGATTCCAGCACCCGAAACACCTCACCGACCGAGATCGCGGCGGGGGGACGGGCCAGCTCAACCCCGCCGGTGCGGCCGCGATGGGCGCGGATGAAGCCGTGCTGATGCAAGAGATTGACCACCTGCATCAGATGGTTGAGCGAGGCATTGCAGGCCTGCGCGATATCGGGCGAGCGCAAGGTCCGGCCCGGATTGACCGCGCAGGACATCAAGACACGCATCGCCAGATTGGTGCGAGTTGTCACGCGCATCCCAGCCTCCCTGATTGATCCGTCCAGAAAACACGGATTTCAGGTGCGGGTAACTGATCTGGATCAGATCGCCCTCTTGCGTTGCCCTCAAGGCCGTGCCACCCGATGCGCAACAGGAGGCCCGGATGATCCAGATCGCCGCAGAAAGCCCGCTGACCGAAGATCTGGCGCTGCTGTTTCAGCGCCACACCGCAGACATGCACGCCGACACCCCGCCCGAGAGCATCCACATGCTGGACCGCGCCGAACTGGCTGGGCCCGGTATCGCCTTCTTCGTTCTGAGGGATGCCGGCCAACCGCTGGCGATGGGCGCGATCAAGCGCATCGGCCCGGATCACGCCGAGATCAAATCGATGCACGTTCTGGCCGAGGCGCGGGGGCGTGGCCTGTCGCGCCAGATGCTGGACCACCTGATCGCCGCCGCCCGGGCGGCGGGATTTGCCCGCCTCAGCCTTGAAACCGGGGTGCAGCCCACCTTCATCGCCGCCCGCGCCCTCTATGCCCGCGCGGGTTTCGTGCCCTGCGGCCCCTTTGAGGGCTATCACGATGATCCCAACAGCGTGTTCATGACCGTGAGCCTTGCCTGACGCGGCGCTTTGGTCCAGAAAGGCGGCACGGTCTCGTAGCTCAGTTGGATAGAGCAGCCGCCTTCTAAGCGGCCGGTCGAGGGTTCGAATCCTTCCGGGACCGCCAAACCCCTTTGATATCATTGATTTTTTGGGGGGTGTTTTTCACATACCCCCCAACAAACCCGCCATGTAAAAAACGCTTGGACGCTACGCCATACGACATTCCAGCGCCGTGCGACGGGGGGGTATCCTAATCTTCCGGGCGACCATAGGCGGGACCGGGGGCTTTCTGCGGCGTCATCGCTAATACAGTTTTTCGCCTTCATGCGCGCGCGTTAAGGCCACCCGTCCGTCACAGCTTCGGACAGGTGCGCAGGCGAAAATCAGACAGGGGAAAAAATCTGCGGATGCCGGGGTCGCGGGTGTGGGGTCCGGTAGGGTCGGGAAGATATTGATACCCCCCCATCTCACGCCGCAAAGCGGCCGCCTTCCACGGTTCGGGCGTAGCCAAGGGCGGTCAGGCTTTCCAACAGCGGTTGCACAGATGCGGCGCGGGCGCGTTGGAATTGGCGGGCCACCTGTTCGGGGGTGGCGGTGCCCAGATCGGTCAGGGCGGCGCGGACGGCGGCGATCTGTTCGGGCAGGGCCTTGGGCCAAGGGGCCTTGGCGGCGGTCTCGGTCGGGCCGATATCCATTGTTGCCTGTTCGCCCTTGGCGGCGACGGCGCGGCCTGCGGGGTTTTGATAGTCGGGGCGCAGCCAGCGGATCAGGCCGCGCGCTTCCTCGGCGGCCCTTTCGCGGTTCAGGTCCACCAGACGGTGCAGGATTTCGTCATCCGACAGATCCGCAGGCCAGCCGTAAGCCTCGGCCACGGCGGCATCAATCTGGTCGTGCAGATCGCGCAAAATGCCGATCAGGCCTTGGTCATAGGTTTCCTTGTCCTTCCCCTCGATCCGTTCGCCCGCGCGCAGCTTTTCCAGCACGTTATACATGGCGGTCAGGGTCAGCTTAGGGTGGGCCTTTTGCTGGGCCTTGCGGTGCGCGTCAAGCTGTTCGCCCAAGGACCGCAGCCGGACCTTTTGCGCCTCGCTGGGGTCGGGGAAGGGGAAGGGGTTGAAGCAATCCGAATGATTGTAGGTCGGGTCATTTCCGACACCTAGCCAACCACCCGCTGCAAGTGAAAACAGTTCGTGGTGCCGCGAAGAGACGGCGGCAAGGAGCGACGCATCATCACTGGCAACGACAACTAGTTTGCTTTCCGCAAGACTTTCAGCGGGAACAAACTGAAATATCCGATGCTTAGCGGTGCGCGGCGTGGCCAAGTATCTTTTCAATCCTGCAAGTGCAGGCCGCATTTGCGGGCGTGGCTTTCCATGTAACCACCACAGCTTTGCATATTGTGCAGCGTCAGCTGACGCACTCGCTTTTGCGTCACGTTCCGGCTTTACCCGATCCAGAAGGAGTTGATAGACCAAGGGAAGACGCTGACGCACTTCGGCTTCTGATAACCCGAACAAATCAATCACCATTGTTCCGCGACTAATCTGCGCTAGGTCGCGGCCATTTAGGAATGGCCGGAATATGCCGTCCATCTCCGTATTCGTCCCCCAGCCCAAAGACTTTGCCTCGGAAGGCGAAACGATAAACCCCATTCCGTGGGTCTTGACGCCTGTGTGTCCCAGCCCCTCATTCGCCTTCAACGGCACCGCGCCTGCCACATCGGCCCCGATCCGCAGATCCGCGAAAATCTTGCCCTTTTCGATCTCAAGCCGCACAGGCCGCCCCTCGGCCTCATACTCGCCCTTGCGTTCATCCACCACGCTGCCCAGCCGCCCCATGGCCTTGCCCGCCTGCGCCACGGTCATGG
>CAYTMV010000021.1:0-38288 GCA_964439015.1 uncultured Gemmobacter sp.
ACAAGGCGGGGGTGGCGATCATCATGACCGCCGCGCGCCGCCTGATGGCGCAGCCTGACAGGCCCATGATCCGCATCGCCTTTACCCCGGATGAGGAGATCGGCCGCGGCGTGGACAAGCGCCTGCCTGCCGATCTGGGCGTGGCCTTTGCCTATACCTTTGACGGTGGCGCCGTGGGTGCGATCGATTACGAGACCTTCTCGGCCGACGGCGCCGAGGTGGTGATCGAGGGCGTCTCGGTCCATCCCGGCTACGCTTATGGCAAGATGGTCAACGCGATCACGCTGGCCGCCCGCATCCTGTCGGCCTTGCCGCAATCCACCATGCAGCCCGAGGTGACCCAGGACCGCGAGGGCTTCATCCATGCCACCGAGATCAGCGGCGGCTCCAGCCGGGCGGTGATCAGCTTCATCCTGCGCGATTTCGAGCGCGAGGGCCTGGCCGAAAAGGGCCGCATCCTGAAGTCGGTCTGCGACGCCGTGCAGGCGGGCGAGCCGCGGGCGCGCATCACCTGCACCATTACCCCGCAATATCGCAACATGCGCTATTGGCTGGAGGAGGACACTACTATCGTCGATCTGGCGCGCGCGGCCTGCAAGGCGTTGGGTATCCAGCCGGTTACGGTGCCGGTCCGGGGCGGCACCGACGGGTCCCGCCTGACCGAGATGGGCGTGCCATGTCCCAACCTGTTCACCGGCATGGCCGAGATTCATGGGCCGCTGGAATGGGTGTCCTTGCAGGACATGGCGATGGCGGTGCGGTTGATGGAGGCGATCGTGATGGGTCCGCGGGCCGGTGGCTGAGGGGCTGCTGCGGGCGCTGTTCGCCGCGGCAGTGGCTGCGGCCGATCCGATGCTGGTCATACCGCCAGCCTTGCCGCCCCGGCCTTCGGGCCGGGTGGTCGTGGTGGGGGCTGGAAAGGCCAGCGCCAGAATGGCCGAGGCGGTCGAGGCCGCCTGGGGCCCTTGCGAGGGGGTGGTGATCACCCGCGACGGCTATCAGCGCCCCTGTCAGGGGATCGAGATCGTGACTGCCCGTCACCCGGTGCCGGATGCGCGCGGGCTTGAGGCCACGGCGCGGATGCTGGCATTGCTGGACGGGCTGGGGCCACAGGATATGGTGCTGGCGCTGATCTCGGGCGGGGCCTCGGCGCTGCTGGTTGCGCCCGCGCCGGGTCTGACGCTGGCCGACAAGCAGGCGGTGAACGCAGGTCTGCTGGCCTCGGGCGCGCCGATTGGCGAGATGAATCTGGTCCGCAAGCACCTCAGCCGGGTCAAAGGTGGGCAGTTGGCGGCGGCGGCCTATCCCGCGCGGCTGCTGGCCCTCGCGATCTCGGACGTGCCGGGCGATGATCCGGCGGTGATCGGCTCTGGCCCCACGGTCGGCGAGGCGACGCGCCCGGTGCAGGCCTTGGCCGTGCTGGCAGCGCGCGGTTTCCCGGTGCCTGACGCGGTGCGGGCGGCGCTGGCCAAGTCATCCGTGGTGGCGCCGGGCGATCCCCGGCTGGCGCGGTCTGAAACCCGTGTGATCGCCGCACCCGCGCAATCGCTGGCAGCCGCCGCCGATCTGGCGCGGAAACACGGCATCGCCGTGGAAATTCTGGGCGACGCCATCGAGGGCGAGGCGCGCGCGGTGGCCGGCCGAATGGCCGCCGCTGCGCAGGCCCGCCAGCCCGGCCTGACCGCGCCACTGCTGCTGTTGTCAGGCGGCGAGGTGACGGTGACGCGGCGGGGCACAGGCCTGGGTGGGCCGAATGCCGAGTTTTGTCTGGCTCTGGCTCTGGCCCTGCAAGGCCAGAACGGTATCCATTCGCTGGCCTGTGATACCGATGGTGTCGATGGCGCGGCCGAAGTGGCGGGCGCTGTGATTGGCCCCGACACGCTGACCCGCGCTGCGGCCCTTGGGCTGGACCCGCAGGCGATGCTGAACACCAACGACTCGCACAGCTTTTTTGCGGCGCTGGGCGATCAGGTGATCTCTGGTCCGACCCTGACCAATGTGAACGACTTCCGCGCGATCCTGATCGCGCCCCTCGCCTGACCATCGGGGGCGTGCTAGGCAAGGGCATGTCCCAGCATATCTCGCCCTATCACGCCCCCGGTTTCATCCCAGACGCGCTGGCCCGCGGCAAGCACCGCGACATCATCGGCGGCCGCTGGGACGAGACCGGCATCATCCAGATGCAGATGCTGCTGGCCGAGGGGCTGAAGCCGCAGCACCGTCTGCTGGATATCGGCTGCGGGCCGTTGCGCACGGGCTGTCGGTTGGTGCCCTATCTGAACCCCGGCAACTATTGGGGCACTGACCTGTCGGGCGATCTGATGCGGCAGGGCTATCGGCAAGAGTTGACCGAGGGCGATCGCGCCCGCCTGCCGCGCAGCCAACTGGTCGAGGACCGGGATTTCAGCTTTCCCGGCATCCCGGATGCCTTCGACTACCTGCTGTGCTTTGCGGTTTTCACCCATCTGCCGCTGAACCACCTGCGGCGCGGGCTGGTGCAGGTGGGGCGGCGGTTCGCGCGGTTTGAAAAGTTTCTGTTCACGGTGTTCCTCGCCCCTGATGCGGCGGCCAGCCTCGGGCCGGTGCGTCAGCCGGATGGGGTGGTGACCCATGACATCCGCCCGCCCTATCATGTGCTGGAGTCTGATTTGCACCTGTTTGCCGCGCAGGCGGGCCTTGCGTTGGAGCTGCGCGAGGCCCGCCTGCCGCGCGGGCAGGTGTTATGCGTGGCGCAACCGATCACGAGTGTCTGAACCGGAGAAACCGATGCGTATCCTTGCCCTTTGCCTGTCACTGCTGGCCACGCCCGCGGCGGCGGAAACCATCTCGGCCGAGATCGGCCGGGCGGGTCTTGCCGCCACCGAGGCGCGGCTGTCGGCGCTGCCCGCGGCTTCGGCCGAAGAAGCCTTCGCGCTGGGCGGCGTGCGGTTTCTCCGCGCGATTGAGAGCAGCTTCCAGATCCGCTGGCAGAACGGTCTGACCGATCAGACCGGCTTGTTGCCGCTGCTGCGCCTGCCGCTGGCGGACAACCCCGCGCCGCAGCCCTTTGACGCCGGCGCTATCGCCAAGGTGTTCTCTGCCGCTGAGGGGCATCTGGCCGCCAGTCTGGCCGTGTTGGATGGCATCGACCCGGGGCAGGAGTTCGGGCTGGAGATCCGGCTGGAAGACCTGTGGTTCGACATCGACGGCAACGGGCAACGCCAGCCGGGCGAAGGGATGATGGAGGTGGCCGGGCCTATGATCCTCGGGCCGGATTGGCTGGATCGGCCGGCCGATCAGCCGGGCCCGGTGATCCGCTTTGACCGGGCCGATGCGGCTTGGCTGGCCGCCTATGCCCATCTGCTGTCGGCGCTGTCCGAGGTGGTGCTGGCCTATGACCCGACCGAGGCCGTGACCCGCGTCATGGGCGCGCTGCAGGGGATGCAGGCGCTGGCCCCGCTGGAGAACGACATGCTGTTCGGCACCCCCAACCCGCCGCATGCCGTGGACATCCTCGCCATCTTGATTGCCACGCTGGACCAGCAGCCCGACGCCACGAGGATGGCCGTGGCACATGCCCACCTGCTGGATGTGATCGCGCAGAACCGCCGCTTCTGGGATCTGGTCGCCCAGGAAACCGACAATCAGGCCGAATGGTTGCCCAATGACGCACAGCAATCGGCGTTGGGCATAGCCTTGCCGCCGGGCACCGGCGCCCGCTGGAAGGCGGTGCTGGCTGAGGCCGAGGCGATCCTGCAAGGCCGGGCGCTGATCCCCTACTGGCGACTGTCCGAGGGGGCGGGCGTGAACATCCAGCGCGTCTTCCTTGAACCGCGGCCTGTTGACGTGGCCGGATGGATCCAGGGCTGGGCGGCGCTGCCCTATCTGGAGCAGGGCGTGATGGCCAGCACTGAGGCGGTCGATGCCTTTGGCGACATGGCCGAGGGGCAGGCGATGCTGCTGGCATTGTGGTTGAACTGAGTCGCCGCCAACCGTTTGCGTTAACGAATCCTGGCTTGTGATCACAGATTTTCGCACTGTGATCACAAGTTGCATTTTTCCGCCGCAAAACCGGTCTTTCCCGTCAATCGCGTTTGGACGGCGCCGCTTTATGTGGCATCACATCCCGCAAATCAGCAACTGTGGGACGGTTCCATGAACATCCATGAATATCAGGCCAAGGCGCTGCTGCGCAGCTATGGCGCGCCCGTTTCGGATGGCCGCGTGGTCCTGAAGGCCGAAGAGGCCAAGACCGCCGCCGGCGCCCTCGATGGCCCGCTCTGGGTGGTCAAGGCGCAGATCCACGCCGGCGGTCGCGGCAAGGGCAAGTTTGTCGAGCCCGAAGCCGGCGAAAAGGGCGGCGTGCGTCTGGCCAAGTCGGTCGAAGAGGCCGAGACGCTGGCCAAGCAGATGCTGGGCCGCACGCTGGTGACGCACCAGACCGGGCCGGTGGGCAAGCAGGTCAACCGCATCTATATCGAGGCGGGTTCGGACATCGCGCGCGAGCTGTATCTGGCGCTGCTGGTGGATCGCCAGACCTCGCGCATCTCGTTCGTCTGCTCGACCGAGGGCGGCATGGACATCGAGGAAGTGGCCGCGGCCACCCCCGAAAAGATCCTGAGCTTCTCGGTTGACCCGGCGTCCGGCCTGTCGGACTTCCACGGCCGCCGTCTGGCCTTCGCGCTGGGTCTCGAAGGCGCGCAGATCAAGCAGATGGTTGCGCTGAGCAAGGTTCTCTACAAGGCCTTCGTCGAGAAGGACATGGAGATGCTGGAGATCAACCCGCTGATCGTGACCCCGGCGGGCGATCTGAAGGTGCTGGACGCCAAGGTTTCCTTCGATGGCAACGCCCTCTATCGTCACGCCGACATCCAGGCGCTGAAGGACGAGACCGAGGAAGACCCGAAAGAACTGGCCGCCGCCAAGTTCGACCTGAACTATGTCGCGCTGGATGGCAACATCGGCTGCATGGTGAACGGCGCGGGCCTTGCCATGGCCACCATGGACATCATCAAGCTCTATGGTGCCGAACCCGCCAACTTCCTTGACGTGGGCGGTGGCGCCACCAAGGAAAAGGTGACCGAAGCCTTCAAGATCATCACCTCGGACCCGAACGTGAAGGGCATCCTGGTCAACATCTTCGGCGGCATCATGCGCTGCGACATCATCGCCGAGGGCATCATCGCCGCGGTGAAGGAAGTCGGCCTGAAAGTGCCGCTGGTCGTCCGTCTGGAAGGCACCAATGTCGAGAAGGGCAAGGAAATCATCGCGACCTCCGGCCTGAACGTGATCGCCGGCGACAACCTCGCCGACGCCGCGCAGAAGATCGTCAAGGCGGTCCAGGGCTGAGCGGGATGATTGTGCGGGGCGCAGACATGGCAAGGGCGTGGTTGATGACCGCTGTCGTTGTCGCACTTGCGTCCTGCGCGCAGTCTCCGGCTTACGAAGCGGACGCCTACGAACTCGGCAACCTCGATCCCGTCAATCAGATCCCGAAATCTTCGCCGTCCCAACTTGCCAAGACCTTCGCTTCGGCGTGCATTGACGGACCAAAAGATTTTGCGGCAGCCGAGGCGGCGCTGAGGAAGCAGGGCTTTGTGCCGTATCCGTCACGCGACGATTTGGTCACCTTCGTTTCCGACGACCGCCGCCCTGCGGTGCAATTGTCAAAACGCGGCGACGGCTGTGTGGTCGCTGCATCGGCGCGGACCGGTCAGACCGAAGAGCTGCTGCAGTTGGTTGCCAGACGGTTTCCGCAAGCCCAGCCGCTGGACGCTGAATCTGTGGGCCGCGATCTTGAGCGGGCCTGGAAAATTGATGGAGGGATCTTGTTCCTGCTGCGATCCGGCTCCCCCTACGCAACCTCGCGCCTGATGTTTGGCATCTGGCATTCCAATCCATCCTCCCGGTGAGACCGGGGTAAAGGGAAAGCGAAACATGGCTGTTCTCGTCAATGAAAACACACTGGTGATCTGCCAGGGCTTTACCGGCTCGCAAGGCACCTTCCACTCGGAACAGGCGATTGCCTATGGCACCAAGATGGTCGGCGGCGTGACCCCCGGCAAGGGCGGCACCGAGCATCTGGGCCTGCCGGTCTTCAACTCGGTGCATGAGGCGCGCGAGCGCACCGGCGCCAATGCCACCGCGATCTATGTGCCGCCGCCCTTCGCGGCGGACTCGATCCTCGAGGCGATCGACGCCGAGATGGAGCTGATCGTCTGCATCACCGAAGGCATCCCGGTGCTGGACATGATGCGCGTCAAGCGCGCGCTGGAAGGCAGCAAGTCGCGTCTGATCGGGCCCAACTGCCCGGGCGTGATCACCCCCGGCGCCTGCAAGATCGGCATCATGCCGGGCCACATCCACCAGCGCGGCAGCGTGGGCGTGGTGTCGCGCTCGGGCACGCTGACCTATGAGGCGGTCAAGCAGACCACCGATCTGGGTCTGGGCCAATCGTCGGCCGTGGGCATCGGTGGCGACCCGATCAAGGGCACCGAGCATATCGACGTCCTGGAGATGTTCCTGGCTGACCCGGAAACCAAGTCGATCATCATGATCGGCGAGATCGGTGGCTCGGCTGAAGAAGAGGCCGCTCAGTTCCTGGCCGATGAAAAGAAGCGCGGCCGCTGGAAGCCCACCGCCGGCTTCATCGCCGGCCGCACAGCGCCGAAGGGCCGCCGCATGGGTCATGCCGGTGCGATCGTCGCCGGTGGCAAGGGTGATGCGGAATCGAAGATCGAGGCGATGAAATCCGCTGGCATCATCGTCGCCGACAGCCCCGCCCATCTGGGCGAGGCCGTCATGAAGGCCATCAAGGGCTGACCAAGCTGCCCTCCGGGTGAAAACCCGGGGGGCCTCTCCTGGGGAGGGGAGTGCAGATGACAAATGCCGCGCCTCATGCCGGCCCGACCCGCGCGGCTCGTGCGGACTTTGTCATGTGCCCTCTCCTGCCCCCTTGCGCCGCCGTGGCGCCGATCCGGACCCGTCATCCTCAAGGATACCGCAGATGACCGACCAATCCTCTAACGCGCAGATGCACGCCCAGTCCTGGCTGGACGGTGCCAATGCCGAATATATCGACCAGTTGCAGGCCCGCCATGCCGCCGATCCGGCATCGGTCGACCCTGACTGGGCTGCATTCTTCAAGGCGCTGGGCGAGGCCGAGATGGACGCCAAGCGCGCCGCCGCCGGCCCCAGCTGGGCGCGGGCCGACTGGCCGCCGCAGCCCGTCGACGACCTGACCGCCGCGCTGACCGGCGAATGGCCGGCCGCCCCGGTCAAGGAGGCCAAGGCCGCGCAGCAGAAGATCCAGGCCAAGGCGGCCGAGGCCGGGGTCAGCCTGTCGGACGCGCAGGTGCAGCGGGCGGTGCTGGATTCGATCCGGGCGCTGATGCTGATCCGCGCCTATCGTATCCGGGGCCACCTGATCGCCGATATCGACCCACTGGGCATGCGCGAAACCACGCCGCATCCCGAGCTGGACCCGAAGTCCTACGGCTTTACCGAGGCCGACATGGACCGGCCGATCTTCATCGACAAGGTGCTGGGGCTGGAAACCGCCTCGATGCGCCAGATCGTCGACATCGTGAAACGCACCTATTGCGGCACCTTCGCGCTGCAATACATGCATATCTCCGACCCCGAGCAGGCCGCCTGGCTTAAAGAGCGGATTGAGGGCTATGGCAAGGAGATCGCCTTCACCCGTGAGGGGCGCCGCGCGATCCTGAACAAGCTGGTCGAGGCCGAGGGCTACGAAAAGTTCCTGCACGTCAAATACATGGGCACCAAACGGTTTGGCCTTGATGGCGGCGAGGCGCTGATCCCCGCGATGGAGCAGATCATCAAGCGCGGCGGCAATCTGGGCGTCAAGGAGGTCGTCATCGGTATGCCGCACCGCGGCCGCCTCAACATTCTGGCCAACGTGCTGAACAAGCCCTACCGCGCGATCTTCCACGAATTCCAGGGCGGCAGTTACAAGCCCGAGGATGTCGATGGCTCGGGCGACGTGAAATACCACCTCGGCGCCTCCAGCGACCGGACGTTTGACGGCAACACCGTCCACCTCAGCCTGACCGCCAACCCCTCGCACCTCGAGGCGGTGAACCCGGTCGTGCTGGGCAAGGCGCGCGCCAAGCAGGACCAGTATGGCGACGCGGCCCGCACCTCGGTGCTGCCGATCCTGCTGCACGGCGACGCGGCCTTTGCCGGTCAGGGTGTCGTGGCCGAGTGCCTTCAGCTTTCGGGCATCAAGGGCCACCGCACCGGCGGCTGCATCCATATCATCGTCAACAACCAGATCGGCTTCACGACTGCGCCGCATTTCTCGCGCACCTCGCCCTATCCGACGGATATTGCGCTGATGGTCGAGGCGCCGATCTTCCACGTCAATGGCGACGACCCGGAGGCCGTGGTGCATGCCGCCAAGGTCGCGACCGAGTTCCGCCAGCAGTTTGGCAAGGACGTGGTTCTGGACATCTTCTGCTATCGCCGCTTCGGTCACAACGAAGGCGACGAGCCGATGTTCACCAACCCGGTGATGTATAACCGCATCAAGAAGCACAAATCGACGCTGCAACTTTACACCGAGCGTCTGGTGCAGGATGGCCTGATCTCCGAGGGCGAGATCGAGGACATGAAGGCCGCCTTCCAGGCCAAGCTCAACGAAGAGTTCGAGGCCGGCAAGCAGTTCAAGCCCAACCGGGCAGACTGGCTGGATGGCCGCTGGAAGAACCTGTCGAAAGAAAGCCCGGAATACCACGCCGGCAATACCGCCATCAAACCCGAGACTCTGGCCGAAGTGGGCGCCGCGTTGACCCGCGTGCCTGAGGGGTTTGCGATGCACAAGACCGTCGCGCGCCAGCTGGATGCCAAGCGCGAGATGTTCGAGAAGGGCGAGGGCTTTGACTGGGCGACTGCCGAGGCTATCGCCTTCGGATCACTGCAGGTCGAGGGCTTCCCGGTCCGTCTGGCAGGGCAGGATTGCACCCGCGGCACCTTCAGCCAGCGCCACTCGGGCTGGATCGACCAGAACACCGAAGAGCGTCACTATCCGCTGAACCACATCCGCCCCGGTCAGGCGCGGTATGAGGTGATCGACTCGATGCTGTCCGAATATGCGGTTCTGGGCTTCGAATACGGCTATTCGCTGGCCGAACCCAACGCCCTTACCCTGTGGGAGGCCCAGTTCGGCGATTTCGCCAACGGCGCGCAGATCATGTTCGACCAGTTCATCAACTCGGGCGAATCGAAGTGGCTGCGGATGTCGGGCCTGGTGGTGTTGCTGCCGCACGGCTTTGAAGGGCAGGGGCCTGAACACTCCTCCGCCCGACCCGAGCGATTCCTGCAGCTGTCGGCCCAGGATAACTGGATCGTTGCCAATTGCTCGACGCCGGCCAACTACTTCCACATCCTGCGCCGCCAGATCCACCGCGACTTCCGCAAGCCGCTGATCCTGATGACGCCGAAATCACTGCTGCGCCATCCGGCCTGCGTGTCGAAGGCGGCCGAGTTCACCACCGGTTCGCAGTTCCACCGCGTGCTGTGGGATGATGCGCAATACGGCTCCAGCAAAGTCACGCTGAAGCCCGACGCGCAGATCAAGCGCGTGGTGATGTGCACCGGCAAGGTCTATTACGACCTGCTGGCCGAGCGCGACGCCCGTGGCATCGACGATGTCTACCTGCTGCGCGTCGAACAGCTTTATCCGTTCCCGGCGCAATCGCTGCGGGCCGAGTTGGCGCGCTTTCCGCATGCGGAAGTGGTCTGGTGCCAGGAAGAGCCCAAGAACCAGGGCTACTGGACCCATATGGAGCCGAATATCGAATGGGTGCTGGATCAGGTGGGCGGGACGGCCAAGCGGCCGCGCTATGTCGGCCGCAGCGCCTCGGCCTCGCCCGCCACGGGCCTGGCCTCCAAGCACAAGATCGAACAGGAGGCGCTGGTGAACGAGGCGCTGTCTTTGGAAGGGAAATGAGACCATGACCGTTGAAGTCCGCGTGCCCGCCCTGGGCGAAAGCGTCACCGAGGCTACCATCGCCACCTGGTTCAAGAAGCCGGGTGATGCCGTCGCCGTGGATGAAATCCTGTGCGAACTGGAAACCGACAAGGTAAGCCTTGATGTGCCCTCGCCCGCCGCCGGCGTTCTGGGCGAGATCCTGGCCGCCGAAGGCGTGACCGTTGCCGCCAATGCCCTGCTGGCCACCATCGCTGAAGGCGCCACCGCCGCTGCCAAGGCCGACCCCAAGGTCGCGCAAGCGGCCGCCGTCAGCTCGCCCGGCGCGGGACCGGAAGTGGTGACCCCCCGCAAGGATGTGGAGGATGCCCCCTCGGCCAAGAAGGCAATCGCCGAGACCGGCCTGTCCGCTGATCAGATTCAGGGCAGCGGTCGCGATGGCCGGATCATGAAGGAAGATGTGGCCAAGGCCGCAGCCGGTGCCGCCGCTTCGGTCAGCAGTGCTGCCGCCACCATCACCGCAGCCCCGGCCCCAGCGGCCATCCCGCGCGCGCCTGTGCCCGCCGATGACGCCGCCCGCGAAGAGCGCGTCAAGATGACCAAGCTGCGCCAGACCATCGCGCGCCGCCTGAAAGACAGCCAGAACACCGCCGCCATGCTGACCACCTATAACGAGGTGGACATGTCGGGCGTGATGGACCTGCGCAACACCTTCAAGGACGCCTTCGAGAAGAAGCACGGCGTCAAGATGGGCTTCATGTCCTTTTTCGTGAAGGCCTGCTGCCACGCCCTGAAGGAAGTGCCCGAAGTCAACGCCGAGATCGACGGCACCGACATCGTCTACAAGAACTACGTCCACATGGGTGTGGCGGTCGGCACGCCCTCGGGCCTCGTCGTGCCGGTGGTGCGTGATGCCGACCAGATGTCCTTTGCCGCGATCGAGAAGAAGATCGCCGAACTGGGCGTGCGCGCCCGCGACGGCAAGCTGACCATGCCGGAAATGCAGGGCGGCAGCTTCACCATCTCGAACGGCGGCGTCTATGGCTCGCTGATGTCCTCGCCGATCCTGAACCCGCCGCAATCGGGTATCCTCGGCATGCACAAGATCCAGGATCGCCCGGTGGTGGTGAACGGCCAGATCGTCATCCGTCCGATGATGTATCTCGCGCTCAGCTACGACCACCGTATCGTCGACGGCAAGGGCGCCGTGACCTTCCTGGTCCGCGTCAAGGAAGCCCTGGAAGATCCGCGCCGGTTGCTGATGGATCTGTGATCCCAAATCGGACCTGCCCCGCGCGGTGGCGCGCGGGGCGTGGTCATGCCGGCGATCAGGTGACACCCAAGCCAGCCCCTTCGCGCTGCAGCGCTCCGACCGGCCGAGATGCGGCAGCATGCCCGGCAAACGCGACACAGCTTCCCTTTATCTGCCCGCGCAGATGCTCTATACGCCCGGCTGGAATCCCGGCGTTAACGCGCGGCGTCCGGTCAACTGGGCTACGCGTTTGACTGCCATCGCACCGATGATTGTGGTCAACCCTGTTTGACCCTTTCATCCTGATCCAAACACCCGGACGTCCGGGACAGCGCCCGAGGCCGGGCACCACAGGAGATCAAAATGGCAGAATTCGATGTGATCGTGATCGGCGGCGGCCCGGGCGGCTATGTCTGCGCGATCCGCTGCGCGCAGCTGGGCCTGAACACCGCCTGCGTCGAAGGGCGCGAGACCCTGGGCGGCACCTGCCTCAACGTGGGCTGCATCCCCTCGAAGGCGCTCCTGAACGCCACCCACCACCTGCACGAAGTCCACGCAAACTTCGAGAAGATGGGTCTGATGGGCGGCGCACCCACGGTCGACTGGGACAAGATGCAGGCCTACAAGGATGACGTCATCAGTGGCAACACCAAGGGCATCGAGTTTCTGTTCAAGAAGAACAAGATCACCTGGCTGAAAGGCTGGGGCTCGATCCCCGCTGCCGGTCAGGTCAAGGTCGGCGACGAGGTCCATACCGCCAAGCATATCGTCATCGCCACCGGCTCCGAACCCTCCACCTTGCCGGGCATCACCGTGGATGAAGAGGTGGTCGTCACCTCTACGGGCGCACTGGCACTGAAGTCGATCCCGAAATCGATGGTGGTGATCGGTGCCGGCGTGATCGGCCTTGAAATGGGCTCGGTCTACGCCCGCCTTGGCGCCGAGGTCACGGTGGTCGAATATCTCGACGCCATCACCCCCGGCATGGATGCCGAAGTTGCCAAAACCTTCCAGCGCATCCTGAGCCGTCAGGGGCTGAAATTCGTGATGGGCGCGGCAGTGCAGGGTGTCGAGCGCACCGCGACCGGCGCCAAGGTCGCCTACAAGTCGCGCAAGAAGGAAACCGATCACGAGATCGAGGCCGAGGTGGTGCTGGTCGCCACCGGTCGCCGCCCCTATACCGCCGGTTTGGGCCTCGACGCCCTCGGCGTGGCGATGGAACCGCGCGGCCAGATCAAGATCGACGGACACTTCGCCACCAACATCCCGGGCATCTACGCCATCGGGGACGCGGTTGTCGGCCCGATGCTGGCCCACAAGGCCGAGGATGAGGGCATGGCGGTGGCCGAGGTGATCGCCGGCAAGCATGGCCATGTCAACTACGGCGTGATCCCCGGCGTGGTCTACACCACCCCCGAAGTCGCTTCCGTCGGCGCCACCGAAGAGCAACTGAAAGCCGAAGGCCGCGCCTACAAGGTCGGCAAGTTCAGCTTCATGGGCAATGGCCGCGCCAAGGCCGTGTTCCAGGGCGAGGGCTTCGTCAAGATGCTGGCCGACAAGGAAACCGACCGAATCCTCGGCTGCCACATCATCGGCCCGGCTGCCGGCGACCTGATCCACGAGGTCTGTGTCGCGATGGAGTTCGGCGCCAGCGCCCAGGATCTGGCGCTGACCTGCCACGCCCACCCGACCTATTCCGAGGCCGTGCGCGAAGCGGCGTTGGCCTGCGGTGACGGCGCGATCCACGCCTGAATCCCTCCCGCCATCATGCAGAACGCCCGGTCATGGACCGGGCGTTTCGCTTTTCTATCGGCCATCATCATGACGCAAATACCCCGGGGGTGCGGGGGCAGCGCCCCCGCGCGTCACTCGGCGGCGACAGCGGCGGTATCCAGCAAGGCCACAATGTCCATCATGATGACGTTCAACTCGAAATCCTTGGGCGTATAGACCGCGGCCACGCCCATGGCCCGCAGCTTGGCCGCGTCATCCTCGGGGATGATGCCGCCCACGATCACCGGGATATGCCCCAGCCCCGCGGCGCGCATCCGCTCCAGCGTCTCGGACACCAGCGCCACATGGCTGCCTGACAGGATCGACAGGCCGACCACATCGGCGCCTTGCGTGCCCGCTGCGGCGACGATCTCGGCCGGAGTCAGGCGGATGCCCTCGTAATGGATCGCCATGCCGCAATCGCGGGCGCGGGCTGCGATCTGCTCGGCGCCGTTGGAATGGCCGTCCAGACCGGGCTTGCCGACCAGCAGGCGCGGCGGCCGACCCAGACGGGCGGCGATGCCGGCGACGGCCTCGCGCACCGGCTCCAGCCCCTCGGTGCGGTTCGACGGCGATGCGGACACCCCGGTCGGACCGCGATACTGGCCAAAGGCTGCGCGCACGGCAGCCCCCCATTCGCCGGTGGTGGCCCCGGCCTTGGCTGCGGCGATCGAAGCCGGCATGACATTGGCACCCGAGGCGCAGGCGTCACGCAGCGCGGCCAGCGCCTTCTGGACGGCGACCTCATCCCGCGCGCCGCGCCATGCGGTCAGGCGGGCGATCTGATCGGCCTCGGCTTCCGGATCGGCCTGCATGATCGCGCCATCCCCCGCGGTCAGCGGCGAGGGGGCGGCCTCGGTCCAGCGGTTCACGCCAACGACCACGGTGTCCTTGGTCTCGATCCGGGCGATGCGCTCGGCATTGGCTTCGACCAGACGGCCCTTCATGTAGTCGATGGCAGCAACCGCGCCCCCCATGGCGTCGATCTGCGCAAGTTCCTCGCGCGCGCCGGCTTTCAGCGCCGCGACCTTGCGGTCGATCGCCGGGTTGCCGTCGAACAGATCGTCATATTCCAGCAGGTCGGTCTCATAGGCCAAGATCTGCTGCATGCGCAGCGACCATTGCTGATCCCAGGGCCGCGGCAGGCCCAGTGCCTCGTTCCAGGCCGGCAGTTGCACGGCGCGGGCACGGGCTTTCTTGGACAGCGTCACCGCCAGCATCTCGATCAGGATGCGATAGACGTTGTTCTCTGGCTGCTGTTCGGTGAGGCCCAGGCTGTTGACCTGCACGCCATAGCGGAAGCGGCGGTATTTGGCATCGGTGACGCCATAGCGTTCCAGCAGGATCTCGTCCCACAGATCGACGAAGGCCCGCATCTTGCACATCTCGGTGACAAAGCGGATGCCGGCATTCACAAAGAACGAGATCCGGCCGACCATGTTCGGAAAGTCTTCCGCCGCCACCTTGCCCTTCAGGTCGTCCAGCACGGCGCAGGCCGTGGCCAGCGCAAAGGCCAGCTCCTGCTCGGGCGTGGCGCCGGCCTCTTGCAGGTGATAGGAACACACGTTCATCGGGTTCCATTTCGGCAAGTGTTTCTGCGTATAGGCCGCCACATCGGTGATCATCCGCAGGCTGGGCTTGGGCGGGCAGATATAGGTGCCGCGCGAGAGGTATTCCTTGATGAGATCGTTCTGCACCGTGCCTTGCAGCCTGGACACATCGGCGCCCTGTTCCTCGGCCACCGCAATATAAAGCGCCAGCAGCCACGGCGCGGTGGCGTTGATGGTCATCGAGGTGTTCATCTGCTCCAGCGGGATCTGGTCGAACAGCGCCCGCATGTCGCCCAGATGGCAGACCGGCACACCGACCTTGCCCACCTCGCCGCGCGCCAGTTCGTGGTCGCTGTCATAGCCGGTCTGGGTCGGCAGGTCGAAGGCCACCGAAAGACCAGTCTGACCCTTGGCCAGGTTGGTGCGATACAGCTCGTTCGAGGCCTTTGCGGTCGAATGGCCCGCATAGGTGCGGAACAGCCAGGGTTGCTCTTTCGCTTGGGTCATCTTGGCATCTCCGACGCAGGCGGACTGAATCAGTCCGGCAATAATATTTCTTGCGGAAACAGATAGGGGTAAGATTCGGACCGTGTCAATCGCTGCGCTGCGGCATGGTGGGATTTACCCCCACGCAGCACCTGCTAGGGTGGCGACATGACAGACCCCGTCGTCTTGCCCTTCTGGCTGTTGCTGCTGATCCTTGGCTTTGCCGCGGTGACCTTCGCCTCGCATTTCCTGTTTCCCTCGGTGCGGTGGTTCCTGCGCGGCCGGATGGAGCGGGCGGTCACGCAATTGAACCAACGCCTGACCCGGCCGATCGAGCCGTTCAAGCTGATGGCACGCAACGACAAGATCGTGCGCCTGACCTTCGATCCGGATGTGCTTGAGGCGGTTGCCGCCCGCGCGGCCGAAACCGGCCGCCCCGGCACGGTCGTGATCGAGGAGGCGCGAGATTATGCGCGCGAGATCGTGCCGGGTTTTTCGACGCTGGTCTATTTCGGTTTTGCCATCCGCGCCGCGCGCTGGCTGTCGAAACTGCTGTATCGGGTGCGGGTGGGCCGGGTGGACGCGGCGCTGGAAGGCATCGACCCCGGAGCAACGGTGGTCTTTGTGATGAACCATCGCTCGAACATGGATTATGTCCTGGTGACCTGGCTGGTGGCCGACCGCTCGCCCCTGTCTTATGCCGTGGGTGAATGGGCGCGGGTCTGGCCGATTTCATGGCTGTTCCGGGCCATGGGCGCCTATTTCATCCGGCGCGGCAGCCATAACGGTCTCTATCGTCGGGTGCTGGCGCGATGGGTGCAGATGGCCACGGCCGAAGGGACGACCCAGGCGATCTTTCCCGAAGGTGGCCTCAGCCTTGACGGGCGGGTGGGGCGGCCGCGGGTCGGCTTGCTGAGTTATATCCAGCAGGGGGCCGTCGATTATGGCCGACCGGTGGTCTTTGTGCCGGTGGGCATCGGCTATGACCGGGTGGTCGAGGACCGGTTGCTGGTCGAGGCCGGGTTGAAGGGCGAGCGGCGGTTCCGCGCCGGGCCCTTTGCGATGCTGGCCTTTCTGGTGCGGCATGGCTGGCGGATGTTGCGCGGGCGCTTTCCGGGGTTCGGGACGGCGGCTGTGGTTTTCGGGCCGCCAGTGGCGCTGGAGGGTGATATCACGCCCGAGGCATTGGGTGCCCGGCTGATGACCGAGGTGATGCGTGCCGTGCCGGTCCTGCCGGTGCCGCTGGTGGCCGCGGCGATCGGGGAGTCCGGTATCGCCCGTGCCGATCTGCCGCACCGGGTCGCTGCGCTGGCACGGAATCTGGACGCGCTGGGGGCCGAGCTGGTCTTGCCGACCGGCGGTCTGCCGACGGCCTGCGAAGATGGGCTGCGCGCCTTGTTGAAGCGCGATGTCTTGACCGAGCGTGACGGCATCTTGACCGCTGCCCCTAACAAGGAGGCGCTGTTGGCGTTTTATGGCGCAGCCGTTGTTCAACGTCTGGAGGCCGGGCGCGAGGAGGGCCATCTGACCGGCCCGGGATTTCATTCAATAACTTGAATATGAGGGCCGGACCTGCTACGATCTTCGTAATCGGGGGCGCGGCTGGCGTGCCTTCTGTTGCCAGAGGTTCTGACATGACGCTTGATCGTTCGATCTTTCTTTTCGCCGGGGTGATGGTGCTGCTGTCGGTGGTGCTGACCCAGTTTGTCTCGGGCTATTTTGTCTGGTTCACGGTCTTCATCGGCGCGAACCTGATCCAGTCCTCGTTCACCGGCTTTTGCCCGGCGGCGACGATCTTCAAGAAGCTGGGGATCAAATCGGGCTGCGCCTTCCAGTAAGACCGGCAGCGGAAATGACAAGGCCGGGCGTTTGCCCGGCCTTTTTCGTTCAGCGCGACAGGCCGCCGGCCAGATCCGGCACATCCAGTGCGGAAAAGCCGTAATGGCGCAGCCAGCGCAGGTCCGACTCGAAGAAAGCGCGCAGGTCGGGGATGCCATATTTCAGCATTGCGATGCGGTCGATGCCCATGCCGAAGGCAAAACCCTGCCATTCGTCCGGGTTCACGCCGGCCGCCTGCAACACCTTGGGATGCACCATGCCAGAGCCGAGGATCTCCATCCACTTGTCGCCCTCGCCGATCCGCAACTGGCCCCCAACGTTGGAATAGCGGATGTCGACCTCGGCCGAAGGTTCGGTGAAGGGGAAGTGGCTGGCGCGGAAGCGCAGCTCGACCTTGTCGACCTCGAAAAAGGCGCGGCAGAACTCTTCCAGCACCCATTTCAGGTTGGCCATGCTGATTTCGCGGTCGATCGCCAGACCCTCGACCTGATGGAACATCGGCGTGTGGGTCTGGTCCATATCCATGCGATAGACGCGACCCGGGGCGATCACCCGGATCGGCGCGCCCTGCGCCATCATGGCGCGGATCTGCACCGGCGAAGTGTGGGTGCGCAACACATGCGGCGGCCGGTTGTCGCCCTCGGCGCGGTGCATGAAGAAGGTGTCATGTTCCTGCCGCGCCGGATGTTCGGGCGGGATGTTCAGCGCGTCGAAGTTATACCAGTCGCTTTCCACCTGCGGGCCTTCGGCGACCGAAAAGCCCATGTCGGCGAAAATCGCGGACAGCTCGTCCATCACCTGGCTGACGGGGTGGATGGTGCCCAGCCGGCGCGGACGGCCGGGCAGGGTGACATCCAGCCATTCGGTGCGCAGGCGTTCATCCAGCGCGGCATCGGCCATCGCGGTCTTGCGGGCGCGCAGGGCGGCGTCAATCTCGTCTTTCAGGACGTTCAGGCTGGCGCCGGTGGCCTTGCGGACCTCGGGGTCCATCTTGCCCAGCGTGGCCATCAGCGCCGAAATCTCGCCCTTCTTGCCCAAGGCGGCCAGCCGCACCTCTTCCAGCGCGGCCTCGCCCGAGGCGCCGGCAATCGCCGCGATATACTTGCTGCGCAGGTCTGTCAGATCCATCGGGGCCTCCATTCGCTGCTGGTGGTGCTAGCGGTGCCGACGAGGATTGGCAAGATGGCGCGGGTATCGGCGCGGGGCAGGGGGGGCGCTGCCCCCCACGCCTGCGGCGTTCCCCCCGGGATATTTGCGCCTGAATGATGGAGCGGCGGGGCGCAAAGCAAAAGGCCCCGCGCGCGGGCGGGGCCTTTCGGGATTTCTCCGCGGTGGCCTCAGGCCAACGCGGCCTTGGCCTGAGCGGCGATGGCGTTGAACGCCTCGGGCTCATGCACGGCCAGATCGGCCAGAACCTTGCGGTCCACCTCGATGCCGGCTTTGGCCAGACCGTTGATGAAGCGCGAGTAGGTCATTTCGATGTCGAACAGCCGAACAGCCGCGTTGATGCGCTGGATCCACAGGGCGCGGAAGTTGCGCTTGCGGTTCTTGCGGTCACGGGTGGCGTATTGGTTCGCCTTGTCGACCGCCTGGGTGGCGGTGCGGAAATTGCGCGAGCGGGCCGAGTAGTAACCCGAAGCCTGCTTGATGACCTTGCGGTGACGGGCGTGGGTCACCTTACCGGATTTGACGCGGGACATGTTTCAAGCTCCTCAGCGGTCGTAGGGCATGTATTTCTTGACGATCTTCGCGTCACTGTCGCAAAGGATCATCGCGCCGGATGCGTCGCGGATGAACTTCGTGGTGCGCTTGATCATGCCGTGACGTTTGCCCGCGGGGCCGGCTTTCACACGACCGGAGGCCGTGAAGCTGAACCGCTTCTTCGCCGCCGATTTGGTCTTCATCTTGGGCATTTCCATCTCCGTGGTTTCAGGCGCGACTCGGCATGCCACATTGGCCGGTCACGCAGGTATCAAGATGCGGTCCTATAGAGGGCTGCGGGGGCGGGTGCAAGGGGTGTTATGGTTTCAGCCCAGATAGCGGCCAATGACCCGAAACACCGTTTGCGGGATATCCTGAATCTCATAGCCGCCCGGCTTGTTGTTCAGGGCGGTCACGATCAGCACGCCGGCGGCCAGGGCGAAGATGGCGCCGACCCGCGGCGCGCGTCCCTCGCTATAGGCAGACAACAGGCTTGGCACGGCGAGGATCGCCATGAATACGCCAAGAACCAGATAGAGATCGGCATCCATTTCGTAACCCCAAAACTCGCGTATTCCCCATCTACTCAGGGTCGGCGCGCAGAATCAACCTTTCGTCGCAGGGGGCGACCCGCAGGATGTTGGTGGTGCCGGGGACGTTGAAGGGCACGCCCGCGATCACGACGATCTGATCCTTTTCGTCAGCGTAACCGAAATCGCGCGCGACGCGAACCGCGGCAATGACCGCGGATTTGAAACGCTCCTGCTCGCCGGTCAGGGCGCAATGCACGCCCCAGGTCAGGCACAGGCGGCGGGCGGTGCCGACCAGCGGGGTCAGCGCCACGATCGGCACATGCGGGCGTTCGCGGGCGACGAGGCTGACGGTGGTGCCGGACTGGCTGAAGCAGCAGATCGCCTTGATGTCGGTGGCCTCGGCAATCTCGCGGGCGGCGGCGACGATGCCATCGGCCACGGTGGCGCGGGTGATCTTGCGGCTGGCCTCGATCACGTCGCGATAGGTGGGGTCGCTTTCAACGCTGATCGCCACCTTGGCCATGGTGGTGACCGCCTCGACCGGAAACTTGCCAGCGGCGCTTTCTGCGGACAGCATCACGGCATCGGCCCCTTCATAGATCGCGGTTGCCACGTCCGAGACCTCGGCGCGGGTCGGCACCGGGCTTTCGATCATCGATTCCAGCATCTGCGTGGCCACGATCACCGGCTTGGCGGCGCTGCGGGCCTTACGCACCAGGCGCTTCTGGATCGGCGGCACGGCATGGACCGGCAGTTCCACCCCCAGATCGCCGCGGGCGACCATGATTCCGTCAGCCACCGACAGGATCGCGTCATAGGCCTTGACCGCGGCGGGTTTCTCGATCTTGGCGAGGATGGCGGCACGGCCATTGGCCAGAGCGCGGGCCTCGATCACGTCTTCGGGGCGCTGCACGAAAGACAGCGCCAGCCAGTCGATGCCGAGGGCGCAGACAAATTCCAGATCCGCGCGGTCTTTCTGCGACAGGGCCGCCAGCGGCAGCACCACATCCGGCACGTTCACGCCCTTGCGGTTGGAGATCGTGCCACCAACCTCGACGGTGCAATCGGCAAAGGACTTGCCGCAGGTCTCGACCCGCAGGCGCAGCTTGCCGTCATTGACCAGCAGGGTCGCGCCCGCCTCGAGTGCCGCGAAAATCTCGGGATGGGGCAGGTTGACGCGGTGGCCGTCGCCCGGCGTCTCGTCCAGATCGAAGCGGAAGGACTGGCCTTCCTCCAGATCGACGGCGTTTGACGCAAAGGTGCCGACGCGCAGTTTCGGACCCTGAAGATCGGCCAGAATGGCGATCGGCCGGCCGGTATCCGCCTCGACCTGCCGGATGATTTCGTGGCGGGCGCGGATGTCGTCATGGCTGCCATGCGACATGTTCAGGCGGAACACGTCTGCCCCGGCCTCGAACAGGGCGCGGATCATCTGGTAGGTGCTGGAGGCCGGGCCCAGAGTGGCGACGATCTTGACATTGCGCTGGCGTTTCATGGTTTTTCCTTGTGCAGACATCCGGTGTGCAGTCATCCGGCTTGCAATCATCCGGGCGGGCCGCTGATTTTATGGATGATATCATCCGGCGGGGCAACCTTGCAGGGGTTAGCGTTAACATTGCCGGGACATGCGGCCAGCCCCTTTCTCGTCGGTGAATGCCGTGGCAATACGACGCAATGATGACGAAGCCTTATCAGATCCTGGGGGCTGACCGCCCCGGCCGCTGGCTTGTGACCTGCGACCACGCCTCGAACCGGGTGCCGCCCGAGGTAGCGGGGGGCGATCTGGGCCTGCCCGCAGCCGACATGGCCCGGCACATTGCCTATGATGTGGGGGCCGCGGGGCTGGCCGCCGCACTGGCCGAGGCGCTGGACAGTCCGGCGATCCTGTCGGATTTCTCGCGTCTGGTGATCGACCCGAACCGGGGCGAGGATGATCCGACGCTGGTGATGAAACTTTACGACGGCTCGGTCATCCCCGCCAATCGCCATGCGGACGCGGCCGAGGTGGCGCGGCGGATGGCGCTGTTCTACACGCCTTACCATCAGGCGCTGGCAGAACTGGCGGCGCGGCAGGCGGATACGGTGATTGTGGCGATCCACAGCTTTACCCCGCAGTTGAATGGCCGGCCGCCGCGGCCCTGGCATGTGGGGGTGCTGCATTCGCATCTGGACGACCGCCTCAGCCGGGCCTTGATTGCACGGCTGGAGGCAGAGGGCGACCTGTGCGTGGGCGATAATGAGCCCTATTCCGGCCATCTTCCGGGGGATGCGATTGATCGTCACGCGCTGCAGGTGGGTCGCCAGAACACCTTGATCGAGCTGCGCAACGACCTGATTGCCGATGCGCAGGCACAGCTGGCCTGGGCCAGACGGCTGGCCCCCTTGCTGCGCGCGGCGCTGGCGGATCTGGACGCGCCGGCGCTGGTTGCGGCCAAATGAAAAGGGCCGCCCGGGGCGCGGCCCTTTGGTCATCAATCAGATCGCGGCCTTGCGCATTTCTTCCAGGTAGATTTCCCGCAGGCGCACGGCAACCGGACCGACGCTGCCCTGGCCCACGGCCTGGCCGTCGATTTCGACCACCGGCATCACGAAGGCCGAGGCCGAGGTGATGAAGGCCTCGTCGGCGGACTTGGCTTCGTCGATGGTGAAGTTGCGCTCTTCGACCTCCATCTGCGCTTCGCGGGCAAAGCGCAGCACGGCGGCGCGGGTGATGCCGTGCAGAATGTCATTGGACAGGCCGCGGGTGATGATGCGGTTGCCCTTGACGATATAGGCGTTGTTCGAGGTGCCTTCGGTCACGAAACCGTCCTCGATCATCCAGGCATCATCGACCCCGGCCTTCTTGGCGGCCATCTTGGCCATCGACGGATAGAGCAGCTGAACCGTCTTGATGTCGCGGCGGTGCCAGCGGATGTCGGGGACCGAGATCACCTTCCAGCCAGTCCTGGCGGCCGGCGCATCGGCCATGCCCGGCTTGTTCTGGGTGAACAGCACAACCGTGGGCGGCAGATCGGCCGGCGGATAGGCAAAGTCGCGATCGCCGGGATTGCCGCGGGTGACCTGCAGATAGATCATCCCATCGACGATGCCGTTGCGCGCGACTAGTTCACGATGAATCGCCAGCCACTCGGCTTCGGCATGGGGATTGGTCATCTCCAACTCGCCCAGACTGCGATCCAGCCGTTTGCAATGGCCGGCAAAGTCGATCAGCTTGCCGTCGAGAACAGAGGTCACCTCATAGACGCCATCGGCCATCAGAAAGCCGCGGTCAAAGATCGAGACCTTCGCCTCGGCCTCGGGCAGATAGTCCCCATTCACATAGACGGTGCGGCTCATGATACCCTCCTTGGGCTGGCGTTTTGTGGCAGCGGTTTGCGGCAGCGCAGACCGCTGCGTCAAGCGGCGATTGGATCAGTAGAGCGCGATGGTGGGCAAAAGCCCGGCTTCTTTCACGCTCTCCATCAGTTCAGCCAGCGGGATAAAGGCCAGAAAGACCAGCGCATCGGCAAAGTTGACCCGCAGCGCCTTGACCGAGCAGGTGACTTCGGCGGGCGTGCTGAACAGGCGGGGCTTCGGCCAGATCCGCGGGACGCGGGCGGCGTATTCAGCATAGGCAGGGCCGAACTCTGACCGCAGAAACGCCTCTTCGCGCGCGGCGGTCGCGCTGAGGATCAGGAAAACCGACAGGCCCAGAAAGGCTGTCAGCAGCAGCGATCCCATCATCATGCCGAAACCCAGCACGCCGATGGTGGAAAACAGATACAGCGGGTGGCGGCAGATCGAATAGGGGCCGACCTGCATCACGCTGCGGTTCTTCATCGCGCCGATATAGAGGATCGCCCAAAAGCGCCCCAGAACGCCCGCGATCACCAGAAAGATACCGCTGACCTCGAGAACCTCGAAGATCCATTCCGGATGCGTCCAGGCGGATCGGGTGAACAGGATCAGCGGCACCGCCAGCACGAAGAACAGCCGCAGGCCCCAGATGCGGATTTTCTGGTTGAAGGGGCGGACGGCGGTGGTGGCGGTGGCGGTTGACATGCGGCTCTCGGGTAAAAAAAAGGGACGGGCGCAGCGGTAAACCTGCGGACCGGACCGGTCAATGATGCCGGGATGGTTTTCACTTCGGCGTTACGGTTTGGTCGAAGCCCGGCAATGCTGCGGGTGCGAAAGCGTCTGGACATGTCTCGCGCAACAATCTAACCAAGGCGCCATCTATCCTGAAACATCATTGCCAAGAGGCTGCCGATGAGCTTCCGCCTGCAACCCGCCGCCCCCGCCCGCCCCAATCGCTGCCAACTGTTCGGCCCCGGTTCGCGCCCGGCACTGTTTCCGAAGATGGCGGCGTCAGAGGCCGATGTGATCAACCTCGATCTGGAAGACTCGGTCGCACCCAACGACAAGGAAACCGCGCGCGCCAATATCATCGCCGCGATTTCCGACCATGACTGGGGCCGCAAGACCCTGTCGGTGCGGATCAACGGGCTGGATACGCCATGGTGGTATCGCGATGTGGTGGACCTGCTGGAACAGGCGGGCGACCGTCTGGATCAGATCATGATCCCCAAGGTGGGCTGCGCCGAAGACCTCTATGCCGTTGACGCGCTGGTGACCGCGATCGAGCGCGCCAAGGGCCGCACCAAGCCCATCGCCTTTGAGGTCATCATCGAGACCGCCGCCGGCATCGCCAATGTCAATGCCATTGCTGCCGCCACCCCGCGTCTCAAGGCGATGAGCCTTGGCGCCGCCGACTTTGCCGCCTCGATGGGCATGGCCACCACCGGCATCGGCGGCACGCAGGAAAACTATTACATGCTGCGTGGCGGCGAGAAATTCTGGTCCGATCCATGGCATTGGGCGCAGGCCGCCATCGTCGCCGCCTGCCGCACCCATGGCGTGCTGCCGGTCGATGGCCCCTTTGGCGATTTTTCGGACGACGAGGGCTATCGCGCGCAGGCGCGGCGCTCGGCCACGCTGGGCATGGTCGGCAAATGGGCGATCCACCCCAAGCAGGTCGCGCTGGCCAACGAGGTGTTCACCCCTTCGGCCGAGGCCGTGCAGGAGGCCCGCGAGATCCTAGCCGCGATGGAAGAGGCCAAGGCTGGCGGTCAGGGTGCTGCCACCTACAAGGGTCGCCTGATCGACATCGCGTCGATGCGTCAGGCCGAGGTGATCGTGCGTCAGGCGGAAATCATCGCTGGTTGAGTAGCCTGCGAAACAGGAATCGTTGACAAGCGGCGCCTGCGCCTAACAATGTAACAAAGCTGCTGCATATTTGTGCAGCATCAGAAAAACCCGGAATGGCAGGGAGAGGAGGCCCCGCCATTCGCATCGGGAGGAAGCAGCGCCCTGCATCGGTTCCGTGCCCGGTGCGGGGCGCTGTCACATTCAGCCCTCACATTCAGCCTCCCGCGCAGCGCCCAAGCATTGCATCACGCCCCCCGATTGGTCATATAAGGCGCGGTTGCCGCAGGGAGTGCCCGATGAATTACCTCGAATTCGAAAAGCCGCTGGCCGAGATCGAAGGCAAGGCGGAAGAGCTTCGGGCCTTGGCGCGCAACAACGCCGAGATGGATGTCGAGAAAGAGGCCGCGGCCCTTGACCGCAAGGCCGAGCAGTTGCTGAAGGATCTGTATCGCGACCTGACGCCCTGGCGCAAATGTCAGGTGGCCCGCCATCCCGACCGTCCGCATTGCAAGGATTACATCGACGCGCTGTTCACCGAGTTCACGCCGCTGGCCGGCGACCGCAACTTCGCTGACGACCATGCGGTGATGGGGGGGCTGGCGCGGTTCAACGACCAGCCGGTGGTGGTGATCGGCCATGAAAAGGGCAATGACACCAAGACCCGGATCGAACGCAACTTTGGCATGGCCCGGCCCGAAGGCTATCGCAAGGCAATCCGGCTAATGGACATGGCGGACCGGTTTGGTCTGCCGGTGGTGACGCTGGTGGACACCCCCGGCGCCTATCCCGGTAAAGGTGCCGAGGAACGCGGGCAGGCCGAAGCCATTGCCCGCTCGACCGAGAAATGCCTGCAGATCGGCGTGCCGCTGATCTCGGTCATCATCGGCGAGGGCGGGTCGGGCGGGGCCGTCGCCTTCGCCACGGCAAACCGCGTCGCCATGCTGGAACACTCGGTCTATTCGGTGATCTCGCCCGAGGGTTGCGCCTCGATCCTGTGGAAGGATGCCGAGAAGATGCGCGAGGCGGCCGAGGCGCTGCGCCTGACCGCGCAAGACCTGCAAAAACTGGGCGTGATCGACCGAATCGTCAAGGAACCGCTGGGCGGCGCGCAGCGCGGCCGCAAGGAAACCATTGAGGCCGTGGGCAAGGCGCTGGAAACCATGCTCAAGGAACTGTCGGGCAAGAAGCCTGACGCGCTGGTCAAGGACCGCCGTCAGAAGTTCATCGACATGGGCAACAAGGGTCTGGCGGCCTGATCGGCGCCCAAAGTGCGGGGGCGCAGCCTGATGGGCCGCGCCTCAGCCGCCGCTCCTCAGCCCCTGAACCCGGCCTCGGCCATCAGGCGGTTGGACTGGCCTTCCACCTGTTCTTCCATGCGCCGCATGAAATCGGCATGTCCCAGCCCCGGTGGGATCGGCTCCATGAACTCCACCACCGCCGTGCCGCGCTTGCGCAGAATGCCGTGCTTGGGCCAGAACAGGCCGATATTGGTGGCGACCGGCACGCAGGGCTGGCCCAGCTGGCTGTAAAGGATCGCCGAGCCCGCCTTGTAGGGCCGCACTTCGCCCGGGGGCACGCGGGTGCCTTGCGGATAGATGACCAACTGCCCGGGCAGCGCCTTGCCCGAGGTGACATCGGCCATCATCCGGCTGATTGCCGCGCCGCGCTTGCCGCGGTCGACCGGCACGCAGCCCATCCGCAGCGCGATGAAGCCCCAGACCGGCACGAAGATCAGCTCGCGCTTCATGATGAACTTGCCGCGCGGAATGCGGGTGTAGATCACCATGATGTCGAGAAAACTTTGATGCTTGGCTGCGATCAGCACCTCGTCCACTGGCGGCGTGCCGCGCACCTCGACCTTCAGGCCGACAAGAACGCGGGCTGACCAGATCACCCAGCGGCAAAAGGCCTGCCCCGCCAGGTGGGCGGCGCGGCGGCTGAAGGCGGCGGGGATCACCATGACCAGACCGATCACCACCATCACCAGATACATCTGTATGATGAAGATCAGCGATAGCAGCCATTGCAGGGCCTTTGGCATCTCAGGTCAGTTCCTTCAACTTGGTAAAGGCTGCGGCGCGAGTGGCGGCAAAGGCGATCGCTGCGGCCAGAGGCGGCAGGGTCAGCGGCCACAGCCAACCCGCGCCCTGAAAGCCCAGACCGGTCAGAAATCCGCCCGCAGTATCGGCTGCCGGCAGCAGCGCCACGCCGATCAGACCGGCCAGCGCGCCAATACACGCGCCCCCCAGGGCCCGCAGCGTGAAACGGCGCACGAAGGCGCGCACGATATAGCTGTCCTTGGCGCCGACCAGCCGCAGCACCCGGATCACCTGCGAATTGGCCGACAGGCTGGCATTGGCGGCCAGCGTGATCATTGCCGCCATCGCGCCCAGGATCAGCACGAGGCTCAGCCCGGCCAGCAGGTTCAGCCGGCCAGCCGCCAGCGCCAGCGGGCGGCGCCAGCGGGCGTGATCGTCCAGCACCGCGCCCGGCGCCTCGGCCGCCAGGCGCTGGCGCAGCCCTTCGGTGTCGTAACCATCATCGCCCTCGACCAGCTCGACCAGTTGCGGGATCGGCAGATCCTCGACCGGCAGGTCCGGGCCGAACCACGGCTCCAGCAGTTTGCGCTGTTCGGCGGCGTCCAGCGCGCGGGCGCTGTCAACGCCCGGCGTGGTCGCCAGAATGTCCAGCACGGCGCGGGTTTGCATCGTCAGCTGATCGGCCGGAGCGGAAATGCGGATGGTTGCGGTGCGCGCCAGCGCATCCGCCCAGCGATCCGCCAGCCGGCCCGAGGCCAGCGACAGCGCCAGCGCGAACACCGCCAGAAAGGTCATCGCCGCCGCCGTGAAGGTGGTGAGCCACGCAGTATGCCCCGAGGGTGGCACCACCCGGTCGGCATGGCCGTCAGGGCGCAAAAGCTGGGCGAGGGGGGGCGGCAGTTTCACAGGTCGGCCCCCGCCAGTTGCACCCGCCGCTTGGCGATCCGCAGCACCCGTGCGGCCACCAAAGTCTTGGCCTGACGGATCAGGTTCAGGTCATGGGTCGCGATCAGCACGGTCTTGCCCATCCGGTTCAACTCGACCAGCAGCGTCAGCAGCCGCAACGACATATCCCAATCTAGGTTGCCCGTCGGCTCGTCCGCCAGAATCACATCGGGCCCCATGATGATTGCGCGGGCCAGCGCGGCGCGCTGGCGCTCGCCGCCGGAAAGCTGGGGCGGGCGGCTGTCGGCCAGCGGCCCCAGGCCCACCCAGGTCAGCAGGTCCGACAGGTCGCGCGCGTCGCCCTCGCGGCCGGCCACGGTCAGCGGCAGCGCGACATTGGCTGCCACCGGCAGGTGGTCGAGAAACTGGCAGTCCTGATGCACCACGCCGATGCGCCGCCGCGTCAGCGCCACATCGTCGCGGCTGAGGCTGCGCACCTCGCGGTCAAACAGCATCACATGGCCCGCGGTGGGCAGAAGTTCGGCATAACACAGCTTCAGCAGCGTCGATTTTCCCGATCCCGACGGTCCGGTGAGGAAATGAAACGATCCCGGCGCCAGCCGCAGCGAGACCTCGGACAAAAGCTCGCCCCCGCCGTAGTTGTAGGCCACATTGTCAAAGGCAATCATCTGGGCGGGCGCTTTCCGGTCACACGGGTGGCAGGGCGATCAGGCGCCCGGTAGAACCTTTGCCCAAAAGCCCCGGCGGTTTCAACCGCCCTGCGGCGGGCAAGCGGTTGGTCTGCCATAATTTCGCCGTGTCCCGAGGCTTGGATAAACCGAACATCGTTGCTACAACGAGAACAGTCTCCAGCCGGAAGGTGCCATGCGGCTCGTTTGTCCCAATTGCGATGCCCAGTACGAGGTCGCCGATGATGCGATCCCGGCAGAGGGGCGTGACGTCCAGTGTTCTGCCTGCGGAACCGTTTGGTTCCAGAACTCTCCGGGCGTGCTGGCTGCCAAGGCGGCCGAGGCCGCGCTGTTTGACGGTCCGGCACCGGTTGATGCTGGCCTGCACGATGCGCCCATCCATACCGCGCCCGGGCTGATCGTGGACGCGCCCGATCTGCCCGCCGAGGACGACCCGCTGGACGTCGCGCCGGATGAGGATGTGCCTGCCTCCCCCGATTCAGCGGCCGCCCCGCGCCGCAGTCTGGATGAAAGCCTGCTTGCCGTCCTGCGCGAGGAGGCCGAGCGCGAGGCCGAAGCCCGCCGCGCCGAGACGCCGCGCGGGATCGAGATCCAGCCCGATCTCGGGCTGGACGATGCCCCGCCTCTGCAACGGCCCGGCCGGTCGCGCGATGTCTTTCCGGATATAGAGGAAATCAACTCGACCCTGCGCCCCTCAGCCGAACATGACGGGCTGGGGCCAGAGGCCGCGAGCGAGCCGGTCTTGTCCGCGAATGGCGGTTTCCGGCGGGGTTTCATGGTCATGGTGGCGCTGGGCATCCTCGTGCTGGCGCTGTACATGTCGGCGCCGCGGCTGGCCGAGCAGGTGCCCGCCCTCGCGCCGGTGCTGGACGGCTTCACCCATGTGGTGGACGGATTGCGTGTGGCGCTGGATGGCTGGATGAAGCAGGCCACATCCGCCCTTCAAGGCGGCTGACGGCCCGCACCTTTCCGGCTCAGAACAGTTCGAGCAATCGTTTGAGGTAATCGCGCTCGCCTTCCGGGCGGGCCTGCTCGCCCGAGCGGCGGCGCAATTCTTCCAGCAGGTCCTGCGCGCGGCGATAGACGTCCTGCCCCTGTAACAGGTTGCTGTCCGATCCCAGCCGCCGCCCCTCGCCGGGCTGGCGGCCCAGCGGGTCCGCGCCGGGTTGGGGCGTGCCGCCCTCGGCCGGATTGCCGGGCTGACCTTCGCGACGCTGGGCGTCGGCCTGTGCCTCGCCCAGATCGCGGATGCCGTCGCGCAGGCGATCCATCGCCTCGGCCTGCCGGTCCAAGGCGCCATTCAGATCGCCCTCGCGCAACGCGCGTTCGGCCTCGTCCATCTGCCGTTGCGCCTCGTCGAGGGCCTGCCGTCCGGCCTCGCCCTTGTCGCTGCCGGCACCGGGCAGTCCCTGACGCCCGAGACCTTCCAGCCGGTCGCTCAGCTGGCGCTGGCGGTCGGCAAGGGAGCCGTCGGGCTGACCTTCCGCACCCTCGCCCGGCTGGCCCGGTTGGCCCGGCTGCTGTCCTTGACCCGGCTGCTCCTCCTGCAACTGGCGGAACGCCTCGTCTGACAGGCCCTGCTGATCGCGCAGCGTCTGGCCCAGATCGCGCATCGACTGGCTGCCCGGCCCCTGACCCGGCCCCTCGGTGATCTGCAGATTGTCCAGCAATTGCTGCAGCATCGCCATGGCCTCGGCCGCCTCGGCCATCTTGCCCTCTTCCATCAGACGCTGGATTTCATCCATCATCTGCTGGATCTGGTCGCCGGTCATCTCCATCCGCTGGGCGTTGTCGGCCATCTGACTGTCGGGATTGCGGCGCTGCTCTTCGGCCAGCATCCGCAGGTAATCATCGGTGGCCTCGCGCAGCTCGTCCATCAGGCGCTGGATTTCGGCAGGGTCGGCGCCGTTCTTGATTGCCTCGGCCAGCCGGTCACGGGCACGGTTCAGTCGGTCGCGGGCCGATGCCAGATCGCCCTCCTCGACCAAGGTGGCGATCTCCCACAGCTCGGCCGCCAGTTCATCACGCAGCGCGGGCGGCAGGTCGGCCCGCGCCTCGTCCAGCCGGCGCAGCGCCACGCGCAAGCGCAAAAAGGCGCTTTCATCGCGGATCAGATCCTGCGGGCGGTGGGTCACAGCCTTCAGCACCTGCACCACACGGGGGGCGTTGATGCGGTTCCACAGCAGATCGCGGCGCATCTCGATCAGGGCGGCGGCCAGCGGGTCGAAGAAGCGTTGGGCGGGCAGGATTGCGGCGATGGGCGTGGCCGTGCCGGTCTGACCCGCCGCATCGCTGACCGAGAGGCTGATCTGCACCGGCAGATTGGCGAAAGGATGCTGCGACAGATCCTCGACCAGCAACTCGTCGAAGGTCGCACGGTTGCCCGAGATCGGCAGCGGCAGATCCAGCACCAGCGGCTCGCGCGGTTCTGGATCGGTGCTGAGGCCATAGCGGCGGTCAATGGCGGCCAGATCAAGGGTGATCGTGGCGGTGCCGACGGTGATGCCGTGATCGTCCTTGGCCGAAAACGGCAGCGACATGCGGTTGTCACGGTCGCGGCTGGGCGGTGCAGTGGCGGTGACGGTCGGGGCCGTGTCGGGAAGGGCCGTTACCTCCCAGCGCCGTCCGCCCGCACCGGCAATTTCCAGACTGCCCGATTGGATCACGGCAAATTCCTGCACGGGCTCGGACGCGGGCGGCGGGGCTGTGCGGGCCGAGACCGTCTCGGCCAGCGTCAGATCGCCCACCTCGCCGTAAAGCCGGATCTGCAGACGTGTGCCGACCGGCAGGTCCAGCCGCTCGGCGGTCTGGTCGGCCAGATACAGCGTCGGCTTGCCGGTATGCGCGGGGGGCGTGGCCCAGCCTTCCCAGCTGGGGCCGGCAGCCTGCGCGCTGCCGCCGGGCGTGCCCAGATCTGCCACCCGCCAGACCGAGCCGAAGATCAGCGCCATCACCAGACCGATCAGCGCCATGTGGCGCAAGCCGTAGGGATCGCGGGCGGCCAGCCGCAGATCGGGTTGCACGGGGCGCGCCTGCGTGGCGCGGCTTGCCATGCGGGCGCGATGCGCTGCCCAGACGGCCTCGGCCGCAGGATCGCCGCCGCCAATGGCCATATGGTCGGCAAGGGTTGCCAGGGGCTGGCCGGGCAGGGTGGCATCCAGCCGCGCCAGCGCCTCGGCCCGGCTGGGGCGATGGAACCCACGCAGCCCCCAGACCAATGCCGCCAGCAGCCCAAATGCAAGTGCCAGCACCAGAAGCCATGCAGCCTCGATCGGCAAAAGATCAAAGACGGCGAAGCCTTGCGCGGTCAGGCCCGCCATGACCAGCGTGGCCAGCGGCCAGAACCGTCTGGCAATCCGTTCGGCCCAAAGGCCGGCCCATGTCAGCCGCAAGGGCCAGCGCACACGGGACAGCACCGTCGCCAGATCGGCGGCGTCAGGTCCGTCTTGTCGTGGCGCGGGTGTCGTCATCGCCCCTGCCGTGCCGAGGTCGCGCGGGCGCGCCTCATTTCAACCATTGGGGTATGGTATCGCGTGCGAGGATTTCGTCAAATGATGGTCGCGCCCGGATGACGGCGAATTGATCCCCGGACACCAGCACCTCGGGCACCAGCGGCCGGGTGTTGTATTCGCTGGCCATCACCGCGCCGTAAGCCCCGGCCGAGCGGAAGGCCACCAGATCCCCCGCCGCCAGCAGCGGCAGATCGCGTGCGCGGGCAAAGGTGTCGCCGGTCTCGCAGACCGGCCCCACGACGTCAAAGGCATGGCTGGGCGCCCCGGCAGGCGGCTCGGCCACGGCGACGATGTCGTGATGGGCGTCATACATCGACGGGCGAACCAGATCGTTCATCGCCGCATCGAGGATCAGGAAATCGCGGCCCTCGCCGTTCTTCACATAGATCACCTGCGAGACCAGCACGCCTGAATTGCCCGAGATCAGCCGCCCCGGCTCGATCTCGATCTCGCAGCCCAGATGGCCCAGCGTGCGCTTGATCATCGCGCCGTAATCCACCGGCAGCGGCGGCGCCTCGTTGGAGCGGGTGTAGGGGATGCCCAGGCCACCGCCCAGATCCAGCCGTTCGATCACATGCCCATCGGCGCGCAGGGCCTCGGTCAACTCGGCCACCTTGCGGAAGGCCAGCTCGAAGGGTTCCAGATCGGTCAGCTGGCTGCCGATATGTACATCGACCCCCACCACGCGAATGCCCGGCAGGCTGGCGGCCAAAGCGTAGACGTCCCGCGCGCGGGCAATCGGGATGCCAAACTTGTTCTCGGACTTGCCGGTGGCGATCTTGGCGTGGGTCTTGGCGTCCACATCCGGGTTCACACGGATGGCGATTGGCGCGGTGGCGCCCATGGCCGCGGCCACCTCGGACAGCGCGCGCAACTCGGGCTCGGATTCGACGTTGAACTGACGGATGCCGCCTTCCAGCGCCAGCCGCATCTCGTCACGGGTCTTGCCGACACCGGAAAAAACGATCCGCTCACCCGGCACACCGGCGGCCTTGGCGCGCAGATATTCGCCGCCCGACACCACGTCCATCCCCGCGCCCAGATCGCCCAGCACCTTCAGCACCGCAACATTGGACAGCGATTTGATGGCAAAGCAGACCAGATGCGGCAGCGGCGCCAGCGCCTCGGTGAACAGCTGGAAATGCCGGGTCAGCGTGGCGGTGGAATAGCAGTAGAACGGCGTGCCCACCGCGGCTGCGATCTCGGCCAACGCCACATCCTCGGCATGCAGCTGGCCGTTGCGATAGATGAAATGGTCCATGGCGTGCCTCCGGTTTCCGCGCTTTTAGCAGATGACGCGGGGCAGTCCATCTGCCGCAGGCCGAAATTGCCGGTCAGGCGGCAACCGGGCGGCGGATCTGGGCGGCGGCCTCAAGCACCAGCGGGCGCAGGCCGTCGCCGCCGGCATCCAGCACCTCGAACAACTGGCGGCGCATCCGCGGCTCCCAGAAGTCGTTGATGTGGCTGGCAAGCCCAGAGACGCCTTCGGCATGGGGTTTGGATTCCATGAAGCGGGCAATCTGGTTGGCCATGGTGATCAGCTTGTCAGGCGACATGGGCGGCCTCCGGTCCGGTGATGCGATGGGGATGGGTGAAAACCTCGAACCCGTCAGGACGGGCGAGGCCGATAAGGGTCAATCCCGCCGCCTCGGCCTGCTGGACGGCGGCGGCGGTGGGGGCAGAGGTGCCGATCAGCACCGGAACGCCCGCAGCACAGGCTTTCTGCACCATGTCGATCGAGATGCGGCAGGTCAGCACCACGGCGCCTTGCGCCGCGGCTTCGGGCGGCAATGCGCCGATCAGCTTGTCGAGCGCATTGTGGCGGCCGACATCTTCGCGCGAGAGGGTGATCCCGCCTCGCCAGAAGGCCGCGCCATGGGCGGCGCGGGTGGCGTCATGCAGGGGCTGATGGCCTTCGAGGGCGGCCACAGCGGCCAGAACCTGACGTGCGGTCAGCGAGAAGCCCGAGGTCACGGGACGGGTGGGGCGCATCGCCTCGGCCAGACTGTCCAGCCCGCACAGGCCACAGCCCACAGGGCCCGCCATGCTGCGCCGGCGCGTGGCCTCACGAGCCGAGGCCGCGGGGGCCAGCCAGATGCGCAGGTCGATACCTTGCGGCGTCTCGACCGGTTCGATCGACAGGATTTCGTCGCGCGTGGCGATACCCTCGGTCAGGGTGAAGCCGCGCGCAAAGTCTTCAAGATCCGCGGGCGTGGCCATCATCACCGCGCGGGTCGATCCGTCATAGGTCAGCGCCACCGCCACCTCGGCCGGCAGCACCCGGCTGTCCGGGCTGCAGGCCCCTGCGCGAAACCGCAGGGCCGGGGTGGGGTGGCGCGTCTCCATCACTCGGCCGCCGCGATCCGGCGGGACATGGCGGCGAGGTTGACATATTCCTCCTGCCACTCGGTCGGGCCGTTGGAGGGGCTGACCTGCACCGCCGTCACCTTGTATTCCGGGCAGTTGGTCGCCCAGTCGGAATAATCGGTGGTCACCACATTGGCCTGCGTGGCCGGGTGGTGGAAGGTGGTGTAGACCACGCCGGGCGAGACCTTGTCGGTCACCGTCGCGCGCAGCGTCGTTTCCCCGGCGCGAGAGGCGAGGCGCACATAATCGCCATCGCGCACGCCCCGAACCTCGGCGTCATGCGGGTGGATCTCCAGCACATCCTCGGCGTGCCAGACCACGTTCTCGGTCCGGCGGGTCTGCGCGCCGACGTTGTATTGCGACAGGATGCGCCCGGTGGTCAGCAGCAGCGGGAAGCGCGGCCCGGTCTTTTCGTCGGTCGCCACATATTCGGTGCGGATCAGCTTGCCGCGCCCGCGCACGAAGCCGTCGATATGCATCAGCGGCGTGCCTTCCGGCGCCTTTTCGTTGCAGGGCCATTGCACCGAGCCCAGTTCCTCGATCCGGTCATAGCTGACGCCGGCGAAGCTGGGGGTGGTCATGGCGATTTCTTCCATGATCTGCGCCGGGTGGGTGTAGTTCCAGTCCGCGCCCATGGCGCGGGCGAACATCTGCGTCACTTCCCAGTCGGCATAGCCCTGCTTGGGCGCCATCACCTTGCGCACCATGTTGATGCGGCGCTCGGCATTGGTGAAGGTGCCGTCCTTTTCAAGGAAGGTCGAGCCGGGGAAGAACACATGGGCGTAGTTCGCGGTCTCGTTCAGGAACAGGTCGTGGACGATCACGCATTCCATCGCCGCAAGGCCCGCCGCGACGTGGCGGGTGTCGGGATCGGATTGCAGGATGTCCTCGCCCTGACAGTAGAGGCCCTTGAAGGTGCCCTCGACCGCGGCATCCAGCATGTTGGGGATGCGCAGGCCGGGCTCGGGGTCGATCTCGACGCCCCAGGCGGCCTCATAGATCGCGCGGACCTCGGGGTTCTTGACGTGGCGATAGCCGGGCAGCTCGTGCGGGAAGCTGCCCATGTCGCAGCTGCCCTGCACGTTGTTCTGGCCGCGCAGCGGGTTCACGCCCACGCCGGGGCGACCGATATTGCCGGTCAGTATGGCCAGGTTGGCGATGCCGATCACGGTGGTGGAGCCTTGGGAGTGTTCGGTCACGCCCAGGCCGTAATAGATCGCCGCATTGCCGCCGGTGGCGTAAAGACGCGCCGCGCCGCGCACCTCGGCCGCCGGCACGCCGGTCAGGGCCTCGGTCGCCTCGGGCGAGTGGCGGGGATCGCTGATGAACTCGGCATAATCCTCAAACTCGTCCCAGTCGCAGCGGGTGCGGATGAACTCTTCGTTATACAGTTTCTCCGTCACGATCACATGCGCCAGCGCCGAGACGATGGCGACATTGGTGCCGGGCTTCAGCGCCAGATGGTGGGCGGCCTTGTAATGCGCGCCTTCCACCATCTCGGTGCGGCGGGGGTCGACCACGATCAGCCTGGCGCCCTGACGCAGCCGCTTTTTCAGACGGCTGGCAAAGACCGGGTGGCCCGAGGCCGGGTTGGCACCGATCACCAGCGCCACGTCGCACTGCTCGACCGAGTCGAAATCCTGCGTGCCGGCCGAAGTGCCGAAGGTCTGGCCCAGACCATAGCCGGTGGGCGAATGGCAGACGCGGGCGCAGGTGTCGGTGTTGTTGTTGCGGAACACCGCGCGGGTCAGCTTTTGCACCAGATAGGTTTCTTCATTGGTGCAGCGGCTGGAGGTGATGACACCCACCGATTGGCGGCCGTATTTTTCCTGAATGGCCTTCATCCGGGTGGCGGCAAACTCCATCGCCTCGGCCCAGCTGACCTCGCGCCACGGCTCGTGGATCGTGTCGCGGATCATCGGGTTCAGGATGCGATCCTGATGGGTGGCGTAGCCATAGGCAAAGCGGCCCTTCACGCAGCTATGGCCGCGATTGGCCTTGCCGTGCTTGTAGGGGACCATCCGCACCAGCTCGTCGCCGCGCATCTCGGCCTTGAATTGGCAGCCCACGCCGCAATAGGCGCAGGTGGTGACGATGCTGCGTTCGGGCGTGCCGATGTCGATCACCGATTTCTCGACCAGAGTCGCGGTGGGGCAGGCCTGCACGCAGGCGCCGCAGCTGACGCAATCCGAGGTCAGGAAATTGTCGGCGCTGACGCCAGCCTTGACGCGGCTGTCCCAGCCGCGGCCCTCGATCGTCAGGGCGAAGGTGCCTTGCACCTCCTCGCAGGCGCGGACGCAGCGGTTGCAGACGATGCACTTGGCCGGATCAAAGGTGAAATAGGGGTTACTGTCGTCCTTCGGCAGCCATTCGGGATTGGCCTCGCCGCTGGTGTTGCGGGCGGCGAAGTGATTGGCCAGCGTGTCGCCCTTGGGCGCCTCATAGCGCACGTCGCGCAGGCCCACGGCGCCGGCCATGTCCTGCAACTCGCAATCGCCATTGGCCGCGCAGGTCAGGCAGTCCAGCGGGTGGTCGGAGATATAAAGCTCCATCACGCCCTTGCGCAGCTGTTTCAGCTTGCCGGTCTGGGTCTTGACGCTGATGCCGGGGGCAACGGGGGTGGTGCAGCTGGCGGGGGTGCCGTTGCGGCCCTCGATCTCCACCAGACACAGCCGGCACGATCCGAACGCCTCGAGGCTGTCGGTCGCGCACAGTTTCGGCACCGTGATGCCGATCTCGGCCGCGGCGCGCATGATGCTGGTGCCTTCCGGCACGGTGACCTCGAAACCGTCGATAGTCAACGTGACCATCTGTTTGGACTTGGCGGCGGGGGTGCCATAGTCGCGGTCGGGAAGGATGAAGTCTTTCATTCCGCGGCCTCCTTCATCGGGGCGAAGTCATCGGGAAAATGGGTCACGGCCGACATCACCGGATAGGGGGTGAAGCCGCCAAGGGCGCAGAGCGAGCCTGCCTTCATCGTCTCGCACAGGTCGGCCAGCAGCGGCATGGCGCTGGTATCGCCCTGGGCGATGCGGTCCAGCGTTTCCACGCCGCGCACCGCGCCGATTCGGCATGGCGTGCATTTGCCGCAGGATTCGATGGCGCAGAACTCCATCGCGAAGCGGGCCATCTTCAGCATGTCGGCGCTGTCGTCGAATACGACAATCCCGGCATGGCCGATCAGGGCGTTTTGCCCCGCATATTCTTCATAGCCGAACGGCACGTCGAACTGATGGGGCGCGAGATAGGCGCCCAGCGGCCCGCCCACCTGCACCGCCTTGACCGGGCGGCCGCTGGCGGTGCCGCCGGCCAGATCGGTGACGATCTGGCGCAGGCTCATGCCAAAGGCCGCCTCGAACAGCCCGCCATGCTTGACGTTGCCGGCAATCTGCAGCGGGATCGTGCCGCGCGACCGGCCGATGCCGAGGGCGGCATAGGCAGCCGCCCCGTTGGCCAGCACGGTCGGCACGCTCGCCAGCGAAATCACGTTGTTGACCACGGTGGGTCGGCCCATGAAGCCCTGCAGGGCCGGCAGCGGCGGCTTGGCGCGCACGGTGCCGCGCTTGCCCTCAAGGCTGTTCAGAAGGCTGGTCTCTTCGCCACAGACATAGGCGCCGGCGCCCACACGCACCTCGATGTCGAAGGCCGGGCCACGACCCATGACGGATGCGCCCAGCACGCCGCCCGCCCGCGCCACGTCCAACGCCGCCTGCATCACCTCGATCGCGTCGGGATATTCGGACCGGATGTAGACAAAGCCCTTGGTCGCGCCGCAAGCCAGGCCCGCGATGGTCATGCCCTCGATCAGGGTGAGGGGGTCGCCCTCCATCAACATGCGGTCGGCGAAGGTGCCGCTGTCGCCCTCATCGGCGTTGCAGACGATGTATTTGCGCGGGCCTGCGGCCTGACGCACGGTGTCCCATTTGATCCCGGTGGGAAAGCCCGCGCCACCACGGCCGCGCAGGCCCGAGGCCTTGACCTCTTCGACGATCGTCGCCGCGTCCATCTCCAGCGCGCGCTCCAGCCCTTTCAGGCCGCCATGCGCGCGATAGTCGGCAAGGCTCAGCGGGTCGATCACACCGACGCGGGCGAAGGTCAGGCGGGTCTGCGCGCGCAGCCACGGCAGCTCATCGGTGCGGCCCAGGGCCTTGGGGTGCTGATCCCAACCGGATGCGAACAGGCCAGCCACGTCATCGGCGCAAACCGGGCCAAAGGCCATGCGGCCGGTCGCGGTCTCAACCTCGACCAGCGGCTCCAGCCAGACCATGCCGCGGCTGCCGTTGCGGACCAGCTGCACATCCAGGCCCCGGCGCGTGGCCTCGGCGGCGATGGCCTTGGCTACCGCATCGGCCCCCAGCGCCTTGGCGGCGGCATCGCGTGGAACGTAAATCCTCATGCCCGCACCTCCGAAGCGATCTGCTGCACGGTGTCCTCATCCAGACGGCCCACCAGCTTGCCATCCACCAGAGCCGAAGGCGCGCAGGCGCATAGGCCGAGGCAGAACACCGGCTCCAGCGTCACGG
>CAYTMV010000022.1:0-36621 GCA_964439015.1 uncultured Gemmobacter sp.
AGGGCGTGACCAAGGGCGACCGTGTCATCATCTACATGCCGATGATCCCCGAGGCGCTGGAGGCGATGCTGGCCTGTGCCCGGCTGGGCGCCATCCATTCGGTCGTGTTTGGGGGCTTTGCGGCCAATGAACTTGCGGTCCGTATTGACGACTGCCAGCCCAAGGCGATCATCGCCGCCTCCTGCGGGATCGAGCCGTCGCGCGTGGTGCATTACAAGCCGTTGCTGGATGCCGCCATCGACATGGCCGATCACAAGCCGGATTTCTGTGTGATCTTCCAGCGCGAGCAAGAGGTCGCCAAGCTGATCGAAGGCCGCGATGTGGCCTGGCACACCTTCCAGTTCGGGGTCGAGCCGGCCGAGTGCGTGCCGGTTGAGGGCAATCATCCGGCCTATATCCTGTACACTTCGGGCACCACGGGCGCGCCCAAGGGTGTCGTGCGGCCAACCGGCGGCAATCTGGTGGCGCTGAACTGGACGATGCGCGCCATTTACGACATCGGGCCGGGCGACGTGTTCTGGACCGCCTCGGACGTGGGTTGGGTCGTGGGCCACAGCTATATCTGCTACGGGCCACTGATCGCCGGCGCGACCACCATCGTCTTTGAAGGCAAGCCGGTCGGCACGCCCGATGCCGGCACCTTCTGGCGGGTGATTGCCGAGAACAAGGTGAAGTCGTTCTTCACTGCGCCCACCGCCTTGCGGGCGATCAAGCGTGACGACCCAGAAGGCAATTTCATCAAGGAATACAACATGAAGCACCTGCGGCTTCTGTTCCTTGCCGGCGAGCGCGCCGACCCCGACACGATCCTCTGGGCGCAGCGTCATCTGAATGTGCCGGTGATCGACCATTGGTGGCAGACCGAAACCGGCTGGGCCATTGCCGCCAACCCGATGGGCATCGAGGCGCTGCCGGTCAAGATCGGCAGCCCGTCCAAGCCGATGCCCGGCCATGACGTTCAGGTGCTGGACGAAGGCGGCCACCCGGTCGCCCCCGGCACGCTGGGCGCCATCGCGATCAAGCTGCCCCTGCCCCCCGGCACGCTGGCCACGCTGTGGAATGCCGAAGACCGGTTCCGCAAAAGCTATCTCACGCAATTCCCCGGCTATTACGAGACCGGCGATGCCGGATTTATCGACGAGGATGGCTATCTCTACATCATGGCGCGCACCGATGACGTGATCAACGTCGCGGGCCACAGGTTGTCCACCGGCGCCATGGAAGAGGTGTTGGCCAGCCACCCGGACGTGGCGGAATGTGCGGTGATCGGGGTCGCGGACGAGTTGAAGGGCCAGTCGCCGCTGGGCTTTCTGTGCCTCAACAAGGGCTGCACGCGCGACCACGCCGAGATCGTCAGGGAATGTGTGGCGCTGGTGCGCGAAAGGATCGGGCCGGTCGCCGATTTCAAACGCGCGGTGGTGATCGACCGCCTGCCCAAGACCCGCTCGGGCAAGATCCTGCGCGGCACGATGGTAAAGATCGCCGATGGCACCGAGTGGAAGATGCCGGCCACAATCGACGACCCGGCGATCCTGGATGAGATCACCGAGGCCCTGAGAAGTGTCGGTCTGGCAAAGGCTTGACCCTTTCGGACACCGCCCGGGCCGGGCGGTGTCCGATTTTTTGAAAATTAGTTAACGGCGCACCCCTTTTGCAGGGTGGCATTGCCGCAGGCCGACGCTAGGCTGCGCGCATCATGCGATCATGCCCGTATTCCCCGGTTTTAGTCTCCACTGTCCTATGGCGTTCCGCAGCGACCGGATACGGCCATGTCTGACAAGCGCCGTGCCGCCAATCTGGATGCCGCCCCACGCAATAGATCGGAACTCTGGCCGGATGCGCCGGGCGCGCCGGCTTCTGCCGCGTTTTCGACGACACATCTGCGATTCCTCATCACGATCGCCGGACCCGAGGATGCTGCAGCACTGGTCGACAGTCTGGTGCAGGATCTGGCGCGCCTGCAATCGCTGCTTGCTGATGCCGGCAATCAACAGGATTGGCCAAGGATCCAGGAGCAGGCCGAGATCCTGATCTCGATCTCGGCCTCGATCGGGGCAGACTCGTTGATCGCGGCGGGGCGGGCGCTACATTGCGCCGCCGAAAACCGGCTGCCCGGCTTGCTGGTGGCCCGGCTGCCCGCCACCTTGCGCGCCATCGCCGCCTTGCGCAGCGGCATCCGCGACCTGATGTCAACCTGTCAGTCGGTCAGCTGAACTGCTCGTTGATCAACCGCTCCTCCAGCCCGTGACCGGGGTCGAACCACAGCCGATGGCTGATCTCTTCATCCGAGCGCACCTCGACCGAGGCCACGTTGCGGACGGAATTGCGGCTGTCGGCATCGACCATCACCGGGCGTTTTTCGGCCTCAAGCACATCGAAACGCACGGTCGCGCGCTTGGGCAAAAGCGCCCCCCGCCAGCGCCGCGGCCGAAAGGCTGACATTGCCGTCAGCGCCAGCACCTGTGCGCCGATCGGCAGGATGGGGCCGTGGGCTGAATAGTTGTAGGCTGTCGAGCCGGCCGGCGTGCAGACCAGCGCGCCGTCGCAAGCCAGTTCTGCCAGCCGCTGCCGGCCATCGACGCTGATCCGCAGCTTGGCCGCCTGCGGACCCGCGCGCAGCAGGCTGACCTCGTTGATCGCATGGGCGCGGTGCATCTCGCCCTCCACGGTCAGCGCCACCATTACCAAGGGATTGATAAGCGCCTCTTCGGCACGGGCCAAACGGGTCTCCAGGCCCTCGGGACTGTAGGCGTTCATCAGAAAGCCGATGGTGCCGCAGTTCATGCCATAGACCGGCAGATCCATGCCGCGGGTATCGTTCAGCATCTGCAACATGAAACCGTCGCCACCCAGCGCCACCAGCACCTGGGCCTCCTCCAGCGGCAGATTTCCGTGCCGCGCTGTCAGCATCCGCTCGGCCGCTTGTGCCATGGGCGCGCTGCTGGCGCGAAATGCGATGCGCATCCTGCCTCTCCCCTTGTTGGCGGCAGATTGCGGTGCGGCCCCGGGGATGTCCAGCCCCGCGCCAGCGACTCGAAGTTTCCTATCGGAAACTTTTTTCGCGCAGATCGCCTGAAGTGTCGCTTTACCGCCTTTCGCCCCGCGCGATACATGCTGTAAATGCGCTAAACGAACCCCACCCCGACAGGAGCCCCCGATGAGCAAAGATACCGGTTTCTTCACCGAAAACCTCGCCAGCCGCGACCCTGAGCTGTTTGCTTCGGTCAAGGACGAGCTGGGGCGCCAGCGCCATGAGATCGAGCTGATCGCCAGCGAGAACATCGTCAGCCGCGCGGTGATGGAAGCCCAGGGGTCGGTGCTGACCAACAAATATGCCGAGGGCTATCCGGGCAAGCGTTATTACGGCGGCTGCCAATTCGTCGACATGGCCGAGCAACTGGCCATCGACCGCGCCTGCCAACTGTTCGGCTGCGCCTATGCCAACGTGCAGCCCAACTCTGGCAGCCAGGCCAACCAGGGCGTTTTCACCGCCCTGATCAAGCCGGGCGACACCATCCTCGGCATGGATCTGGCATCGGGTGGCCACCTGACCCACGGCGCAGCCCCCAACCAGTCGGGCAAGTGGTTCAACGCGATCCATTACGGCGTGCGCCAGCAGGACAACCTGATCGACTACGATCAGGTCGAGGTGCTGGCCGTCGAGCATCAGCCGAAACTGATCATCGCCGGGGGCTCGGCCATTCCCCGTCAGATCGACTTTGCGCGCTTCCGCGCGATTGCCGACAAGGTCGGCGCATACCTGCTGGTGGACATGGCGCATTTTGCCGGTCTGGTGGCGGGTGGCCAGCACCCCTCGCCCTTCCCGCATGCGCATGTTGCAACCACCACCACCCACAAGACCCTGCGCGGCCCGCGCGGCGGGATGATCCTGACCAATGACGAGACCATCGCCAAAAAGGTCAACTCGGCGATTTTCCCCGGTATTCAGGGCGGCCCGCTGATGCATGTGATCGCCGCCAAGGCCGTGGCCTTCGGCGAGGCCCTGCGCCCCGAGTTCAAGGACTACGCCGCACAAGTGATCCGCAACGCGAAGGCGCTGGCGGATGAGCTGATGAAGGGCGGTCTGGACATCGTGACCGGCGGCACCGACACCCATGTCATGCTGGTGGACCTGCGCCCGAAAGGCGTGAAGGGCAACGCCACCGAAAAGGCACTGGGTCGCGCCAACATCACCTGCAACAAGAACGGCATCCCGTTCGACCCGGAAAAGCCGACCGTCACCTCGGGCGTGCGCCTCGGGACCCCGGCCGGCACCACCCGCGGCTTCGGTGAGGCCGAGTTCCGCCAGATCGCGCAATGGATCGTCGAGGTCGTGGACGGTCTGGCCGCCAATGGCGAGGAAAACAACGGCGCCGTCGAGGCCGCCGTGCGCGCCAAGGTCGAGGCGCTCTGCGCCCGCTTCCCGATCTATCCGGGCCTGTAAGCGGCTGAAACTCCTGAAAGGCCCCGCCGATTGCGGGGCCTTTTGCATTTTGCACGGACGCCGCGCCTTCCCATCCGGGTTCAACCTTCGTAGCATCCCGGCTGCGGCGTTGTGCCGCAGGCTTTGTTTCACAAGGATGCAATCAGCATGAAATCCCTTGCCCTCGGATGTGTGGTGGCGCTCGCCCTCGCAGGCCCCGGCTTCACACAATCCGTCGACGTCTCGACCATCACCTGCAATGATCTTGTTTCGATGGACCAGGATGGCATCACCACCCTGCTGTTCTGGATCGACGGCTACATGGGCGGGGCTGCCGATGATGCCAGCTTTGATCTGGATCGTCTGGGCGCGAATATCGACGGTGCCCTTGGCCTGTGCGAAAACAACCCCGACATGGCGGTGATGGATGCGCTGATGCGAGTCGAAAACAACTGAGTGCAGGTGGCTGGCCTTTCTCAGCCCCCAAGGCCCTCTTGCGCGGCCAAGGCCGCGTCACAGGGCGCCGCGCACCTTCATCACCACAAAGGCCAGCCCCGCCACCACGACAACGGCAAAACCGACCTGCGCCAGTATCGCAGCCAGCATCGACCGACGTCGGGCGGATGCGCCCAAGGGCGACAGATGGCGGAGGCAGATGTCATAGACCTCCGCCACGCGTTCCTGATTGATCTGCGCCAGCAGGCGCGGGTTATGCGCCATCTCGGCGGCGGTCGCCAACTCCCGTGCGGCGCGACGCACCCGGCGCGGCAGGCGGCGCCCGCCCCGCCTGAGCTTTTCATCCAGCCCTTTGCCGCGCACATGCAGCCGATCTTCCATCAACCCGGCCACCCGGTCGGCCATCTGCTGGATCGTGATTGCGCTCATGTCACACCCCTGTCTGGCTGCGAGGCTAGCGCAGGCCATGGCTGTCAATCAACAACGCTGGCAGCGCGGCAGACAAGAGGGTAAACGAATCCCATGCTGAATACCGTCTCCTACCCCGCCACTGACACCGAAACGGCGCCGTCGCTGCTGATCGTTCATGGTCTTTACGGCTCGGCCCGCAACTGGGGCGTGATCGCGCGCCGCCTGGCCGATACCCGCCGCGTCATCGCGGTGGATCAGCGCAACCATGGCGAAAGCCCGCATACCGAGGACCACGATTACCCCGCGATGGCCGCCGATCTGGCCCGTGTGATCGAGGGCGCAGGCGCGCCGATGGACGTGCTGGGCCATTCGATGGGCGGCAAGGCAGCGATGCAGCTGGCCCTGACCCGGCCCGAGCTGGTGCGCCGGCTGGTCGTGGCTGATATTGCGCCGGTGGCCTATACGCACGACCAAAGCCGTCACGCGCAGGCGATGCGGGCGCTGGACCTGACCGGTGTCACCACCCGCTCCGAGGCCGACCGGCGGCTGGCCGAGGTCGAACCAGATCCCGGTCTGCGGGCCTTTTTCCTGCAATCGCTGGACCTCAAGGCGCCAGGCGGGCCGCGCTGGCGGCTGAATCTCGACGTGCTGGAGGCCGAGATGGCCAAGATCGTCGGCTGGCCCGGCACCGACGGCGTGTTCGAGCGTCCGACCCTGTTCCTGACCGGGGCGAACAGCCATTATGTAAAGCCCGAATACCGGCCGGACATCCTGAAACAGTTCCCGAAGGCGCGCTTTGCCCGGCTGCCGGGCGCAGGTCACTGGCTCCATGCCGACAAGCCGCGCGAATTCGAGGAAACGGTCCGGGTCTTCCTGAACGCCTGAGCCTACGCCCAGTCGTCAGCAAATCCCTTGGGGATCAGCAGGTTGTGACGACCCAGCGCGGCCACGTCGCGCTCGCCGCACAACGCCATTGTCACGTCCAGCTCGCGCCGGATCACCTCCAGCGCCAGCCGGCACCCCTCTTGCCCCAGCGCGCCCAGGCCATGCACATAGGCCCGGCCGATCATGGTCCCCTGCGCGCCCAGGGCAAGCGCCTTCAGCACGTCCTGACCCGAGCGGATGCCGCTGTCCAGCCAGACCTCGGCCCGGCCCGCCACCGCATCCAGGATCTGCGGCAGCATCCGGATCGAGCTGACCGCCCCGTCCAGCTGACGCCCGCCATGGTTCGAGACGACGATCGCATCGCAGCCAAACTCTGCCGCGCGGCGGGCGTCGTCCGCATCCAGGATACCTTTCAGGATGAACTTGCCGCCCCAGCGGTCGCGGATCCGCGCAACCTTGGCCCAATCCAGCCGGGGATCGAACTGCTCGTTCGACCAGGCGTTCAGGCTGGTCAGATCGCTGACACCCTTGGCATGGCCCAGAATATTGCCGAAGGTGCGGCGCTTGGTGCCCAGCATCTCCAGCCCCCAGCGCCAGCGCGTCGCCAGATCGGCCAGCACCGGCAGCGTCAGCTTGGGCGGCGCGGACAGGCCATTCTTCAGATCCTTGTGGCGCTGGCCCAGGATTTGCAGATCCAGCGTCAGCACCAGCGCCGAACATTGCGCCGCCTTGGCCCGATCAATCAGCCGGTCAACGAAATCCTCATCCCGCATCACATAAAGCTGAAACCAGAACGGCGCTGAGGAATGTTCGGCCACATCCTCGATCGAGGCGATCGAGACGGTGGACAGCGTGAACGGCACCCCGAAGGCCGCCGCCGCCCGCGCAGCCTTGATCTCGGCATCGGCGCATTGCATCCCCAGCAGGCCCACCGGCGCCAAGGCCACCGGCATGGCGACCGGCTGGCCGATCATGGTTGCGGCGGTGGAGCGATCCGACATGTCGACCGCAACCCGCTGGCGCAGCCGCAACTTCTGGAAGTCGATGGTATTTTCGCGAAAGGTCTGCTCGGTATAGCTGCCGCTTTCGCAATAATCCCAGAACATCCTCGGCGCCCGCCGCTTGTGCAGGCGCTTCAAATCCTCGATGCAGGTGATGACGGGGGCCATGGGTCAGGCCGAATGTGCGCCCGCCGCCAGTGCGGCGACGCCGGCCAGCACCTCAGCCACCGGCTTGCCTGCACCGATCTCCTTGACGATGGCCGATCCGACCACGCAGCCATCCGCGATCCCGGCGATCTGGCGCGCGGCCTCGGGCGTGGTGATGCCAAAGCCCACGATCACCGGCAGGTCGGTCTGACGCTTGATCCGCGCCACCTCAGGCCCAACTTCAGCCGCTTGCGCAGCCGCCGCCCCGGTAATGCCGGTGACCGAGACGTAATAGACAAAGCCGCTGGTGTTCTGCAGCACCTTGGGCAGGCGCTTGTCATCGGTGGTGGGCGTGGCCAGACGGATGAAGTTGATGCCGGCCGCCTGCGCGGGGATGCACAGCTCTTCATCCTCTTCGGGCGGCAGGTCCACGACGATCAGACCGTCGATCCCGGCCTCTTTCGCCTCGGCCAGAAACCGGTCGACACCACGAGAATAGATCGGGTTGTAATAGCCCATCAGCACGATCGGCGTCGCATCGTCCTGCTTGCGGAACCCGCGCACCAGATCAATCACACGGTCCATGGTCATGCCAGCCTCCAGGGCGCGCTGGCCCGCCAACTGGATGGTGGGCCCGTCAGCCATCGGATCGGTGAAGGGCATGCCCAGCTCGATGATGTCCACGCCGGCGGCGGGCAGGCCAGCCAGCACCTCGGCGGTGGTGGCGGCATCCGGATCGCCGCCCATGACATAGGCGACAAAAGCCTTGCGCCCCTCGGCGCGCAGGCGGGTGAAAGTCTGGTCGATGCGGGTCACGGGGCGGCCTCCACTTTGGCCTCCTTGATGGGGCAGGCGCCACCAAAAGGCAAGGGCGGGCGGCTCAGAACCCGCGATGCCAGCGCAACAGGGCGGTGTTCATGCCGGGGTTGATCTCGCCGGTATCGGCGTTCGACTTGTGCAAGACAGCCAATGACCAGGCATGGCCATTGGCCATCTTGCGCCCCACCCCCAGATGCGAGCGGAACTCAAGATCACGCCCCAGAAAATTGCCAGACTTGCCGGCATTGTAGACGCCCGGCGCCACCCCCGCGTCGACGAACCAGCCCCCCATCCCCACCGGCCAGCGCGCAGCCAGACCGATCCCGGCAAATCCATCGCCCTCGACATGCACATCCAGCACGGCCATCGCCGTCACATCGGCCCCCAACAGCGACGCAAGGGATGCGCTGCGCAATTCGCCCGACAGCACCACACTATCGATCGCCTCATTGCGCGCAAAGTCCGAAAAACCGGCGCCCAGGACCAACTCCTGCGCTGTGGCGGGCTGCAAAAGGGTGACCATCAGGGCAAGGGTCGAGAAAATGCGCATGTAAAATGTCCTTCCTTCGCTTCGCCCGAACCATATTTGCCACGCCGGATATGTAAACCCGTGTAGCGACGCGTAGCATCGCGCTTGATCCGCCCCCCGCCACCTCCTAAAAGCGGCCGGCGCATAGAAGGGAAAGGGTCTGACATGGGCTTTCGTATGGGGATCGTCGGGCTTCCGAATGTCGGCAAATCGACACTGTTCAACGCGCTGACCCGCACGGCGGCGGCACAGGCGGCCAACTTTCCTTTCTGCACCATCGAGCCGAATGTGGGCGAAGTCTCGGTGCCCGATGCCCGGCTGGACAAGCTGGCGGCCATCGCCGGCTCGAAGCAGATCCTGCCGGCGCGCATGACCTTTGTCGACATTGCCGGCCTCGTGCGCGGGGCCTCCAAGGGTGAGGGTCTTGGCAACCAGTTTCTGGCCAATATCCGCGAATGCGACGCCATCGCCCATGTGCTGCGCTGCTTTGAAGATGGCGACATCACCCATGTCGAGGGCCGGATCGACCCGGTGGCCGACGCCGAGACCATCGAGACCGAACTGATGCTGGCCGATCTGGAATCGATCGAGCGCCGCCGCGCCAACCTCGCCCGCAAGATCAAGGGCGGCGACAAGGAATCCGTCGATCAGGACCGCCTGCTGGCGCTGGCGCAGGCCGCGCTGGAAAACGGCCAGCCGGCCCGGACCGTGCAAGTGTCGGCAGACGACCAGCGTGCCTGGCGCCTGCTGCAACTGCTGACCGCGAAGCCTGTGCTGTACGTCTGCAACGTCGAGGAATCCGCTGCCGCCTCCGGTAACAGCCAGTCGGCCCGCGTGGCCGAGATGGCCGCACGGCAGGGTGCGGGGACGGTGGTGATCTCGGCCCGTATCGAGGAAGAGCTGGCGCAGATGCCCGCCGAGGATGCCGAGATGTTCCTGTCGGAAATGGGCCTGACCGAGGCCGGCCTCGACCGGCTGATCCGCGCCGGTTATGAATTGTTGGGCCTGCAGACCTATTTCACCGTCGGCCCCAAGGAGGCCCGTGCCTGGACCATCACCAAAGGCACGCTGGCCCCTCAGGCCGCCGGCGTGATCCATGGCGATTTTGAACGCGGCTTCATCCGCGCCGAAACCATTGCCTATGAGGATTACATCGCTGGCAACGGCGAGGCGGGGGCGAAAGAGGCCGGCAAGTTCCGCGTGGAAGGCAAGACCTATGAGGTCAAGGACGGCGACGTTTTGCACTTCCTCTTCAACGGCTGACCGCGCTCAAGTTGCAGACCCCGGGGCGCCGCCCCGGACCCCGGGGTATTTTCGTCATGATGAGATCATGCCTATGCTCATCATCATGATCGAAATACCCCGGGGGAAGGCCGCAGGCCGCGGGGGCAGCGCCCCCGTTCCCATCAGCCGCCAAAGACCTGCATGCCCAGAAAGGCAGCGGCTCCGGCAAAACCCAGAATCACACCAACCGCCAGGGTGCCGGTCACCAGCCCCGCCAGCACCCACAGCCCGTCCCGAGCAGTAAAGCCAAGCGATATCAAGGTGATGGTAATTGCTGGCATGGTATTGCCAAAGGGCACCGGCAGGGTAATCATCAGGGCGAAGACCAGCACCAGCACACCATAGGCCCGGTCGGCCATGGCCTCCATCCCGGGCCAGAGCCAGAAGCGTGGGCGGGCAAGCCGCTCGATTTTCTGCAACCAGGGCACACCGCGCAGGACGGTCTTTTCCAGCGCCGAAAACTCGAAGCTCCAGCGCCGCACGCGTGCGGGTAGCCAGATGCGACGCGCGCCGATCACCAGCCCCAGCCCCAGAAACACCAGCGGCATGCCGAGAATCGTCGATGAGCCGGGGATGATCGTCACCACGTTCAGCAACGCCACCAGAAGGACCAGAGGGGCAAGCCCGCGGCTAGAGAGGTGTTCCACCAGCTGGCCAACGGTGACGCGGGTGCCGTTTGTCTCCTTAAGTTCAGAGCCGATTTGGCTGGCGGCCTCGGTCAGCACCACTGACAGGGGCTTGACCTGCGGATGAATGAACTCCTCCAACCGTTCGGCCAGATCATCCGAGTCTTGCCCGTCTGGCGATGTGCGGTCCGGCGCAGGCGGAAGGATGGGCGACACGATGGGCCTCGGATGCGATTGCCAGCCATAGATCGTGTGGCGCTGGCGCCGGGTCAAGGGGGCGCGGGGACAGCAAGCCAGATCGCGCCTGTCAACCTGCGGCTGCAGGTCGCAGGCAAAAACCCGGATCAGAGATGCCGATTTGCGCTGGATCATGGCCTGCGGCACTGGCCGCGGCTCAATGGCAGCAGACATTCCCGTGAAAGGCTGACCGATGACCCGTCTCATGCTTTTGATTTTCTCCATCGCCTCCACCTCCATGATGGGGGCGTTTATCGTGGCCGCGCTGACCACCGGCAACGACACGCTGAAACCAATCGTGATCGCCGCGGCGCTGGGCTTTGTAGCGGCGATCCCGGTTTCGTGGTTCGTGGCCAAGCAGATCGAGTGAGGCCGGCCTAGCGCGCGGCGCGGGCCATCAGCCGCGCCAGCACGGGCACCAGCAGCAGGATCAGCGCCGCCGCGACAAAGGCGGCGCGCAGGCCCAATGATCCCGCCAATGCGCCCAGCGCGGGGGGGCCGACAAAATAGCCGAAATAGCCGTATAGCGTTGCGCGGGCGACGGCGCGGCCCCGCGCCTCGGGCGAGGCCAGTCGGCCCACCAGTGAAAAGGCCGTGGGCGCGATCACCGATGCGCCCACCCCCATGACGATGAAGCCTGCATGGGCCATGCCGGGCGTCGCAGCCAGCGCCGCCACCGTCACCCCACCCGCCGCCACGACAGACCCGATCGCCAGAAGGGAGAACGGGTTCAGCCGCATCAGCAGCCCCTGCCCGGCAATCCGCGCCACGCCCATGGTCAGCGCCATCACCGCCGGGCCCATCGCGCCTTCGGCAGGGCTGCCGCCGAGGGTCTGCTCGATATGCAGCGCCGACCAGTATTCGGCCGCGTTCTCGGTCAAAAAGGCGATCAGCACCACCGCGCCGCCGACCAGCGGCACAAGCCCCAGCCGGCCCGCCGCGCCTTTCGGCCGCGCCAGCCCGTCGATCGCGCCATCGCGCTCGGCCGTCAGCAGCGCAAGAAGGCCGGCCGCAGCCGCAGACACCAGCATGATCCGGCCCGGCGGCAGACCCGCGTCTCGCATTGCGCCGGTGGCCAGCGCGCCGCCGGCATAGCCAAAGGAATAGGCAGCGTGACACAGGTTCATCAGGTGCAGCCCGCGTGCGGTCTCAAGTGCTGCGGTGCGCGCGTTCATCAGCACATCGGTCAGGCCTGTCGCCGCCCCGGCCAGCAGCATCGCCAGCGGAAACAGCCACAGCGCCTGCACCTGTCCCGGCTGTGTGAAGGCCAGCGCCATCGCCAGCGTGGCCAGCGGCAGCGCCGCCCGCCCCAAAGCGGCGCCCACCCCCGGCGCCACCAGCATCGCCAGCACCGCCGCCACCGGGCTTGCCAGCATCAGCAGCCCCAGCCGCGCCTCGTCGACGCCCAGCTGCGCCTTGACATCGGGCAGCACGGCGGCGTAGGCGCCCCATAACAGGCCCATGGCGGCGAAGGCCGCGACGGGCGCGCGGGCGACTGTCAGATGTCGGACAAGGCTGGTCATGCCCCTGACCTATCAGCCCCACCGCGGCGGGCGCAATGCCCGCGATTCGTGCTTTTCTTTCCGCCGGAATTCGGGTATCGCCCGCCGGTCGCCATGCACCCTTGGAGGATGGCGGCGAGTGCAACCAAAGGAGATACCTATGGCACGCGAGATCCCGAATCTTCCGGCCGTGGCACGCGCGGGGACAGGCAAGGGGGCCGCCCGCAAAGCCCGTCGTGAGGGCTACGTTCCCGGCATCGTTTACGGCGACGGCAAAGAGCCGACCCCGATCAACGTCAACTACAACGTGCTGCTGAAGCGCCTGAAAGCCGGCCGCTTCCTGTCGTCGCTGATCAACCTGCAAGTCGAGGGCCAACCCGACACGCACGTGGTCTGCCGCGGCGTGCAGCGCGACGTGGTCAAGGACCTGCCGGTCCATATCGACTTCATGCGCCTGCATGATGACAGCCGCATCAACCTGTTCATCCATGTGACCTTCATCAACCACGAGGCCTCGCCGGGCCTCAAGCGTGGCGGCACCCTGACCATGGTCCGCCCGGAAGTTGAACTGGAAGTCACCGCCTCGAACATTCCGTCCGAGATCGTGGTTGACCTGACCGGCAAGACTTTCGGCGATGTGATCCACATCAATGATGTCACCCTGCCCGAAGGCTGCAAGCCGACCATCGAGCGCAACTTCGTGATCGCCAACATCACCGCGCCGACCGGTATTCTGGCTGACGAAGCCTGATCTTTCAGGATCGGATATCGGGGCGCCGCGCATCTGTCGCGGCGCCCTTTTTCATGCGCGGGGGGCGGACGGCGGGCGATGGGCTTGAAGCCCGGCCGCAAACACGGGCACAATCGCCGCGCGGACAAAGGCTGCAGAAGGTGGGGCGATGAAACTCTGGGTGGGTCTGGGCAATCCGGGGCCGAAATATGCGGGCAATCGCCACAATATCGGCTTCATGGCACTGGACCGGATCGCTGCCGATCACGGGTTTTCGCCCTGGCGCAAGGCCTTCAAGGGGCAGGTCGCCGAAGGGCGTCTGGGCAGCCAGAAACTGGCGCTGCTGAAACCCGAGACGTTCATGAACCTCTCGGGCGAATCGGTGCAAGCCGCGGCAGCCTTCTGGAAGATCGCGGTCGAGGACATCACCGTCTTTCATGACGAGTTGGACCTTGAACCGGGTCGCGTGCGACTGAAGCAGGGCGGCGGCCATGCCGGGCATAACGGCCTGCGTTCGATCCATGCCCATCTGGGCGAGGCCTATGCCCGGGTGCGGCTGGGGATCGGCCATCCCGGCAACAAGGACCGGGTTGCGGCCTATGTGCTGGCCGATTTTGCCAAGGCCGATGCCGACTGGCTGGACGATCTGCAACGCGGGATCTCCGACGGGGCACCGGCGCTGGCAGCAGGTGATGGGCCGCGGTTTCTGAACGCCGTGGCGCAGCGCATGGCGCCGGCCCGCAATTCCGGCAAGGGGCCTGAAGCGGCACCCGCCCCGGCCAAGGCACAGCCCCCGAAACCGTCTGCCCAAGCAGAACCGGAACCCGACACCCGAAGCCCGCTGCAAAGACTGGCCGACCGCTTCAGGGGCTGACAGCCGCGCGGCGCGGAGATCTTGCCAACCGCAGCGGTCTTGTCCTGTCTCCGGCGGCGGGATCTGCCCTGCGTCAGTGGCGGCAGAAGAAGGCCTGCGCCGTCCCTGACCCGGCCACGCAATCGCGCGACGCGCCACGGTCGTTCGCGCGCGCCGCGCCACGGGGCCCCTGGGTGGTCGCCCCCTCCGCCGTGGCGGACAAGCCGCCAAAAGACTCGCCGTCAAAGGCCGGACCGCTGACATCATCCTCGTCCCGCACATTCGGTGCAGAGACGCCACGGTCAATCGGCTCCACGCTTGCGGTGCCCTCCTCGCCCGGATTGGCCCCGCTTTCGACGCCTTCGCTTTCACCCGGATCGGTCGCTTCATCGACCACCGCGCCGTCGCAGGCCTCGCAGAAATCAGGACTGCCGCCGCTCCACATCGTGCCGTCATCCGCGCCGGTCTCGACGCCGACCACCGCCCCCGCCTCGTCTTCCGATGCAGACGGCCCGCCGGCTGCCGCGGGCATCGCCATCGCCGCCGTCAGGACCAATGCTGAAAGGCCGGTCATCCAATCACGCAGCACGCGCATTCTTCTTTCCTTCGTTGCGTTACTGTCCTGCCGCGAGGGGGGGGGCGGCATCACCAATCATCCGTGCAGTCGCGAGATCGTCTATCGCGCAAAAGTTTATACAACGTGACAGATAGCCCGCAACCTGTCCACAACTGGCAGGTCAGGCCACTTCGGCTGTGCAAAATGCAAACGGCCCCCAGAATGGGGGCCGTCTGGCAGCAGGCCAAGCGGCCGATCAGACCTTCATGTCAAAGCCAAGATGCTTGGCGACGGTGAAGATGTCCTTGTCGCCACGCCCACAGAGGTTGGCGACGATGATGTGATCATTGGGCAGGGTCGGTGCCAGCTTGATCACATGGCCCAGCGCGTGGCTGGGTTCCAAAGCGGGGATGATCCCCTCCAGACGGCACAGGGTCTGGAAGGCGACCAGCGCCTCGGCATCCGTGATGCTGACATATTCGGCCCGACCAATGTCATGCAGCCAGGCATGCTCGGGCCCGATGCCGGGGTAATCGAGACCGGCCGAGATCGAATAGCCCTCGAGGATCTGGCCATCGCCGTCCTGCAACAGATAGGTGCGGTTGCCGTGCAGCACGCCGGGGCGGCCGCCGGTCAGGCTGGCGCAATGCTCCATCCGGTCATCGACGCCCTTGCCGCCGGCCTCGACCCCGATGATCCGCACGGACGGGTCGTCCAGGAAGGGATAGAACAGTCCCATCGCGTTCGAGCCGCCGCCGATCGCGGCGATCACCGTGTCAGGCAGGCGGCCTTCGCCCTCCTGCTCGGCCAGCTGCCAGCGGACCTCCTTGCCGATGATCGACTGGAAATCGCGCACCATCGCCGGATAGGGATGGGGGCCGGCCACCGTGCCGATGCAATAGAAGGTGTCGCGCACGTTGGTCACCCAATCGCGCAGCGCATCGTTCATGGCGTCCTTCAGCGTGCCGCGTCCGGAGGTGACGGGGATCACCTCGGCCCCCAGCAGGCGCATCCGGAAAACGTTGGGGGCCTGACGTTCCACGTCATGGGCCCCCATATAGACCACGCATTTCAGGCCAAAGCGGGCGCAGACGGTGGCGGTCGCCACCCCGTGCTGGCCCGCGCCGGTCTCGGCGATGATCCGGGTCTTGCCCATGCGACGGGCGAGGATGATCTGACCCAGCACGTTGTTGATCTTGTGGGCACCGGTATGGTTCAGCTCGTCCCGCTTGAGATAGATCTTGGCGCCGCCCAGTTCTTCGGTCAGGCGCGGCGCATAATAGAGCGGCGAGGGCCGACCGACATAGTGCTTCCACAGATCTTCCATCTCGGCCCAGAAGGTCGGGTCGGTCTTGGCGAAATTGTAGCGCTCTTCCAGCTCGAGGATCAGCGGCATCAGCGTTTCGGACACGAAGCGCCCGCCAAAGATACCAAACCGGCCACGCTCGTCCGGGCCGGTCATGAAGCTGTTGATTCCATCCTCGGCCATGCCGCACCCTCCGCTTTCCATTGAACCGATGTAGCGCCGATGCGCGGGCGGGGAAAGGGGCCTCGACGGCCCTCGCTCAGGCTTCGGGCAGCCGGAACCCCTTGGAACCGCCGCCGCCCTTCGCCGCCGAAACAAAGGCTGCGATTCGGGCGGCATCCTTGACACCAGGCGCGCTTTCCACACCCGAGGACACGTCGACCTGCCGCGCGTTGGTCAGACGGATCGCCTCGGCCACATTTTCCGGGTTAAGGCCACCAGCCAGCATCCAGGGCCGGATCCAGCGCCGCTGCGCCACCAGCCGCCAGTCAAAGCTGATACCGTTGCCCCCCGGCAGATCGGCGCCCTTTGGCGGTTTGGCATCGACGAGAATCTGGTCGGCCACCAGCGAGTAGTCCAGCACCCGCTCAAGATCGTCCGGCTCGGCCACGCCCACGGCCTTCATCACCGGCAGACCAAAGCGGGCCTTGACCTCGGCCACCCGCGCCGGTGTCTCAGCCCCGTGCAATTGCAGCATGTCCAGTGGCACCTCGGCCAGAATCGCCGCAAGCGTGGCATCGTCGGCGTCAACCACCAGCCCGACCTTCATCACCCCCGGCGGGGCGGCCAGCGCCAGCGCCCGGGCCTGTGCAACCGAGACATTGCGCGGGCTTTTGGCAAAGAACACCAGGCCGGCATAAGCCGCCCCCGCAGCCGCCACCGCGGCAACATCCTCAAGACGGGTCAACCCGCAGATCTTCACACGGATGTCGGCCATGTCAGACCTTCTTGGTGTCGAGAAGCGCCAGAACCTCGTCCTGTGGCTGGCCCTTGGCGTCGCGCAGGGCGGCCAGTTCGCGCTCCATCCGCGCCAGCTCGCGCGATTTGACCGAGACATCGGCGCGATGCTTGTGTTCGCGCAGCCACTCCCAAAGGAAGCCGATCAGCAGGCCCAGCGCCACGCCGGCAAAAACCACGACAAACAGCGGCAGGTCGATCTGCCAGTTGCGGCCCAGAAGATTGGCGATATCGTCCGGCAGCAGCTTCAGACTGACCGCGGCCCGATTGGCCAGCGCGACCACAAACAGCAGAAGGGCAATCAAACCCAGAACCGCCAGACGCAGGGCACGGATCATCCGGGCCTCCTTTCCTTTACGCGCCGTTCAGCCGGTCGCGCAGCAACTTGCCGGTCTTGAAGAACGGCACCTTCTTTTCATCGACTTGCACGGACTCGCCGGTGCGGGGATTGCGGCCCTGCCGGGCGTCGCGCGCCTTGACCGAAAACGCGCCGAAACCACGCAACTCGACCCGATCCCCACGGGCCAGCGCCTCGGTGATCTCGTCAAAGACCGTGTTTACCAGCCGCTCGACATGGCGATGGGTCAGATCTGGGTTTTCGTCCGCGATTTTCTGGATCAGTTCCGAGCGGATCATGCGAAGGCTCCCTGAGGGCCAATCGGCCCGGCTGATTTTTCCCTGTTATCCGAGGACTATAGCCACAAAAGCCCATCACACAAATCTAAAATCAGCCCTTCGGCCCGCGCAAATGGCAAGGCCCCGCCGATGGCGGGGCCTCTTGGTTTGTCAGATGCCGGATGGCGATCAGGTGCGGTCGCGCAGCGCGGCACCCAGGATATCGCCCAGCGACGCGCCCGAATCGGACGAGCCATACTGCTCCACGGCTTCCTTCTCTTCGGCGATCTCGCGCGCCTTGATCGACAGGCCCAGACGACGGGTCTTGGGGTCGATGTTGGTCACGCGCACGTCGATCTTGTCACCGACCGAGAAACGCTCGGGGCGCTGGTCGGCGCGGTCGCGAGCCAGATCCGAACGGCGGATGAACGACTTGGCGCCGTTGTATTCCACCTCGATGCCGCCATCTTCGATCGCCGAGACGGAGACGGTGATCACGCCACCGCGCTTAACGCCGTCCACCGCTTCGGTAAAGGTGTCGTCGCCCAGGTTCTTGATCGACAGCGAGATGCGCTCTTTCTCGATGTCGACTTCCGAAACCATCGCTTTGACGGTGTCGCCCTTGCGATAGTTCTGGATCGCGTCTTCGCCGCGCTGATCCCAGGACAGGTCGGACAGGTGCACCATGCCGTCGATGTCGTTGTCGAGGCCGACGAACAGACCGAATTCGGTGATGTTCTTGACTTCGCCTTCAATGACCGAGCCCACCGGGTGGGTTTCGGCAAAGACTTCCCACGGATTGCGCTGGGTCTGCTTCAGGCCCAGGCTGACGCGGCGCTTGGCGCTGTCGATTTCCAGCACCATGACGTCCACTTCCTGCGAGGTCGAGACGATCTTGCCGGGGTGCACGTTCTTCTTGGTCCAGGACATTTCCGAAACGTGGACCAGACCTTCGACGCCGGCTTCCAGCTCCACGAAGGCGCCGTAATCGGTGATGTTGGTCACGCGGCCCTTGTGGACCGAACCGATCGGATAGGCCTTTTCAACCGCATCCCACGGATCCGACTGCAGCTGCTTCATGCCGAGGCTGATGCGGTGGGTTTCCTTGTTGATCTTGATGACCTGGACCTTCACGGTCTCGCCGATCGCCAGGATCTCCGACGGATGGTTGACGCGACGCCATGCCATGTCGGTGACGTGCAGCAGGCCGTCCACGCCGCCCAGATCGACGAAGGCGCCGTATTCGGTGATGTTCTTCACCACGCCGTCAACGGTCTGGCCTTCATACAGGTTCGAGATCACCTCGGCGCGCTGTTCGGCACGCGATTCTTCGAGGATGGCACGACGCGACACGACGATATTGCCGCGACGACGGTCCATTTTCAGGATCTGGAACGGCTGCTTGATGCCCATCAGCGGGCCGGCATCGCGCACGGGGCGCACATCAACCTGGCTGCCCGGCAGGAACGCAACAGCGCCACCCAGATCGACGGTAAAGCCACCCTTGACGCGGCCGAAGATCGCGCCTTCGACGCGGGTCTCGCTGGCATAGGCTTTTTCCAGACGGTCCCAGGCTTCTTCGCGGCGGGCTTTCTCGCGCGAGATCACGGCCTCGCCACGGGCATTCTCGACGCGGTCCAGATAGACCTCGACCTCATCGCCGATATTGATCGACGGGGCTTCGCCGGGATTTGCAAATTCTTTCAGATCGACACGGCCTTCCATCTTGTAGCCGACGTCGATGATGGCCTGGCCCGCCTCGATGGCGATGACCTTGCCCTTGACGACCGAACCCTCTTCCGGGGTGTCGATCTCGAAGCTCTCCTTCAGAAGGGCTTCAAATTCATCCATGGATGCTTTGGCGCACATATGCAGTTTGTCCTTTTCATGGTTTTCAGGCCATGCGGTTGGCTCCGCCGGTCTTTGATGGCCCCAATGGGATAACCCCGGCAAAGCCGGGTGTCCTGCGGGATGGGCGGGCTATAGACCGATTGCGCCTGTCCCGCAAGAAAAACACGCGCCGCGCCCTTCCTGCAAAAGAAGATCAGCGCCGCAGCGCGCGCTCCACGGCGGCCTGCGCCACGGCCAACGCGGCATCTGCATCCAGCGCAGTCGTGTCGATCATCACCGCATCCGCTGCAGGGCGCAGCGGGGCATCGGCGCGGCCCATGTCACGGGCGTCGCGCTCGCGCACCTCGGCCAAGACCTGCGCCTCGTCGCCCCCCACCTCCAGCCAACGCCGGTGCGCCCGCACCTCGGGGCTGGCGGTGACAAACAGCTTCACCTCGGCCTCGGGACAGATCACCGTGCCGATGTCGCGCCCATCCAGCACAGCCCCGCCCTCGCGCCGCGCAAAGGCCCGCTGAAACGCCAGCAGCGCTGCGCGCACCTCGGGAATCACCGCAACCTTGCTCGCCGCCTGCCCTGCCGCAAGCGAGCGCAGATCGCCGCGCGCCAGATCCTCGGGCACCAGCCCACGGGCCGCCTCGGCCGGATCGCCCCCCTTCATGCCGACCGCCCGATACAGCAGCCCGGTATCCAGATGCGCAAAACCAAAGCGATCAGCCAGCGCCCGACCGATCGTGCCCTTGCCCGCAGCCGCCGGCCCGTCGATTGCCACGGTAAAGATCATCGTGCGCCCCTGCCTCATCATGACCCAAATACCCTCGGGGGGTCCGGGGGGCGAAGCGCCCCCGGCGCTTTCAGCCCTCAGCCACGCTCCAGCGTGGCGCCCAGACCGGTCATCAGACCTTCAAAGATCGGGAAAGATGTCAGGATCGGCGCGGCATCATCCACCGCCACCGGCTGTTGCGCCGCCATCCCGCAGACCAGAAAGCTCATGGCGATCCGGTGGTCCAGATGGGTCTTGGCGGTGGCGCCGCCCGGCACGCCGCCCGGCCCCATGCCATGCACGATCAAGGTATCCTCGTCTTCTTCAATGCGCACACCGCAGGCCTCAAGCCCGCGGGCCATCGCGTCGATGCGGTCGGATTCCTTCACCCGCAACTCCTTGACACCCCGCATCACGGTGCGGCCCTCGGCGAAGGCCGCAACCACCGACAGGATCGGATATTCGTCGATCATGCTCGGCGCGCGCTCGGGTGGCACCTCGATGCCCTTCATCGCTCCCGAGAACCGGACCCGCAGGTCAGCCACCGGCTCACCCCCCTCCTCGCGGGGATTCACAAAGTCGATCTCGGCGCCCATCTCGACCAGCGTCAGGAACAGACCATTGCGGGTCAGGTTCTGGCTGACGCCCGGCACCATGATCTCCGAACCCGGCACGATCAGCGCCGCACAGACGGGAAACGCGGCCGAGGACGGATCGCGCGGCACCGCCACGCTTTGCGGACGCAGCTCGGGCCGGCCCTTCAGGGTAATCACATGTCCCTCGGCTGTCTGCTCGACCGACAGTTCGGCGCCAAAGCCGCGCAGCATCCGCTCGGAATGGTCGCGGGTCGGTTCGCGTTCGATCACGACAGTTTCGCCCGGCGCGTTCAGCCCCGCCAGCAGAACCGCCGACTTCACCTGCGCCGAGGCGACCGGCAGCGCATAGCGCACCGGCACCGGATTGGCGGCCCCCACGATCGTCATCGGCAAGCGCCCGCCCTGCCGGCCATAGGCCCGCGCGCCAAACAGCGCCAGCGGATCGGTTACCCGCCCCATCGGCCGTTTGCGCAGCGAGGCATCGCCCGTGAAGGTCGCGGTGATCGGGCTGGTCGCCATGCAGCCCATGATCAACCGCACGCCCGTGCCGGAGTTGCCGCAATCGATCACATCGGCAGGCTCCTGAAAACCGCCAACGCCCACGCCACTCACGGTCCAATCGCCCAGGCCGTGGCGGGTGACTGTTGCGCCAAAGGCGCGCATCGCCTTGGCGGTATCCAGCACATCCTGCCCTTCCAGCAGACCCGTGATCCGGGTCTCGCCCACGGCCATCGCACCGAAGATCAGCGCGCGGTGGCTGATCGACTTGTCGCCCGGCACCAGCGCCGTGCCGGACAACGGCCCCGACTTCAGGGCTTTCATCGGTTGCGCTTCCCCATGTGCAGACATGCCCGGCCTCCAGATTTCGTGCCGGGATGGGTTAGCGCAAGCAGCCGCACAAGGAAAGGTCAGATCGCGGCGCGCTCGCCCAGCCAGACCTCGGGGTTGACCTCGGCGATCTGGCGAAAACGCCCCTCGCCCAGCCCCGCCCGCAGCCGGACCCAGACGGCCCGCTCGGACAGCGCCTCCTGCCGGGTCATGTAATAATCCGAGCCGAACAGCACCCGCCCGGCAATCCGCGTGTCGTCCAGCAGCAGCTTCAGCACCGGCAGATAGGCCTCGGTTTCAAACAGCGTATAGGAAATGTCGGTCCAGAGGCCGGGGTAATCGCCCGACAGGATCATGTCGCGGATCGAAAGCATCCAGTTGTCCCCCTCCTGCCCCGGTGTAACGCCCTCATCGACATAAGCCTGCCAATCCGCCGCACCGCCAAAGTGTGCAAGGTTGACGCGCAGACGGGGAAATGCCCGCATCACCGGGATGAAGGCCTGCGGGGCCGACAGCGCATCGGCCTGTGCCGCAGCGATCCCCCGCCCGGTCACCCCGCCGCGCGAACAATGGCTGACCACCGGAAGGCCACGCGCCTCAAGCAGCGGATAGACCTCGGCCATCAGCACCGGATGATCCGGCGCGAAGCCCAAACGGGGATAAATCTTCAACCCGCGAAACCCCAAGACCTCGATACAGCGCCGCAGTTCGGCAGCGGCCCCCGGCAGGCGCGGGTCGATGCCGGCGAAGGGGATCAGCCGTCCCGCCCAGCCGGGGGTTGCCGCCAGCGTCGCCAACTCGTCATGCTGGGCGGCAATCGGCACCGGCACCGGCCCGTGCCCGGATGCCTCCATCGCCATAGGTAAAATCACGAAACGGGCGTCTTCGGGATATTGCGGGTTCAATCGCGCAAGGATCTCGGCCTGCGATGCCGCCCGCGCCTCCGAGCCAAACCGCGCCAGCCGCCGCAGGTTTTGCGCCAGCCCCTCTTGTCCCAACAGATGCGCGCCCGCTGCCAGCACCCGCACCAATCCCGGCCGTCGCTTGAACGGGATCAGTGCCCGATGCGGATAGTGGCGCGGGATGTGACGGTCGGTAAAGCAATGGACGTGGCAATTGGTGATGCGGATGTCTGGCATGGCAGGCCCTCATGCGATTGGCCCGCCATTTCAACGCCGCAGTGGTGATTTATTCGCCAGCAGGGCGCGCGTTGCGCCGGAAGGTCAGGTAATGCGGATCGCGCCCCTCGCGCAGCGCCTTCTGCTCGTATCGGGTGGAGAGCCAGTCCTCCCACGCAGCGCCCATGCCTGCCTGCCGTTCCAGCGTAAAGCCGGCTTGCGGCACTTCCTCCAGCGTCTGGCGCACATAATCGGGAATGTCGGTCGCCACACGAAACTCGGCCCCATCCATCAGCACCCGCGCCAAGGGCTGCAGATAGCCGGGCGTCACAAAGCGGCGGCGGTGGTGGCGGGCCTTGGGCCAAGGGTCGGGATAGTTAAGAAAGGCCTTGGCGATCCCCGCCGCCGGCAGCACGTCAAACAGATCGCGCACATCGCCGGGATGCAGCGCCAGATTGTCCACGCCGGCATCGCGAATCTTGCCCAACAGCATCGCGATGCCGTTCACGAAAGGCTCGGCGCCGATGATGAACATGTCGGGATAGCGTGCGGCCATGTGGATCAGATGCTCGCCGCCGCCAAAGCCGACCTCCAGCCAGACCGGCCGGCCGCCTGACAGGGCCATCAGGTCGAGAGGGGTGCGGTCAAGGTTTTCCTCGACCGAGATGCCGGTCAGGCTCCAGCGGCCCAGATCCTCGGCCAGATAGGCCTTCTGGCTGGCGCGCAGGGTCTTGCCATGCACACGGCCGTAAAAGTTCCGCCGTCCTTCATGTGCCGCCCGGTCTGCCATCATCCGCTCCTGCCAATCCGCCCGCGGCCCTAAGGCCACGGGCGGCTGAGGTCAAGCACGCGGTCAGACCGCTTTCTTCAGCGCCTCGATCAGATCGGTGCGCTCCCACGAAAAGCCGCCATCGGCCTCGGGGTCGCGACCAAAATGGCCATAGGCGGCAGTGCGCGAATAGATCGCCTTGTTCAGGCCCAGATGCTCGCGGATGCCGCGGGGCGTCAGGTCCATGCATTCGGCCACGGCCTTCTCGATCCGCTCGGCCTCGACCTGACCGGTGCCGTGGGTATCGACATAGATCGACAGCGGCTTGGCCACACCGATGGCATAGCTGACCTGCAGCGTGCAGCGATCGGCCAGACCGGCCGCAACCACGTTCTTGGCCAGATAGCGCGCGGCATAAGCGGCCGAGCGGTCGACCTTGGTCGGGTCCTTGCCCGAGAACGCGCCGCCGCCATGCGGGGCTGCGCCGCCATAGGTGTCGACGATGATCTTGCGCCCGGTCAGTCCCGCGTCGCCATCGGGGCCGCCGATCACGAAGGTGCCGGTCGGGTTGACCCACCATTCGGTCTTGTCGGTGATCCAACCCTCGGGCAGCACTTCGCGGATATAGGGCTCGACGATCTCGCGGATGTGCTTGCTGGTCTGCTTTTTCGATTCATGCTGGGTCGACAGCACGATCGAGGTCACTTCGACCGGCTTGCCATTCGCATAGCGCAGCGAGATTTGCGACTTGGCGTCAGGGCGAAGCCTGGGCTCCTGACCCGATTTGCGCACCTCTGCCAGACGGCGCAGGATGGCATGGGCATACTGGATCGGGGCGGGCATCAGCGCCTCGGTCTCACGGCAGGCATAGCCGAACATGATGCCCTGATCGCCGGCACCGTCGCGGTCCACACCCTGGGCGATATGCGCCGATTGCTTGTGCAGGAAGTTCTGGACCTTCAGCTTTTCCCAGTGAAACTTTTTCTGCTCATAACCGATATCCTTGACGCAGTCGCGCACGATACCGTCGACGCGGCCCATGAACTGCTCAAGCTTGTCCTTGTCCGCCAGCCCGACTTCGCCGCCCACGATCACGCGGTTGGTGGTGGCGAAGGTCTCGCAGGCGACCCGCGCCAGCGGCTCTTCGGCCAGAAAGGCATCCAGAACGGCGTCCGAAATCCGGTCGCACACCTTGTCCGGGTGCCCCTCGGAGACGGATTCCGAGGTGAAGATGTAGTCAAGTCTGCTCATGGGGAAGTGCTCCGCTGAAATACCCCGCCACGCCAGGAAGCCGTTGTGACGGTAATTGGCCTGCGTTAAGGCCGGGCGGGGATGCGGTCAAGGGTCCGTCTTGCCGCGCCGGCGCATCGCCACCAGCCCGAGTCCGCCCAGCAACACCGCCAGCAGAACCGGCGCCTCGCCAAAACGCGCATAAGGGGTGACTGCCAGCGCCCGCGGCAGCGGCAGATCGGCGTGACCATAGCTGCCAAAGGGCAGGCGCCCCACCTCGCGGCCAAACCCATCCCAGACCGCAGACACCCCGGTATTGGCCACCCGCACCATCGGCAGGCCGAACTCGACCGCGCGCAGACGGGCCAGCGCGGCGTGCTGAAATGGCCCGGACAGCGTGCCGAACCAGGCGTCATTGGTGACCTGCAACAGAAAATCCGGCCGCCCCGCCGCCATGCCGCGGCGGATATCCTGCGGAAAGACCGCCTCATAGCAGATCAAGGGCAGAACGCGGCCCAGCCCCTCCAGCTCGAAACTGGCCGGCCCCGGCCCCTTTGCATAGCCATAGCCCTGCTGCGCGGCGAAGGCAGAGAGGCCAAACCACTCGAACAGCTTGTCACCGAAAGGCACATATTCGCCAAATGGCACCAGATGATGCTTGTCATAGACCACCTGGTCGCGCCCGGCGGCATCGACCAGAACCAGGCTGTTCAAAGCCTGCGCGCCCTGCAAACGCTGCGCGCCGAACAGCAGCGGCACGCCGGTCGCGGCCCCTGACACCGCGCGCACCGCGCCGCCATCGGGCTCATACAGCCAGGGCAATGCGGTCTCGGGCCAGACGATCAGGGCGGGGCGCGCATCACCCTCTGCCCCGCGGTCAGCCGAAGCGTCGCGCAGACGTTGAAAGATCGACAGCGCCTCATCTGGGTCCCATTTGACATCCTGCGCGGCATTGGGCTGGACCAGCCGCACCAGCGGGCGCGGACTGGCGGGTGTCTCGGGCATCAGCAGCGGGCGCAGGTCCCCCCAGCCCCAGATCGCCACCAGCACCATGACGGCGACCCCTGCCCCGCGCACGCCAAAGGCTAGCGGCAGCGCCGCCAGCAGCAGCGTGAACAGCGTCAGGCCATAGGCGCCAAAATGCGCAGCGAGTTGCAACGCCGGCGTGTCGATCCAGATATGCCCCGGCAAGGCCCAGGGAAAACCGGTCAGGACATGGCCGCGCGCCATTTCGGCCAGGGTGAGCAGCAGCGCGAAAGCCAGCGCCCGCGGTGCAGGGCCGCTGTCGGCCCGTCCCGCCCCGACAAAGGCCAGCGCCGCCGCCGCAGCCCAGAACAACGCCAATCCTCCCGCCATCAGCACCAGAGCAAATGGCGCCATCCAGCCATGACGGCCGATGTCGATCAGGAAAGGCTCGACGATCCAGCTGAGCGCCAGCGCAAAATGGCCAAGGCCCGCAAGCCACCCCTTGACGACCGCGCCCCTCAGATCCGCCGCGCGCGAGACTTGCGCCAGAATCCCGGCCCAAGCCGGCAGGGCCAGATACCAGGCATCCAGAGGCGCCTGACCCAGCGCGGCCATGGCGCCCAGGCCAAGGCAAAGCAGCCCGCTGCGCCAGCCCGTCCCGATCAGGATTCGGCCTCCACCTCGGCGGCGTCTTGCAGCGCCGCATCGCGCGCCGCCACCACCTGCGGCAGACGCAGGCGCAGGCGCTTGATCCGGCGCGGGTCGCGGTCGATCACCTCGAATTCGGCGCCGTTTTCCAGCCGCACCAGCGCGCCCCGGGGCGGCACCCGGCCGGTGCGCAGAAAGACCAGACCGCCCAGCGTGTCGATCTCTTCATCCTCCTCGCCACCCCGCAGCGAGAGGCCGATCGCCTGTTCGAAATCATCGAGCGGCGCGGTGGATTGCACGATGAAGGTGCCCGGGCTTTCCTCTTTCCAGAGGGCGCCCTCGTCCTCGTCATGCTCGTCCTCAATCTCGCCGATCACGGTCTCGATCAGATCCTCGATCGTGACCAAGCCGTCGACGCCGCCATATTCGTCGATCACCAGCGCCATATGCACGCGATCTTTCTGCATTTTCTGCAAAAGAACCTGCAACGGCATCGATGGCGGCACATAGAGGATCGGTCGCAACAGCCGCTTGAGGCTGAAGCGACCGCCCGCGGCAAAACCATGCTGCAGCGCCAGATCCTTCAGCAGCACCAAACCCTGCGGATGGTCCAGGGTGCCCTTGTAGACCGGCACGCGTGAAAAACCCTCGCGCTTGAAGACTTCGACCAGCTCTTCCTTGCCGATGGTCAAGGGCACGGCAACGATTTCGGTCTTGGGGATGGCCACGTCCTCGACGCGCAAGCGGCGCAGGTTGGCCATGCCATGCACCACCGGTGCAGGAACGGTCGAAACCGGGGGCGGCGCATCTGCGGGTGCAAAGACGCTGATCAGCCGCCCCAGCAAACCCCGCGATTCCCTCGGCTCCCCCGCAGCGGGGGTAACCCATCGGTCAGGTTGGTCAGGCTCTGCCTGTCCAGATGATCCTCCGGCGCTTTCTGCGCCCGCTTCGCCGTCCTGACTGCCCATCCGTCCTTCTTCCGATTGCCCGGCCCCGTTTGGCCGCGCCCTAATATGGGTCCGCGATGCCCAGAGTTGCAAGTGTCCGCGTCTCGATCCCTTCCATCAGCGCGGCATCCGCGTCCTCGATATGGTCATAGCCCAAGAGATGTAACAAACCATGAACCAGCAAATGGGTCACATGATCCGACAGCACTTTTTTCTGCTCGGCCGCCTCGCGTTCGCAGGTCTCATAGGCGATGGCGATATCGCCCAGATGCAAGGGATCGTCGGCAGGGCCGGGCGCGGGCAGTTCGGGCGATTCGCCCACAAACTCGGCTGCGCGCTCGTCCGAGGGCCAGCTGAGAACGTTCGTGGGGCGGGGCTTGCCGCGAAAATCGGCATTCAGCACGGCGATGCGGGCATCGTCACAGCCCATCACGCAAAGCGAAAAGCCCTCGGCTTGCAGCCCGAGATCGGCCAGCGCGGCACGGGCGGCGCGTTCGGCAAGCGAATCAAGCCCCAGCGCGGCCCAGCGCGCATCCTCGATCACGGTATCGACCAGCGGTTCCATGCCGCCCCCTTAGCCGCGCCGGACCGGAAAGGCAAACAGCCCTCAGCCCTGCGCCTCATTGGCCTCATAGGCCTCGATGATCCGGGCCACCAACGGGTGCCGCACCACGTCACCCGAGGTGAAATAGTTGAAGCTGACGCCCTTCACCCCTTTCAGGATCCGCTCGGCATCCGCAAGGCCCGAGGCCACCCCGCGCGGCAGGTCCACCTGCGTGCGGTCTCCGGTGATGACCATGCGCGACCCTTCGCCCAGGCGGGTCAGAAACATCTTCATCTGCATGGTGGTGGCGTTTTGCGCCTCGTCCAGCACCACGAAGGCGTTCGACAGCGTGCGCCCGCGCATGAAGGCCAGCGGGGCGATCTCGATCCGCTTTTCCTCCAACAGCTTCTGCACCTGTTTGGCCGGCAGGAAGTCGTTCAGCGCGTCATAGAGCGGCTGCATGTAGGGATCGACTTTTTCCTTCATGTCGCCGGGCAGGAAACCCAACCGCTCACCCGCCTCGACGGCCGGCCGCGACAGCACGATGCGCTCGACCATGCCCGAGATGAACATGGTCACCCCCACCGCCACGGCCAGATAGGTCTTGCCGGTGCCGGCCGGGCCGATGCCAAAACCCAATTCATGCGTGAACAGATTGGCGACATAGGCCTTTTGCGCCTCGGTCCGGGGCTGGATCGGTTTCTTGCGGGTGCGCAGCTCCATGCTGGACCCGAACATCTCGATCTGCTCGGCCCCATCGCGCGGCTGGAGCATCGGCTGCCCCAGACGCAGACTGGCATCCACATCGCCCGGTCCGATGCCGCGTCCCGACTCCAGCCGGGCATAAAGCGCGTTCAGCACTGCCGCCGCCTGCTCGCGCGCGCCCTTTTCACCCATCACCGCCAGCCGGTTTCCGCGCCGCAGGACATGCACCCCCATCTGGTGTTCGATCTGCGCGAGGTTGCGGTCGTATTCGCCGCAGAGGTCGATCAGAAGGCGGTTGTCCGGAAATTCAAGGATCGTTTCCACGGTGTCTTCCGCTGCTTTCGGGGGGGTCAATGCGCTGATGCCCAAGGGCCTTTCCTTTGCTGCACGAGGGGCCTTCCTGTGATCCTGCGCCCGCTTGATTGCAGAAACAAGACAATGTTTGCGTGCGATGTTTCAAAGTTGGGGCGCAGTGATGGTTATGCAATCCTTGCCACACCACAATCCGTGGTGGACGGAAAGGAAAAGGGCCGCAGCTTTCGCCGCGGCCCCCCAAGTCCATCTGTCGCGCGGTCAGTTGCGCGCAGGTTGCGGGACGTAATCCCGGATTCCCGCATCCATGGTCTGATAGTTGCGCAGCACGGTGCCCGGCGGATACTTGTTGTTGCAGACCGGCAGGCCCGAAACCGGGTCAAACCGGCGGCCAGAATATCCCTCGACGCCATCGTCGATGATCCAGCCCTGACACCCGTCAGGGTCATAGGCGATCGCGCCGCCCCCGGGGGCCAGGCCGGTCTTGTCTACCCCGCCGTCGCGAGGAACAGCGATCACCGTGTCAGGGCTTTGGGTATAGGGACCCACGCCCTCGACACAGCCCGAAAGCGCGGTGGCGGTCAGAAGGGCAAGGCCCATCGCAAAACGGTTGTTCATCTCTCTCACCACCGGTAGCAAACGACTTCGACGCGACGGTTCTTCTGCATGTTGGCCGCCGAGTCATTGGGCGCGATCGGCTGGCGCTCGCCAAAACCGATCTCGCGTTCTACAACCGCACCGACCGAGCGGGCCACATCGGCCACTGCCTTGGCGCGGCGCTGCGACAGGGACATGTTGTATTCATCCGAGGCGCGGGCATCGGTATGGCCGTAGACCGCATACCCAAAGGCACCGGCCTGCTGGAAGAACCGGGTCAGGTAGTTGCGGCCGTGCGCTGTCAGCTTGTGGCTGTCAGTGGCAAACAGCGTATCGGTGTTCTCGACCAGGCAGGTGTTGCGCTTGAGGCAGACGGGCTTGCCGGTCTTGGGGTTCACGCGGTCCAGCATATAGCCTTCCAGACCGCCGTCAGCCCACCAGTGCATGCAGCCGTCATCATCGACCCACACGCCCCACTCGATCCGGCCGGCCACCTCGGGCGCGGTCTGCGCCTGCGCCATCCCGCCAAGGCAGAAGGCTGCCGCCAGCCCCCCCAACATCATTCGCACTGACTTGGACATGAGTTCCACGGCAGGCTTCCTCCAATACAGAAACTTACTATTCTTTATCCGCCAAAGCATTGAACCCGCGACGCGGTCATTTCAAGGAGAAACTAAAGTTTAGGATATATTGTCTGCGGTTGCAGAATAGCAGGCGCAAACAAACTTCGGCCGAGTGGGGAATTGTCATTGCCGCGGAAACGCTGCCCCGGTCAGGCCAACGCCCCCGCCAGCGAATTGGTCGAGGCCGCGGTGATCCGCACACGCTTCAACTCTCCTACCTTGCCAGACGGGTCCAGCACATGCACGGCATGCAAGTGGTCGGATTTGCCCACCATCTGCCCCGGCAGCCGGCCGGGTTTCTCATACAATACCGCAACCTCACGCCCCACCATCGCCGCCTGGGCGGCGCGTTGCTGCTCGGTAATCAGCGCCTGCAATTCATAAAGTCGCGCATCGGCGACATCGGCTGGAAGCTCGGGCTTTTCGGCGGCCGGCGTGCCCGGACGGGCGGAATATTTGAAGCTGAACGCCGCACCAAAACCCACCGCGCGGATCAGGTCCAGCGTCGCCTGATGATCGGCATCGGTCTCGCCAGGGAAAGCCACGATGAAATCCGAACTCAGAAGGATATCCGGGCGGGCGGCGCGGATACGCTCGATCAGGCGCAGATATTGCGCGGCGGTGTGCTTGCGGTTCATCGCCTTCAGGATGCGGTCAGAGCCCGACTGCACCGGCAGGTGAAGATAGGGCATCAACTGCGGCACATCGCCATGGGCGGCGATCAGATCGTCGTCCATGTCATTTGGATGGCTGGTGGTATAGCGGATGCGGTCCAGCCCCTCGACCTCGCCCAGCGCACGGATCAGCCGACCCAGGGTCCAGCTGTCGCCATCGCCCGCGCCATGCCAGCCGTTGACATTCTGGCCCAGCAACGTGATTTCGCGTACCCCGCGCGACACCAGATCGCGTGCCTCCGACAGGATGCGGGCGGCCGGGCGGCTAACCTCGGCCCCGCGGGTATAGGGGACCACGCAGAAGGCGCAGAACTTGTCGCACCCTTCCTGCACGGTCAGAAAGGCGGTCGGCCCGCGCAGACCCTTGCGCGCCGGCAGATGGTCAAACTTGTCCTCGGCCGGAAACTCGGTGTCCACCACCTTGCCTGACTGGCCGATCATCTCGGGCAGGCGGTGATAGCTTTGCGGCCCCACCACCAGATCGACCAGCGGCATCCGCCTGAGGATCTCTTCGCCCTCGGCCTGCGCCACGCAGCCCGCAACGCCCACCTTCAGATCCGGACGCGCGGCCTTCAGCGGCTTCAGCCGCCCAAGGTCGGAATAGAGCTTTTCCGAGGCTTTCTCGCGGATGTGGCAGGTGTTCAGCAGAACCATGTCCGCCTCTTCCAGCACCTCGGTCGGGACATAACCCTGGCTCCCCAGCAGTTCGGCCATGCGTTCGCTGTCATGGACGTTCATCTGGCAGCCATAGGTCTTGATGAACAGCTTTTTCGGCGCAGCGTCGGTCATGGCCCCCTCCGGGTGCGAAAGAACGAGGCGGGGTTCTAGACCAATCCGACCTGCCCTGCAATCACTGCGACCGAAGCCAGCTTGCATCCACCGCGCCGGATGTGGAAACTGGCGCCAAAAGGGCAGGTGACATGCGGTATTCGTCGTTGGGGCAGTTCATCGACCGCGGCAAGGCGGCGCTGGCAAAGGGGCCGGTGGCCCTGATTTTCGCCGAGGACGGGGTAGAGCTGGACAGCACCGTGCAACACCATCGCAGGCTGGGCTTCAAGGACATTCTGCTTTGCGCCGACCCCGATCTGCCGGTCGCCCCCGATCTGGAGGAAGGGCTGCACCGCATCTCCATCAACCCGCATGCCGACAACGTCCTGCCCGACACGGTGAACGCCCTGATCGCGGCCGCACCGCCCGCGATATGGATGTATTACTGCTACAACGCCGAATACCTGTTCTTTCCCTTTTGCGAGACACGCACCATTCGCGACCTGCTGACCTTCCAGACCGAAGAGCGGCGTGATGCGATGCTGACCTATGTGATCGACCTCTATGCCGGTGATCTGGACCGCAACCCCAATGCCGTCTGCCGGGATGAGGCGCTGCTAGACAGGTCGGGCTATTACGCGCTGGGGCGCAAGGACCCGGAAAAGGAATGGGAACAGAAGGAACGGCAACTGGATTTCTATGGTGGCCTGCGCTCGCGCTTTGAAGAACACGTCACCTGGACCAAGCGCCGCATCGACCGCATCAGCCTGTTCAAGACCGCCCCCGGCCTGAAACTGCGCGGGGACCACACCTTTTCGATCGAGGAATACAACACCTATGCCTGCCCCTGGCACAACAACCTGACCGCTGCGATCTGTTCGTTCCGCACCGCCAAGGCCCTGCGCACCAACCCCGGCTCGCGCTTTGACATCCACAGCTTCAAATGGCGCGGATCAGAGCCATTCCGCTGGCACAGCCAACAACTTCTGGATCTGGGATTGATGGAGCCCGGCCAGTGGTTCTGATCCCGGCATGGGCCGGACAGTGACACGGACCGCCACCGGCAAGCCCTCATATCGCCATCGCCGTTGCGCGCAGTCCCGAATGCGGGAAACGCCATTGCAGAGACGGGGGCTGCCTTGGGGTCCGCGCCGGCTTCCAAAGGATTTCAGGTTATTTCCGGGCTTGTTTGCGCAGACAACGATCAGCCTGTTCCGGCATCGAACGCCGGATAATTGCCCTAACATTGCAGTTGGTATTTGATATCAAGGGGTTATGATGGTGCTGCAAGAGAGGATTGAACTCTCGACCTCTCCCTTACCAAGGGAGTGCTCTACCACTGAGCTACTGCAGCGCCGGGTCCTGCGCGGTGATCCGCCGGATGTGGCGGCTAACTAGACGCAATCGCGGATCAGTGCAAGCGTTATCTGGACGGTTTTTTGCAAGCGCGTTACAGAAGGTTCCATGAGCGACCCATCCCCCCCCTCCCCTGCCTCGCGCCCCAAGGCCAGCAAGCCTGAAGGTCCGGCGCGTTCGGGCGAGACCGCACGTGACGACCGGCTGAAAGCCGCGCTGAAGGCCAATATGGCCCGGCGCAAGGCACAGGCGCGCGCGCGGGCGGCGGGGGCGGATATGTCGGAACCAGAGGATAAGTGAGGCAGGTATGGATTCGATTCTCGTCCGCGGTGGTGGCGAATTGCGGGGCGAGATCCCGATTGCGGGGGCCAAGAATGCCTGTCTGACGCTGATGCCAGCCACGCTTCTGTCGGAAGAGCCGCTGACGCTGACCAACGCGCCGCGGCTGTCGGATATCGCCACGATGACCCAGCTTCTGCAATCGCTGGGGGCCGAGGTGGCGGCGCTGCAGGGCGGCAAGGTTCTGGCCATGTCATCGGCCAATATCGGCAATCACACCGCCGATTATGACATCGTGCGCAAGATGCGTGCCTCGATTCTGGTGCTGGGCCCGATGCTGGCGCGCGACGGTCATGCGATCGTCAGCCTGCCGGGTGGCTGCGCCATTGGCGCGCGCCCGGTCGACCTGCACTTGAAGGCGCTGGAAGCGATGGGGGCCGATCTGGAGCTGCGCGATGGCTACGTTCACGCCAAGGCGCCCGGTGGCCGGCTGAAGGGCGCGGTGGTGGAGTTTCCGTTCGTCTCGGTCGGCGCCACCGAAAACGCGCTGCTGGCCGCCACGCTGGCGAAAGGCACGACCGTCCTGAAAAACGCCGCGCGCGAGCCCGAGATCGTCGATCTGGCGCATTGCCTGCGCCGCATGGGCGCGCAGATCGAGGGTGAAGGCACCAGCACCATCACCGTGCAGGGCGTCGACCGTCTGGGCGGCGCCACCCATCCGGTCGTGACGGACCGGATCGAGCTGGGCACCTATATGCTGGCCCCGGCCATCTGCGGCGGCGAGGTGGAATGCCTGGGTGGACGGATGGATCTGGTGACCTCGTTTGCCGAGAAGCTGGATGCCGCGGGCGTCTCGGTCACCGAGACCGCGCGCGGGCTGACAGTCGCGCGCAAGAACGGCCGCGTCCGCGCTGTGGACGTCAAGACCGAGCCCTTCCCCGGCTTCCCCACGGACCTGCAGGCGCAGATGATGGCGCTGCTCTGCACCGCCGATGGCGTGAGTGTGTTGGAGGAAACCATCTTTGAAAACCGCTTCATGCACGCGCCCGAGTTGATGCGGATGGGCGCGAAGATCGACGTGCATGGTGGCCATGCGACCGTGACCGGGGTCGAACGCCTGCGCGGCGCACCGGTCATGGCCACGGATTTGCGCGCCTCGGTCAGCCTGATCCTGGCGGGGCTTGCCGCCGAGGGCGAGACGGTTGTGAGCCGGGTCTATCACCTCGATCGCGGATACGAGCATGTCGAGGAAAAGCTGGGCGCCTGTGGGGCCAGGATCGAAAGGATCCGGGGCTGATGGCCGACGCGCGGTTCGAGGATGGGGCCGAAGCGCCGCTGAACCTTGGCGCCTTTGGCGCCGAGGATCTGGGGATCATCTCGGCGCTGTGTCAGGATGCGGTGACGCAGGTTGGCGACCTGCGTTTCGACCCCAGGCGCCACGAGTTCGCCCTGCTGCTGAACCGGTTCCGCTGGGAAAACCGCACCCCTGCGCCCGAGCGGGTGCGGGCGGGGCTGTTGTTTCGGGGCGTGATGGCCGTCAAGGTTCAGGGCATCGACCGCAGCGAGGCCGGCATGATCCTGTCGCTGCTCTCCATCGGCTGGGAGGCGGGAGCGGATGGCGCGGGCCGTGTGGTGCTGACCTTTGCCGGAGATGGTGCCATCGCGCTGGAGGTCGAGGCCCTCGATGCCACCTTGCGCGATCTGACCCGCCCCTGGACGGCCCCTTCGGGCCGCGCCCCTGCACACGACTGACGGTCAGTCCTCGATGAACTCGGGCTCGATCCGCACCGGAAAGGCTACGGATCGGGCGATGAAGCACACCTCATGGATGCGGTGATGCAGCGATTCGGCCAGCGCCAGATCGGCACCGCGCCGCACCGTTATCCGCGGGCGCAGCGTGGCCGAGACAAACCGCCCCGCACCTGAAGGCGCCACCTCGCCCACACCTTCCGGCCGGTCTTGATAGCTGGTGACGACAATGCCGGCATCGGCCGCATAGTGCAGAAACCACAGCATGTGGCAGGCCGACAGGGCGGACAGCAGCAGGTCCTCGGGGTTCATCCGGGCAGGATCGCCCCCCAGCAGCGGATCATTGGAACAGGCGATCACCGGCTTGCCCGGAACCGCAATGTCCCATGTCCGGTCATAACCGCGATAGGTGGCTGTGCCCTGCCCCCGATTGCCGGTCCAGACCACCCGGCTGTGGTAAAGATGGGTCATGCTGTCTCCTCGAGCGAGGTTTTAGGCGTAAATGCGATGGTGTCGCGGGGCCGGACCGCACTTTCTGTCGGAGGCGCGTCAGGCCACTGAACCATGAGCGCAAGATGCAACCGGCCCGGCAATGTGATTCTTCCCAATACCGTAGCCACCCCCATCGGCCGCCAAGCGGATGCGATGCGAATCACGCTAACGGCTTTGCGCCGCGCCGCCAACGGCCAGAATCAACCCGTTTTGACCCCATTTCCCCCCGCCCCAGAGGACCTTCACATAACTGTCATAAAGCTCATACATATCCGTCACAGACGACCGATACCGGATCACCAAGGGCGCGGGGAAGCGCCCGGAACGGGTAATTTCAGGAGCACCCCATGTCCGTGATGAAACTCTCCGCCTCGGCTCTGGCTATTGCCGCCGTGTCGGCCACCGCCGCAATGGCGCGCGACCAGATCCAGATCGCCGGTTCCTCGACCGTGCTGCCCTACGCCACCATCGTGGCCGAGGCGTTTGGCGAGAACTTCGATTTCCCGACCCCGGTCGTGGAAGGCGGCGGTTCGGGCGCTGGCCGCAAGAAGTTGTGCGAAGGCGTGGGCGAAAACACCATCGACATCGCCAACTCGTCGTCGCGCATCAAGCAGTCGGACATCGACCTGTGCAACACCAACGGCGTGAACGAGATCATCGAAGTCCGCATCGGCTATGACGGCATCGTCTTCGCCTCGGACATCGCTGGCCCCGATTTCGCCTTTACCCCGGCGCATTGGTTCAACGCCCTGGCCGCCGAAGTGGTCAAGGACGGCCAGATCGTCGCCAACCCCAACAAGACCTGGGCTGACGTCGACGGCGCCCTGCCCGCGCAAGGCATCCTGGCCTTCATCCCCGGCACCAAGCACGGCACCCGTGAAGTGTTCGACGAGAAGGTGATCCTGGCTGGCTGCGAGGAAACCGGCGCCTACGAGGCCTTCAAGACCGCCGCCAATGGCGACGATGATGCCGCTGAAGAAAAGTGCATGGCGCTGCGCACCGACGGCCTGTCGGTCGACATCGACGGCGACTACACCGAGACCCTGTCGCGCATCGACGCCAACAAGCAGGCGATCGGCGTGTTCGGTCTGTCGTTCTATCAGAACAACACCGACAAGCTGAAAGTGGCGACCATGTCGGGCGTCGTCCCCACCGTCGAATCGATCGCTGCCGGCGACTATCCGGTGTCGCGTCCGCTGTTCTTCTATGTGAAGAAGGCGCATCTGGGGGTGATCCTCGGCCTGCAGGAATTCATCGATTTCTTCGTGTCGGACGACATGGCCGGCCCGGAAGGCCCGCTGGCCGCCTATGGTCTGGTGTCTGACCCGGAACTGGCTGCTACCCAGGCCGCCGTGGCCGCCGGCACCCCGATGGGTCCGCTGAACTGATCCTGTCACGATCTTGGGGGGCGCCGCGGGGCGCCCCTTTTTCCGCGTGTCCCGCGCCCGCCTTGGATGGACTGAATGAGCATC
>CAYTMV010000023.1:0-29035 GCA_964439015.1 uncultured Gemmobacter sp.
CCCACTCGGCCCCGATCCCGCGCATGGCGAGGTCGAGCCGCAGGCGGGCGATGTGACGGTAGAGGGCGGAGCGGGAGGTGCCGGTACGCTCGACGATCTCTGCGACAGCGCAGGTGCCAAGCGCCGCGCAAAGCCCGCGGGCCTCCTCGGGCAGGCCGCCCAGCACCCGGGCGAGATCGTGGATTGTGTCGGCGTCGTCCGTGGCGGAGCGGTCCTGCCCATGCCAGGCGGCCAGACCATCGGCTTCCGCCAGCAAACTGCCCAGCGGCTCGGTCGCGCCGGAAACGGGGGCGTCGAGCGAAAGCACCGTGCCGCCCTGCATTCTGCGCTGGCGGTGATGACGGATGGCAATGCGCGAGGACTGGTTGCGCAAGACGATGTTGGAGAAAGCGCCGATGCTGCCACGGCGGGCGTCGAAGCCGGGCAGTCGGCAGATCAGGTCGACCAGCAGGTCCTGGCGGAGATCGTCGAGATCGGCGGCGGGCAGCACCAGCTTGCGATGCAGGCGGCGCGCGGCAATGGCCGCCTCGTCGATCAGCGTGGCAAGGTCATTGGGGGAAATGGGAGGGAGCATCTGTTTCGATCCTGGTCGTTTGCGTTGACCAGTCGAAGATGCAACCTGCTGAAATTCTTTATCTCTCGGGCTTCTCCCGGAAACCTCCCGAAAATCTCCCGGTGCCGGAAAACGGGTCTAGGCGATGAACGCGATCCCGGAGGATGCAAGGTCGAGACGTGCGCCGACCTTGGACTTGCGATCGATGAACCCGTTGCTCGGGACCGCATCCAGCCGCTTGTTCTTCCGGAACGCATCGCGCAGCCGGTTGATGCAGCGATCGACCTGTTCGGGATTGCTTTCCCGCCCTGTGCTCGCCTGAAGCGTTGCCGCCAGTGCCTCCTTTGAAACCCAGCCCCCGGCGGCCATGGCCTCCTCTGCGAGCAGGGCGAAGGCGTCGAAGTCTCGCGGCTCGATGTCGATTTCGATGCCTTCGAAGATCACCCGGCGGCCGATACGGTCGATCTGGAGGCGCGCGTCCGGGGCCTGCTGTCCCGTGGGCACCCGAACCCGACCGAGATCGAGCGCGAAGGGGCGATCCGGGTCGTCGCGCAGCAGATCGAGGGCACGGGTGACCGTCAGGCGGAGGCCGTCGAGCTGGCGAGCGACCGCCGTCGGCAAGTCGCAATCGCCGAGACTGATCAGGGCAACAGGCGTTTTGCTGTCGATGGCGCCGCGCACATGGTCCACGATTTCTTGCGAGTTCTCCTCCCGCAGTCGCCGCACAAGGCAGATTTCGGCAGTTCGACCATGCTTTTCGTGGCGACCGAGCCGCCAAATCCTGGCCGAGATCGCAACCGGACCCGGCCCCTTCAGTCCCGACTGCTCGCGTATCGCGCGGCAGAGAGCGGCGATATCGATGTCGAAGGACTGGATATCCAGCGCGTCGTCGTAACGTTCGCACTCTCCGGTCTCTGGATCGACGACGATCAATTCATCGCCGACCACCTGAAAGACCGCAGTGCCATCGTCGCGTTGATCCTCGCGGTCCGCCAAGATTCCCAGATTGCGCAGCGATCGGACGAAGCGCGGATCATAGGGCTCTAGCTCTGCCGCACCGATGGCACGGATCGGATGACGATCACTCTGCCGCAGCAGCAGCCTGATCAGTTCTGCGGCGTTTGCGAATGTCATTGTTTTCCAGCATCTCGAGGATGAGCCGTTCGTGCGAGTGGTCGCGCATGCTGACTGTGCGCGGCGGCCGGATCGTAACCGGGACCACGATCTCGCTGCCGTCCACTTCAATGGTGACGTCGATCTTGGCATGCACGATCCGCACGTCAGCAACCTCGATCTCGGGGGCCAAATCCTTCAAGCGCCTGAGCGCATTCTCGGAATCGCCGAGCGCCAGAAACCACGGCGAGCGACGCAAGCGCCCCGTAGCGGTCAGTTGCGCCTCATCGATGCGCACTTCCCGCAAGGCGACATGCGTGATGTCGCCGTCGGGATCGAAGGTGAACCTGAACTTCTCGCCGTGTCGCTGCAGGGGACCGAGAGTGTAGAGTTCTTCTTTGGCCGAGGCCTCGAAAATGTCGCCATCTCCAAGGACATGGGCGCCGAAAAGCCTTACCAGCTTCTTGGCGTCGGTGGCGGACTTCGAGCCCACAGAGACCGCGCTCCTGCGTCGGTCATACTCGATGGTCGATTGCACGATCTCGCGGAATTTCAGCGTGTCCTCTGCCCCCTCCTGATCGACGTTCTTGGTCTCTGGCTTGGAGCCGTGCAGGATCAGCACGCGTAACAGATCGTCCTCTTCGAACCACCGCACATCGCAATAGTGACCGTTGTAGCGGCCTGCGAAGTGCAGCCGTGCCGATTCGGCGAAGCTGTCTTTTACCCCGGCATCGTGGTGGCGCAGTTCGACGTCCTCCCGTTCCGCGTCGCGTTCGAGCTTGGACGAATGGGCAAGAAATGCCGCTGCGCTGAGGGCGCGGTCGAAGATTGCACGGTGATCGAGCCAGGTGACCAGCGCCATGAAGCGCGGCGTGAAGCGCAGATCGTCAGCTGCCCCGTCGATACGACACGCCGACAGGACATCAATACCAGCCTCCGAGGCGATTTCCTGGATGATTCGTGCGCCGGCATCGGTCGACAGCGTCGAGATATTGTAGAGTGCGAATTGCAGCTTTGCCGGGAATCGCAGGTCAGCCCTGGCGAAGAGCGCGAAAATCGCCTCACGCCGCTTTCCCTCGTCCTCTGGGAGCCCATTCCAGTCGAAATCTATCTGGCCCAGATAGGGGCTCAGCAAACGATGAAGCAGTTCGAGGTCGACGGTGCGCGAGAACGCGCGATCGACGAAATTCTTGATCCTCTTGGCCATGTAATCTCCTCTCGCCCTGAAACCTTGTCGCTTGCGGTCGCAAACCGGTTTGCGCCTCCACGACCCTCTTAACGCTGGCGGAAAATGCATGACCGATTCACCGGGCGAAGGTGAAGCACTGTTCCGATTATGTTCTACCCGGCCGATCAACCATGAGTCGAGTCCCGCCTTTCGCGTAGCGGCTACCTATCCCAGCGGGACGTTGTCCGGTTTACCTGAGTAGAGGCAGGGCAAGCCACCACGGACTTGCTCGCATGAAACGCCCCAATCCCCTGCCACCCGAACAGATGACGCCCACAGAACGCCGTGCCGAGTTGTGCGGTCTGCTTGCCCTCGGGATGGTGCGTTTGATGCAGCGAGAGCGGGGAGAACCTTCTGACGAAACTGGAGAAATTCGCCTACACTATCCGCCCGACCGATGCCGTCATGCAACCCCGAACCCAACGGAGAAAACATGACGACGCACGATCCCATCCCCGCGCGCGTGGCCGCGCTGAAGACCATCCCGACGCCCGACCTGAAAAAGCAGTGGCGTGAGTTGTTCGACAGCGAGCCGCCGCCGTTCAACCGGCGCTACCTTGAATCCCGCCTGGCCTACCGCATCCAGGAACTCGCCTATGGCGGGCTGAAGCCCGAGACCGTTCGGCGGCTGGAACGGCTGGGCGAGGAACTTGATGGAGGGGACAAGAAGAAGCGCGGACTGCGCCTCGACCGCGACCGGCCCATCACGGGCACGCGGCTGCTTCGCGAATGGCAGGGCGTCGAATACGTCGTGACGGTCACCGCCGACGGCTTCGAATGGCAGGGGCGGCCTTACAAGTCGCTGTCGGCAATCGCCCGCGCCATCACCGGCACGCGCTGGAATGGCTGGGTCTTCTTCGGTCTCAAGAACCACAGGGGGCGGACATGACGAAGCTGCCCGAAAAATCAAAGGTCGTCCGCAAGCTGCGCTGCGCGGTCTACACGCGGAAATCCTCCGAGGAAGGGCTGGAGCAGGAGTTCAACAGCCTCCACGCCCAGCGCGAGGCATGCGAAGCCTACATCGCCAGCCAGCGGTCCGAGGGCTGGGTGCTGGTCCGTGATCAGTATGACGACGGCGGCATCTCGGGCGGCACGTTGGAACGCCCGGGATTGACACGCCTGCTGGATGACATCGAGGACGGGCTGGTCGACGTGGTGGTGGTCTACAAGATCGACCGCCTCAGCCGCTCGCTCGCCGACTTCGCCAAGCTGGTCGAGGTGTTCGACCGGAATGGCGTGACGTTCGTCTCGGTCACGCAAAGCTTCAACACGACCACGTCCATGGGCCGGCTGACGCTGAACATCCTGCTCTCGTTCGCCCAGTTCGAACGCGAGGTGACGGCCGAGCGCATCCGCGACAAGGTCGCCGCCAGCCGGAAGAAGGGCATGTGGATGGGCGGTGTGCCGCCCTACGGATATCGCGTCGAGAACCGGAAGCTGGTGATTGACGACGAGCATGCCGAGCATGTCTGCTGGATCTTCGCCCGCTTCCTCGAGATCGGGTCCTGTACGGAACTGGCGCGGGAGGTCGGCGCACGCGGCATTCGGACCCCGCGCGGCAACCGGATCGACAAGAAATACATCTACCGGATGCTCAGCAACCGCGCCTACATCGGCGAAGCCGTCCACAAGGGCGACAGCTATCCCGGCGAGCACGACGCCATCGTCGACCGCGAAACGTGGGACCGTGTCCATGCGATCCTGCAGGAGAGCCCGCGCAAGCGCGCCGCACGGACCCGCGCCGAAACACCGGCGATGCTGAAGGGACTGCTGTTCGGTCCCGACGGCGCCGCTTTCTCGCCGACGCACACCCGCAAGGGCGACAGGCTCTACCGCTACTACGTCAGCCAGACCGTGCTGAAACACGGCGCCGGATCATGCCCGGTGGGCCGCGTGCCCGCAGGCGAGATCGAGGCTGCCGTCATCGACCAGCTTCGCGCCGTGTTCCGCCAGCCCGAGATCGTGGCGGGGACATGGAAGGCGGCGCGCCCCCACGCCGAAGACATCACCGAGGCCGACGCACGGTCAGCGCTTCACCAGCTCGATCCGTTGTGGGACGAGCTTTTCCCTGCCGAGCAGGCGCGCATCGTCACGCTGCTGGTCGAGCGCGTGGACATCGACACGGACGGTCTCAATGTGCGCCTGCGCATCGACGGGCTCAGCGGACTAGCCCGCGAGATGCTGGCCGGTGGCATCGAGGCCGCGGCATGACCCGCGGGGCGCCGATGCCGGACACCGTAACGCTCCATGTCCCGTTCCGCGTCGTAAAGCGCGGCGGGCGGAAGGAGATGCAGATGCCCGAGGGCGCCACGCAACCGCGGCGGACGGACAACACGCTGGTTAAGGCGTTGGCCCGCGCGTTCCGCTGGAAACGCCTGCTGGAGTCAGGGGAGTTCGCGTCGATTTCCGAGCTGGCAGAGAAGGAAGGGATCGCCTTCACCTACATGGCGCGGCTGATGCGTTTGTCGCTCCTGTCCCCGGAACTCGTCGATGCCGTCATCGACGGCCGCCAGCCCTCGAATATGACGCTCGCCGATTTGATGGACCCGTTCCCGACCAATTGGAAGGAGCAGCACGCGCTCTGGCACGATCAGAACTGATTCCCGCGTGCAAAAAGACAACCGGCGCGATAGGTAATGGAAAACAAGACCTTTTCGTGAGTTTCCGGCCCCATGTCCGACATTTCTGAACTGATCCTGTCCCTGGTACCTGAAGACGGCTCCTCCATCGGAAACGGGGCCATGCTGGCGCTCCTGCGCGAGCAGATGCCGGACCTTGCCGAGGACGATTATGTCGCCGCGAAGGATGCGCTCGTCGCCAAAGGGTTGCTGGCGAAGGGGCGCGGCCGGGGTGGCTCCGTCTCCCGCGCGGATGGGCAGGCACCGGCGCCCGCGGCCTCCGCGTCGGCGAAGCCCAAGCCTGCTGCCATGCCGGCGGGGAACGGGTCGGCCGCCTATGCGCATGCGGACGAGGCCGTGCTGCGCCCGGATGTCGGGGTCGAGGCGCAGTTCTCGCATCGCAAGCCGCCAAAGACCTATCGCTACGATTCCAGCCTCGCGCCGGAGCTGGCGTGGGACGAGAACGGCGAACGGCCCTTTGCGGAATGGCTGCTCAACCTGGTGGCCGAGGCCGCGGAGAAGGGAGAGGCCACGGTCTTTGCCGAGCCGCAGGTCTGGCAGGGCACGGAGGAGCGGTTCACCTCGCTCTCGCAATGCGCGGCGCGGCTGCGCAGCCTGACGAAGCCCTTCCTGAACTGGGCGGGCAAGGCCGAGCGCCAGCAGATCACCGTGCCGACGCTGCCCCTGTTCGTGCACGAACGGCATTCTACGCAGGCGATCCTCGAGACGCTGAAATCGCACAAGGCGCGCGGGCAGACGCTGGACCTGTTCGGCGATCTGGACCTCGACATCGCCGACCGGCTGGACGCCTACGAGCACAAGGGCCCCTGGACCAACCGCCTGATCCTTGGCGACTCGCTGCAGGTGATGAACTCGCTCCTCGAATACGAGGGGATGGGCGGCCAGGTGCAGATGATCTATTTCGATCCGCCCTATGGCGTGAAGTTCGGCTCGAACTTCCAGCCGTTCGTTCGGAAGAACCGGGTGGACCACGGCAAAGACGACGAGATGATCCGTGAGCCCGAGATGGTGAAAGCCTATCGGGACACCTGGGAACTCGGCCTGCATTCCTATCTCGCCTACCTGCGAGACCGAGTGATGCTGGCGAGGGAATTGTTGTCCGAGTCCGGTTCGCTGTTCGTGCAGATTTCCGACGACAACGTGCATCACGTCCGCGAGGTTCTGGACGAGGTGTTCCCCGGTGGCTTTGTTTCGCAGATCAGTTTTCAGACGACTTCGGGCTTCGAGTCGACGACGCTCCCAACGCTCGGTGATTTCCTGCTCTGGTATTCAAAGGACAAGAGCAAGGTCAAATACAACAAGGTCTTCCAACCCCAGCCAGTGGAGCTTGGCAAGGGTAATGCGCGCTGGGTCTTGTTTCCTGACGGAACCTATCGAGGTGTCACGGCCGCCGAAGCTCGGGGCGAAGAGGAACTGCCAAAAGACGTACGACTCTACAATCCCGACAACATCCAATCGCAAGGTGCTGCGTCCGAACCCCAACCATTCGAACATCTGGGCAAGACATACCTCCCAGGCGGAAACTCACATTGGAAGGCCAGTTTTCCTGATGGGATGAACCGCCTCGCAGCGGCTGGTAGAATTCACGTCGCCAAGAACAGCATTCGTTATCGCCGGTTCGCGGATGACTTCCCTTTCCAGCAGATCGGCAACATATGGACGGACACGATCACCGGCAACTTCACCGACGACAAGATTTACGTCGTGCAGACGGGCTTCAAGGTGATCGAGCGCTGCATGCAGATGACGACCGATCCCGGCGAGTTGGTGCTCGACATCACCTGCGGCTCAGGGACCACTGCGGTAGTTGCAGAACAATGGGGCCGCCGCTGGATCACCGTTGATACGTCCCGCGTACCCGTGGCCTTGGCACGGCAGCGCCTGCTTACGACGGCGTTTCCCTGGTACAAGCTCAAGGAACCGTCGAAAGGTCCTGCTGGCGGCTTCGTCTACGAGCGCAAACGCAACAAGAAGGGCGAGGAAGTCGGCGGCCTCGTCCCCCGCATCACGCTCAAGTCGATCGCGAACGATGAAGATCCCAAGATGGAGGTGCTGGTCGACCGCCCCGAGGTGAACGACAAGATCACGCGCGTCTGCGGCCCCTTCACCGTCGAAGCCACCATTCAGGCCGCGATGAACATGGAGGAGGATGCCGATGGCGCCTCGGCGCAGCCGCAATCCTCGAGCCCGCGCGCCTATCTCGACCGGATGATCGAGGTGCTGCGGCAGAGCAAGTCGCTCAGCCTGCCGGGCAACGTCACCCTGCAACTCGAGAACGTCCGCCCTCTGGCCGACCGCGAGTATCTGCATGCCGAGGCCGTGGCGAAGAACGGCAGCGAGAAGACCATCGCCATCGCCTTCGGCCCCGAAGACGGCGCCATAGGCTCGGACTACGTGTTCAACGCCGCGATGGAGGCCATGCAGCAGGGCTTCGGTCAGCTGTTCCTGTTCGGCTTCGCGATCCAGGCCAAGGCGCGCGAGATCCTCGAGAAGATGAAGATCCCGACCGCCTACATCTCGATGACGCCGGATGTGGTGATGTCGGACCTGCTCAAGACGACCAAGGGCAGCGAGATCTTCTCGATCACCGGCCTGCCGGATGTGCGGCTGGAGAAGGCGGGCAAGCGCGACGACGGCACGCCGCTCTATCGCGTGGTGCTGCGTGGGCTCGACATCTTCCTGCCGCACCTGATGGACACGGACCACATCGACGCCGAGAACCTGCCCTGCTGGATGCTCGACACCAATCACAACGGCATGGCGTTCTATGCGAGCCAGGTGTTCTTTCCCAAGACCAGCGCCTGGGACAACCTGCAGAAATCGCTGAAGGGCCAGTTCGAGGACAGCGTCTGGTCGCACCTCGCGGGCACGGTCAGCGAGCCCTTCGCGCTGGGTGACAAGAAGCGGATCGCGGTGAAGGTGATCGACGAGCGCGGCAACGAGCTGATGGCGACCCGCAGCGAAGAGGATGCCGTCTGATGCCCGAGGCTGCACAGCAGGACGCCCCGCTCACCGTCGCCGAGGTCGAGTCCCCGATCATCAACTCGCCCTTCGAGGAACCGAAGTGTCACTGGAAGATCGAGAAGGCGAAGCCGCCATACAAGGCTGATGGCCGCCGCCGGGCGAGCTACTTCTACCGTGTGCCGGAGCATGCCGGTCGGGGGCGCGCGAACCGCGACCAGGCCGAGTTGTTCGAGAGCCAGGCGGGCGAGGAAGTCGAGCTCGAGATTGTCAATGCCATTCGCGGGCGGGTGAAGGACTGGCGGGCGGGCGTGCACAGCGGCGGCGTCGCGTATGATGGCGCGTCCCCGGTGACTCGGGAGCTTCTGGACCTGTGGCGCAGCGATCAGCGCATGCAGCGCCTGTTCTTCGCCCAGATCGAAGCGGCCGAGACGATCATCTTCCTCGTGGAGGCGAAGGACGTCTATCGCAAGGGGCTTCCCGAGATTCCCAAGGACGAGCCGGGGTTGGAAGCCAAGGCAGCCGGTGTGCGCGCCTTCCTGCGCTACGCCTGCAAGATGGCAACCGGCAGCGGCAAAACGACCGTAATGGGCATGCTGGCCGCCTGGTCGATCCTGAACCGCGTGGCCTCACCGCGGGACGACCGGTTCTCGGACACCATCCTGATCGTCTGCCCCAACGTGACGATCCGCGAGCGGCTGCAGGAGCTGGATCCTGCGCTCGGCGATCTCAGCCTTTACCGGACACGGCAGCTGGTCCCACCGCACCGGATGGAAGAGCTGCGGCGTGGCGAGGTCATGATCGCGAACTGGCACCGGCTGGCGAAGAAGGAGACCAATTCGGTCAACGGCGACAGCGCCAAGGTGGTTAAGACCGGTGAGCCGGTCGAGGTGGTGAAGAACGCAGGCAAGGCCAACGAGAGCGTCGAGACGAAGTATTTCGAATCCGATCAGGCCTGGTTCAAGCGCATCCGGCGGGAGCTTGGCAGCGGCAAGGGGCGGAGCCCGCACTGGCTGATCTTCAACGACGAGGCGCACCACGCCTACCGCCGCGGCGACACGGCAACCGAGGAAAGCCTCGACGAAGACAAGGATCTCGCGAAGAAGAACGCCCGCGAGGCCACGATATGGATCGAGGGCCTGGACCGGATCAACAAGCTCGCGGGCGGCAGCCGGCGGCGTGGGATCAACCTCTGCGTCGATCTGTCGGCGACGCCGTTCTACATCCAGGGCTCGGGAAACGAGGTCGGGAAGCCGTTCCCGTGGGTCGTGTCCGATTTCGGTTTGCTGGATGCGATCGAGTCCGGGCTTGTGAAGATTCCGCAGCTTCCGGCCCGCGACGTGTCGGGCGCCGAGGAGGCCGCCTACTTCAACATCTGGCGCTGGGTTCAGGCGAAGGCCAAGGAGGATGGCCTCGGCACGAACATCACGCCCGAGATCGTGATGAACTACGCGTCCGCGCCCATCAACCTGCTGGCGCAGGAGTGGCACGAGCGCTTCCTCGAATGGGAACAGCATTCCAAGCAGCAGCAGAAGCATCCGGTGCCGCCGGTGTTCATCGTCGTGTGCCGAGACACCGCCGTTGCCAAGGAAGTCCATGACTGGCTGGCGAATGGGAACGACAGCTACGGGGTTTCTCCTGCCTGGTTCCGGAACGCGCCCGGGCATGAGGTCACTGTCAGGATCGACTCGAAGGTCATGGAGGACATCGAGGAAGGCGGTTCAAAGGACGAGACCAAGCGGCTTCGATTCATTCTCGACACGGTCGGCAAACCGGAATGGCCGGGCGGCAAGATCCCCGAGGACTGGTCCGAGCTGGTGCGAAAGCACAACGACAAGGTGGCCAGCGATGACAACGACGGTTCGCTGAAATGGATCGATGAGCGCATCCCGCCAGGGCGCGACGTCCGTTGCATCGTTTCGGTCGCGATGCTGGCGGAGGGCTGGGACGCCAACACGGTCACGCACATCGTCGGGCTTCGTCCGTTTGGATCACAGCTCCTGTGCGAGCAGGTCGTCGGGCGGGCATTGCGGCGCAAGAGCTATGCGCTCGACGAGGAAACCCAGATGTTCGCCGAGGAGACGGCCAAGGTCTTCGGTGTCCCCTTCGAGCTCATTCCCTTCAAGGTGAAGCCGGTCGGTCCGCAACCGCCGCAGCCAGATCCGAACCACATATACTCCGTCCCTGAGAAGGCCGAGTTCGAGATCACCTTTCCCATTGTGACCGGCTACCACCAGTCGGGCCAGTTCGATGTGCATATCGACTGGAGCAAGGTCGCCAAGGTGACGATCGACCCGATGAAGATTCCACAGGTGGTTGAGCTGACCCCTCTGACAACACCTGACGGGACATTGGCGGCATTCGGGCCGGGTGAACGCCCGATCCTCTCGTTGAAGGACTGGCGCGCCCGGTTTCGCGATCAGCAGGTTGCGTTCAGGTTGGCACGTGAGATCTGCGACCGCTGGCTTTCGGACAACGGCGCCGAAGCAGTTCCAGTCCAGCAGCTCTTCCCGAAGGTCGCATTCGCGGCGAAGCGCTTCCTTGCAGAAAAGCTTGATCGAAAGGGTGATAGCCGGCCGTGCGACGTGCTGCTGGTCGGCGAATACATGCAGGCTGCCATCGGCTCCCTGCTCGAAGCCATCAAGAAGGGATCAGCAACAGGCGGCGGCGAGGTTGCCATCATTCCCCAAGGTGCAGCCGGTAGGGGAAGCACGCTCTACGTCGATTTCCACACGACGAAACCGATCTACCCGGTCACGAGGTGTCATCTGAATGCAATGGTGGCTGACACGAAGAAGTGGGAGCAAAGTGCCGCCTTCCTTCTCGACAGCCATCCGGGCGTGAAGAGATGGGTCAAGAACGACCGGCTGGGGTTCACGATCCCCTTCCGGCATCGTGGCCTGCTGTCGCGCTACATCCCCGACTTCATTGTTGTCACGGATCGAGACGAGAACGTCATCGTCGAGATCAAGGGCCAGGTCACTGACGATGCAGACGCCAAGGCGAAGGCCGCTGAGCGATGGGTGGAAGCCGTCAATCGCCTCGGTGAGCACGGTGTATGGAGATACCTATTGGTAGAGGATCCGGGGCGGCTCGGCGTCCAAATGAACGCGTTTACTCAGGACAAGTGGGAGGAAGGTCCATTTCAGCTTTCGTAGACCACCGCTGAATGGTCGAGCAAAATCTACCGACCAAAGCTCGTTCAGAGGCTGGTTGTATTTCGGTTCCTTTCCAAGAACGCCACTGGCATCGAAGTGTTCAGGTGAGGCGAGGAACTGTCCCTTCATTTTCAGTTGGTTACGGGCTCTACACCGAATCCGCGCAGTCGAGAGGTCTGGAGAATATCGACCCTGAGAGACCGCCTTCGGGCCTCCTGGCGCTGGCGGCGGTGCTCAGCCCCACCCGCATAACCCTCGAAAACAACGGAAAAACCCGGCCGCAGCCGGATCGGGAGAACGCTTTCGCGAGGGCAAGTGGCGGAGACGAAGGGATTCGAACCCTCGAGACGGTTTCCCGCCTGCACCCTTAGCAGGGGTGTGCCTTCGACCACTCGGCCACGTCTCCGCCGACCCGTATAGGGGGCGAGGATGCTGAAAACAAGCGGATAATTTCGTGCTTGCATGGTGGATTCAGGGGGTTGGCAGCAACGCGTAGGCGGCAATGCCGGCGGCCAGCGCGGCAAGGGTCCAGGCGGCAAGCGGCATCCAGAACCGCGCAGGGCCGGCCAGGGCCGCCAACGAAAACCGGCCAAAGGCATTGGCCGCCAACGCGCCCAGAATCGCTGTGGCGATCGCCGCCACCGACACGGCGGGATTGGTGACACGCAGCGCGCTGAGAACGGCGACATCAACATCCAGCGTCCCCGACAGCGCCGCTGACGCGGCCAGACCCGAACCACCGAACTGCGTCACCACTGCCGCGCTGGCGGTGGACACCAGCGCAAACAGGCCGGCAAAGATCAAAAGCGCCCGCAACTCGAACGGGTTGCGCAGCGGCTCGGCGGGCTCTCCGGGTTCGGCGCCGCGGGCCAGCAGCCACAGGCCAGCGGCGACCAGAACCGCCGCAGCCACCAAGGCCGGCCCGGCGACCAGCGCAACAACCTCGCGGCGCAGCAGGGCAATCACCACCAGAACCCGTATCAGCGAAACACTGCCTGCCAGCGTCGCGGCACCGACCAACGGCCGCACCTGCCCGCCCGCCCCGGCCATCCGCGCCAAGGCCACAGTCACGGCGGTGGAGGAAGCCAACGCCCCGGCCAAAGAGCTGACCAGAAGTCCGCGTGATGGCCCCAGCACCCGCACGGCGATATAGCCGGCAAAGGAAATCGTGGCGATCAGGACGGTGAAGAACCAGATTTCCCGCGGGTTGAACCCACCCCAGGGATCAATGGCGCGGTCAGGCAACAGCGGCAGGATGATCATCGTCATCACCGCCAACACCAAGGCCGAGCGCAACTCGGTCCAGCTCAGGCGGCGCAGGGCGGAATGCAGGTTCTCTCGCCCTGCCAACAGCGCCGCCAGTGCCGCCCCGCCAGCTGCCGCAACCTGCACCTGCCCCTGAACCGCAAGCCCGCCAAGCACGAAGACCGTCAGCCCCGCCATCACCCCGGTCACGCTGAACGTGTCCTGATGCTGGGCCTCATGAAACTGGAACAGGCCGTAAAGCGCGCCCATGCCCAGAAACCCGAAGCCGAAGATTACCGGCGCGGCCATCAACTGGGCCATCAGCGCAAACAGCCCGCCCAGGAAACCGATGATGCCAAAGGTCCGCAGGCCCGCGGTGCGGCTGCCGTCGGGCTGGTCGCGCTCGCGCCAACCGCGCTCCATCCCGACCAACAGTCCGATCGCCAGCGCCACACCCAGCCGGAAAAAATGATCCTGCATGACCAACCCCTTTTCCCGACCATGCCCCAGCCAGAGCGTCAGGAAAAGCCGGGAATTCGTAACCGTTTACTGCAGGCGACGCCCGGCCCAGTCGCGCCACGCCGCGGGGGTGCCGGCAAAGACGTTGACATCCACCTTGCCCACGATCCCCGGCACATCGCCGGTGCCGGTATATTGCCAGAAGGTCCAGTGCTGGTCGGCATAACGGTCCTGTGGGTGCCGCGCGGTCGAGCGCAGCCAGAACTCCTGCCCGCTGACGCGCCACATCTCGTTGGCCTCATAGAAATCCGGCGTGGTGTAGAGGATCGGCACCTGCCCGTAATGCTCGGTCAGGGCATTCATGAAGATCGCCGCATTGCGGCGCACCTCTGCCGGGTCGGGGCGTTGCGGACAGGTGGGGCTGAAGGGGGTCCATTCCATGTCCAGCACCGGCGGCAGCGCACCCTTGACGCGGGGGACGTGGCGGATGAACCAGCGCGCCTGCTCGATCGCGGGGCGGCAATGGTAATAGAAGTGATAGGCGCCGGGCAGCACCCCGGCCTCGGCTGCGCCACGCCAGTGGGTCTGGAACATCGGGTCGACCATATCGCCGCCTTCGGTCGCCTTGATGAAGGCGAAGTTGACGCCATTGGCCCGCGCGGTCGGCCAGTCGATCCATTGCTGATAGCGCGAGATATCCACCCCATGCACCGCATAGGCCGTGGGCGGCCGCCCGTCCCAATCCACCGGCTTGTGATCCGAGAAGTTGGACGAGGTGACGGTCAGCGCCGGCACATTGCGCGGAGAGGCCACATCGGCGCGGCGCGGCGAACCGCAGGCGGCCAGCGCCAGAAGGGTGCAGAGAAGCAGAAGCGGGCGGCGCATGGGATACTCACAGGCGAAGCGGTCAGGACGGGATCGACTGTCGCCGCTTGGCGTGCCGCTGTCACGGGGCAAAATGCCGGGCCGTCGCCGGCCCGGCCGAAATCTGCCGGGATCAGCCAGCCGCCAATTCGTCCCAGCAGCCCAGTGCGTGGCCGGCATACATCACCGCCGGGCCACCGCCCATCTGCACCGCCATGGCCAGCACATCGCCCAACTCCTCGCGGGTGGCGCCCGCCTTCATCAGCGCCTCGACGTGGAAGTTGATGCAGGGCTCGCACCGCAGGACGATCGCCATGCCCAGCGCGACAAATTCCTTCTGTTTCACATCCAGCGGACCCTGCTCCTTGACCGCCTTGGACAATTGACCAAAGCCCGCCATCGCGTCGGGGATCAACTTGTTCATCACGCGCAGCTCGTTGCGCATTTCGCCTATCTTTTCCTTGTAGCTCATGGCTTTCTCCTTGATCTGGCGTCGTTATGGATGGCAACGGCGCCGCGCTCCTTGACACATATCAAATTCCGAATGTGTCTTGGGCACGCGCCGCGACGAAAAAAGGCCCGCGCCAGGCGCGGGCCCTTCGATCAGCCGGGACTGCCGATCATTTCGGCATGTCGGCCTTGATGCCCTCGACGAAGAAGTTCATGCCCAGCAGGTCGCCATCAGGCGCGGTCTGGCCTTCGGCCAGCCAGGCGCTGCCGTCCTGCTTGTTGATCGGGCCGGTGAAGGGGTGATAGCTGCCCGCGGCGATCTGGTCGCGCAGCGCCTCGGCCTCGGCCTTCAGCTCGGCCGGGATCGCATCGGTGATCTGGCCGATCTCGACTTCGCCATCCTTGATGCCGGCCCAGGTATCGGTCGACTCCCAGGTGCCGTCCAGCAGCGCGCCTACGCGCTTGACGTAATAGGGCGCCCAATTGTCGATGATCGACGAGACGCGCGGGCTGGGCGCGTAGTCCAGCATGTCCGAGGCCTGGCCAAAGCCGATCACCTTGCCGCCAGCCTTGGCAGCCTCGGCCAGCGGCGCGGTGGAGTCGGTGTGGGCCGCGATCACGTCCACGCCCTGGTCGATCAGGGCCTTGGCGGCATCGGCCTCTTTGGCCGGGTCGAACCAGGTGAAGGCCCAGACGACCGACAGTTCCACATCCGGGTTCACCTTCTTGGCGTGCAGGTAATAGCTGTTGATCCCCATCACCACCTCGGGGATCGGGAACGAGCCGATATAGCCGATCTTGTTCGACTTGGTCATCTTGCCGGCAATGTGGCCCTGAACGGCGCGGCCCTCATAGAAGCGAGCGTTGTAGATCGCGACATTGGGATGCTCGCGCTTGAAGCCGGTGGCGTGTTCAAACTTCACGTTCGGAAACTTGGCGGCCACGGCATTGGTGGCGTCCATATAGCCGAACGAGGTGGTAAAGATGATGTTGCAGCCGCCCAGCGCCATCTGCGTCAGCACGCGCTCGGCATCGGCGCCTTCCGGCACGCTTTCCTGCCACTGGATCTCGACCTTGTCGCCATAGGCCTCTTTCACGGCCAGCGCACCCTGATGGTGCTGGTAGGACCAGCCGAGGTCGCCGATCGGGCCGACATAGACGAAACAGGCTTTCGCCTTGTCCAGCGCCTCGGCAGAGGCGGTGGTGCCAAAGGCAAGGCCAAGGCCCAGCGCGGCGGTGGCCAGCAGCGTTCTGCGGTTCATGTTCAACTCCCTGAGCGGGGGGCATGGGCGCCCCGGTTGATCGGTTGGCCGCGCATCTTATCGCGTGGCGTGGAAGGTCTGGCCAAGGGCGGCGGGGGCGGCCAGCGCCGCCTTGCCCCGCCCCGAGGACATGATGACAAGCACGAGGATGGTTACCAGATACGGCGCCATCGACAAGTATTCGACCGGGATAACACTGCCTGCGACCTGCAAATTCAACTGCAAGACGCTGATGCCGCCAAACAGCCAGGCCCCCAGCAACACGCGATTGGGTCGCCAGCTGGCGAAAACCACGATCGCCAGCGCGATCCAGCCCGCGCCGGCGGTGATCCCGTCCACCCATTGCGGCACACGCACAAGGCTGACATAGGCCCCGCCCAGCCCCGCCATCGCGCCGCCAAACAGCACCGCCAGAAACCGGATCCGCACCACCTTGTAGCCCAGCGCATGCGCCGCCTCATGGCTTTCGCCCACCGCGCGCAGGACCAGACCCGCGCGCGAGGCACGCAAGAACCACTGCACTGCAAACACCATGCCCAGCGACAGATAGACCAGCGGATCATGGCCAAAGACGATCGGCCCCAGCGCCGGGATATCGGCCAGCGGGCCAAAGGGCACATCGGCGGTCAGCGGCGGCTTGATGCCGACATAGCCCTGCCCCATGAGGCTGGCAAACCCCAGGCCGAACAGCGTCAGGGCAAGGCCGGTGGCCACCTGATTGGTCAAAAGCCCCAGCGTCAGTGCGCCAAACACCGACGCCAGCATGGCCCCGCCCAGCGCGCCGCCGGCATATCCCAGCAACGGGCTGCCGGTCTCGACCGCGGTGATGAAACCTGTGACGGCGCCCACGATCATCATCCCCTCGACCCCGAGGTTCAACACGCCCGCGCGCTCGACCACCAACTCGCCCAGCGCGGCGAACAGGATCGGCACCGAGGCCACGATCAGCGCGGCAATCAACAGGACAGGATCAATGCCCCCCATCACGCGGCCTCCTTCCCGGTCAGACGGATTCGGTAATTGGTCAGCACGTCAGAGGCCAACAGGAAGAACAACAGCATACCCTGAAAGGCCTGAATGGCCGCCGAAGGCAGGTTGAGATTGGTCGCCGCCATCTCGCCGCCGATATAGGTCAGCGCCATCAGCAGCCCCGCCAGCAGGATGCCCAGCGGGTTCAGCCGGCCCAGAAACGCCACGATGATCGCCGTGAACCCATAGCCCACATTGAAGTCGATCGAGATCTGGCCCGCGGGCCCCGTTACCTCGAACAGGCCCGCCGCCCCGGCCAGCCCACCGGCCAGCCCCAGGCACAGCATCACCAGCCGGTCCGGGTTCACCCCCGCATAGCGCGCGGCGCGCGGGGCCTGCCCCGCCAACCGGATGCGAAAGCCGAGGATATGGCGGCTGAGCAGCACATGCGCGGCCAAGACCGTCAGCAGCGCCGCAACCCCGCCCCAATGCAGGCCCGAGCCCGCGATCAGCTCGGGGTTCTGCGCGGCAGGATAGGCGGAGAAACTGCGGCTGCCGGGAAAGCCCATGCCATCCGGGTTGCGCAGAAACCCGGTCGAGGCCATCGCCAGCACCGTCTGCGCCACATAGACCAGCATCAGCGAAACAAGGATCTCGTTGGTGTTGAACCGGGTTTTCAGGATCGCCGGGATCATCGCCCAGACCCAGCCGCCAAAGATCCCGGCCACCAGCATCGCCGGAAAGATCAGCCGGCTTTCGGTCGGGTAAAAGGCCAGGCCCACCGCCGCGCCGCAGATCGCGCCCATGATGTATTGACCCTCGGCGCCGATGTTCCAGATCCCGGCACGAAAGCCCAGCGACAGGCCGATGGCGATCAGGATGAGCGGCCCGGCCTTCACCAGCAGTTGCCCGCGCAGGTAAAAGGCAAACTCGCCAAACAGCGGGTCCCAAAAGATCGTGCGGATCGCCACGACCGGATCCTTGCCCAAGGCGGCGAACATGAGCCCGCCCGCGATCATCGTCAGCACCACCGCCAGCACCGGCGACATCCGCGCCCAGTAGGCCGAGGGCGAGGGGCGTTTTTCCAGCACGATCATGACGCGCCTCCGGTCCTGCCGCGCTCAGTCCGCATGCTGCGCCTCCATCCCATGCACACCGCCCATCATCAGCCCGATCTGATCCAGCGTCAGCCCCGCCACCGGACGCGGCCGCGTCATGTGGCCAGCCGTCAGCGCGGCAAAGCTGTCGGCGATTTCCAGCAACTCATCAAGGTCCTGGCTGATGACGACCACCGCAGCCCCCGCATCGGCACGGTCAAGGATGGCTTGCCGGATCGCGGCCGCCGCCGCCGCATCCACGCCCCAGGTGGGCTGGTTGATGACGATCACCTCAGCCTCTTGCGAGATCTCGCGGCCGACCACGAACTTTTGCAGATTGCCGCCCGACAGCGCGCGGGCCGCGACATGCGTGCCGGGGGTGCGCACGTCGAAGACCTCGACAATGCCCGCGGCAAAGGCGCGGGTGCGCGCCCAGTCGATAAAGCCGTGCCGGGTCAGCCGCTTGCGGACCGCGCCCGAAAGCAGCGCGTTTTCCACCAGTGACATGTCCGGGGCCGCGGCATGGCCCAGGCGTTCCTCGGGGGCGGCCACCAGACCGGCCGCACGCCGCGCCTCGGGGCCCAGATCACCTACCGGATGGCCCTTGAGGCGCACGCGGTCAGCGTCGGTCAGCACCTCGCCCGAAAGCGCCAGAAACAGCTCGTCCTGACCATTGCCGGCAACCCCGGCAATGCCAAGCACCTCGCCCTCGGCCACGGTGAAGCTGACGCCCTTCAGGCTGGTGCCAAAGGCATTGGGCGAGGGGATCGACAGATCGCTGACCCCCAGCGCCACCTTGCCAGTCTGCCGTGCATGGCGCGCGGGCGGGGTCAGGGTCGCCCCCACCATCATCTCGGCCATCTGCGCCGCCGAAACCTCGCGCGGGGTGCAGGTGGCCACCACCTTGCCCCGCCGCAGGATCGTGGCGCTGTCGCAAAGCGCGCGGATTTCCTCCAGCTTGTGCGAGATGTAAAGGATCGCGGTCCCCTCGGCCGACAGTTTCCGCAGGGTCTGGAACAGGATTTCCACCTCTTGCGGGGTCAGGACCGAGGTCGGCTCGTCCATGATCAGAAGCTGCGGCGATTGCAGCAGGCAGCGCACGATCTCGACCCGCTGCCGCTCGCCCGCCGACAGATCGCCCACGATCCGCGCGGGGTCCAAGGGCAGGCCATATTGCTCGGACACGACCCGGATCCGCGCCGCCAGCTCGCGCATGGCGGGCGGTTTTTCCATGCCCAGCGTCACATTTTCGGCAACCGTCAGCGCCTCGAACAGCGAGAAATGCTGAAACACCATGCCCACACCCGTGGCCCGCGCCGCGCGCGGCTCGGCGGGGGCATAGGGCTGACCCTTCCAGCGCATCTGCCCCGAATCGGGTTTGACCAGGCCGTAGATCATCTTGACCAGCGTCGATTTGCCGGCGCCGTTCTCGCCCAGCAGCGCATGCACCTCGCCGGGCGCCACGGCAAAACCCACGCCGTCATTGGCGACCACGCCGGGATAGGCCTTGGTGATGCCCTCCACCTCCAGCAGCTTGTCGGTCATGCCCCCATCCTCTCACGCCCGGACTGCCGCCCTTGTGTCAGGAAGGCGACTGCCACCCCAAGTGCAATGGCTTGGGGGTGTTTGCCAAGCCCCGGATCGCCGATAGGGCAGCGGATCCGCGCAACATTTTCAACCGGATGCCCCAGATCGCGCAGCCGCGACCGAAACCGCGCCGCTTTTGAGGCCGAGCCGATCAGCCCCAGACTGCCGAAGCCGTGGCCCAGCAGCCGGTGACAGATTTCCAGATCCAGCGGATGCGAAAAGGTCATCACCAGATGATCGGCATCCCGCGGGGCGTGACCGGCCAACAGCGCGGGGTCTGCCGCAGGCAGGATCGTCACGCCCGGCGGCGGATCGGGCGGAAAGCGGTCGGGTGCGGCGTCGATCCAGGTCAGTTGCACCCCCGGCAAGGGGGCCATCACCGCAGCGACTGCCCGCCCGACATGCCCCGCCCCCCACAGCCACAGGTGACGCGCAGGCGGCGAGACGGGCTCGACAAACCAGCCCTGCACCAGTTGCGGGAGGGGCGTGAGGCCCTGCCCCCGCGCGGCCGTCAGGATCCGGCTGACCGCCAGCGGCATTTCGCAGCCCAGCCCCGGCAGCGGGCGGGCAAAGACCTCATCGGGCAGGGTGTCGGCCGCGGTGAAACGCTCGGACAACAGCGTCACCGCCCCGCCGCAGCACTGGTTCAGCGCCGGCCCCAGGGCCAGCCGGTCCAGCCGCGTGGGTGCGCCACCGGCCAACATGTTGCGCGCCGCCTGCACCGCGCCATGTTCCAGCGCGCCACCGCCGATGGTGCCGTGCAGGCCCGTGCCGGTGACGCACATCGCCGCCCCCACCTCGCGCGGGGTGGAGCCTTGGGTGGCCACCACCACCACCCGCACCACGGAACCCTCCATGGCAATCAGCCCGGCCAAGACCGCGCGGTCAATCCCGGCCATCGCGCTGCCTCCGCACCGCATGGAACAGCCGCTCGGCCGTCGCGGGCGCGTCAAGCGCCGGATAGACCGCCCCGCAGGCCGCCACCGCATCCGACAGCGCCAGAAACGCCGAGATGCCCAGCATCAACGGCGGCTCGCCCACCGCCTTGGAACGGCCGACCGTGTCTTCAGGGTTGGGCCTGCCCCAGAGCGCGACGTTGAACACCTCTGGCCGGTCGCCCACCGCCGGGATCTTGTAGGTCGAGGGCGCATGGGTCGACAACCGCCCCTTGGCGTCCCAGACCAGCTCTTCCAGCGTCAGCCAGCCCGCGCCCTGCACATAGGCGCCCTCGACCTGCCCGATATCCAGCGCCGGGTTCAGGCTGGCGCCGGTGTCATGCAGGATATCGGCACGCAGGATGCGCGACTCGCCGGTCAGTGTATCCAGCGCCACCTCGGTCACCGCCGCCCCAAGGGCGAAATACAGAAAGGGCCGCCCCTGCCCGCGCAGCCGGTCCCAGTCCAGTTTGGGTGTCGCATAAAAGCCGTTGGCCGACAGGTTGACCCGGGCCTGATAAGCCAGCCCTGCCGCCTCGGCAAAACTGTAATCCGCACCTGCAACTCGGACGCGCCCTTCGGTAAAGACCACATCCTCGGGGGCCGCCTGATGACGGGCGGCGATGCAGGCGGCCATGCGATCCCGGATCTGCAGGCAAGCCGCGCGCGCGGCCATGCCATTCAGGTCGCTGCCCGAACTGGCGGCGGTAGCCGAGGTGTTGGGCACCTTGGACGTATCGGTCGCGGTGATCCGCACCGCCTCCATCCCGACGCCAAAGACCTGCGCGGCCACCTGCGCCACCTTTTGAAACAGCCCCTGCCCCATCTCGGTGCCGCCATGGTTCAGCCGGATCGAGCCGTCCTGATAGACATGCACCAACGCCCCTGCCTGATTGAGATGCGTCAGCGTGAAGGAAATGCCAAACTTTACCGGCGTCAGCGACAGGCCGCGCTTTATCACCGGGTTCGCGGCATTCCATTCCGCCACCTTGCGGCGGCGCGCGGCATAGTCCGATGTCTCGACCAGTCGGCCCACTAGCCGGTCCAGATCGAAATCCTCGACCGACATGCCGTAATGGGTGGTCTGCGGCTGCGCCGGAGCAGTGGCGTAGAAATTGGCGCGCCGCACCTCCAGCGGATCGCGGCCGAGGTCATGGGCAATGTGATCCATCACCCGCTCGATCCCCAGCACACCTTGCGGCCCGCCAAACCCGCGAAAAGCGGTGGCGCTGGCGGTATGGGTGCGCAGCCGGTGGCTTTCGATGCGAACGGCGGGCAGGAAATAGGCGTTATCGGCATGCAGCATCGCCCGATCCGCCACCGCATGCGACAGGTCCAGCGACCAGCCGCAGCGGACCAGATGGGTAAACTCCACCCCCTTGAGGCGGCCTTGATCGTCAAAGCCCGCGCGATAGCGGATCTTCAGATCGTGGCGCTTGCCGGTGATGACCATGTCGTCATCGCGGTCGTAACGCATCTTGCAGGGCCGGCCCGTGGTCCGGGCAGCCAGGGCGCAAGCCACCGCCAGCGCATTGCCCTGACTTTCCTTGCCACCAAAGCCACCCCCCATGCGCCGCACCTCGACCCGCACCATCGCCATTGGCAGGTGCAGGGCATGGGCGACCTTGTGCTGGATCTCGGTCGGGTGCTGGCTTGAGGACAGCACCAGCATCTCGTTGCCATCCTGCGGGATCGCGGCGGCGATCTGGCCCTCGAGATAAAAGTGTTCCTGTCCGCCGACCGCCATCTCACCCGCAACCTGCCGCGGGGCCGCGGCAATGGCTGCGGCGGCATCGCCCCTGGCCCAGATCACCGGCGGGCCAAAGCGGGCATCGGCTGCCAGCGCCTGCTCCACCGTCAGGATCGGCGGTTTCTCGTCATGGCTGACACGGGCCAGACGGGCGGCGCGGCGGGCGGCCAGATGACTGTCGGCCACCACCAGGAACAACGGCTGACCGTGATACTGTACCTCGCCGGTGCAAAGCAGCGGCTCATCCCCGATCGAGGGGCTGCAATCGGGCATCTCGGGCAGGTCGTCCGGGCCGATCACCGCCACCACGCCGGGTGCCGCGCGCACCGGCCCTAGGTCGAGGGCCGTGACCGTGCCATGCGCGATGGCAGACAGGCCGAAGGCCAGATGCAGCGCACCTGCCGGCAGCGGGATATCATCCACATAGGCCGCCGTGCCGGTCACATGACCAAGGGCGGAGTCATGCGGAAGGGGGGCGCCGGTCACCATTGGCCCACCTCTGCCAGATCGGTGCGGACACCAATGCGTTCCAGGAAATACCGCTCCAGCAGTGCCTGCGCAGCACCCAGCCGATAGGCGGCCGAGGCGCGCAGGTCGGAAAGCGGCTGGAAGTCTTGTGCCAGCGCGGCAAGGGCCTTGTCGCGCGCCTGATCCCAAGGCTGGCCCAAAAGCGCCGCCTCGGTCACGCGGGCGCGTTTCGGGATGCCCGCCATCCCGCCAAAGGCGATCCGGGCATGGCTGACCACATCCCCGGAAAACCGCAGATCGAAAGCCCCGAGGACCGAGGAAATATCCTGCTCGGCCCGGCGCGAGACCTTCCACACCTTGAGCGACGGCGCGGTGGCGGGGATCGTCACCGCCTCCACAAACTCGGATGGGTGACGGTCCTGCTTGCGGTATTCGAGGAAGAAATCCTCAAGCGCGATCTCGCGACGCAGATCGCCGCGGCGCAGATGAAGCCGGGCCTCCAGCGCGATCAGCGGGGGTGGAAGATCGCCAATGGGCGAGCCATTGGCGATATTGCCGCCCACCGTCGCCGCCTGCCGCACCTGATCGGACGCGAAACGGTCCAGCATCCGCGACAGGCCTGGATGGCTGGCGCGCGTGGCCGCGCGGAAGGCTGCGACGGTCACGCCTGCGCCAATACGCAGCCTGTCGCCCAGCCGCTCGATCCGCTGCAATTCGGGGATGGCGTTGAGAAAGATCGGCGTGGGCAGCTCGCGCAGGCCCTTGGTGACCCAAAGCCCGACATCGGTGGCGCCGGCGATCAGTGTGGCTTCGGGATGCGCGAGATAGAGGTCTGCAAGCTGACCGGTGGTCATGGGGCGGTGGGCGCCGGGGAGGCCGGCTGCCTCCCCGGACCCCTCCGCGGATATTTGGGCCTGAATGATGGCGGCGTCGGTTTCAAGCCATGCCGGCGGGGCGGCGGCTGCGCTGGCCTGTGCGGCGCGCAGGATCGGGGCATAGCCGGTGCAGCGACACAGGTTGCCCGCCAGCGCGATCTCATGGTCTGTGCGGCCCGCCGCATGTGCGGCAGCAAGGCTGGCCACGATGCCGGGCGTGCAGAAGCCGCATTGGCTGGCGTGGTGTTCGACCATCGCTGCCTGCACCGGGTGGGGGGCGGCGGGGGTGCCGATGCCTTCGACCGTGCGGACGGACTTGCCGTGCAGTTGCGGCAGGAACAGGATGCAGGCGTTCATCGCGCGCGGGCCGATGGCGTCGCTGACCATCACCGTGCAGGCCCCGCAATCGCCTTCGTTGCAGCCCTCTTTGGTGGCGGTGAGGCCGCGGGCCTCGCGCAGCCAGTCAAGCAATGTGCGGGTGGGCGGCTGATCCGTGATCCGCACCGGCGTTCCGTTCAGGAGAAACGCTATTCCGGTCATGGGGCATCCTGCCGCGATACCTTAACGGGCCGGTGATCCCTCCTGATGCGGCGTAAGGGGGCGGCGCTTTGGATCAGGAAAGCCGGGATGTGGCCACATGTCCAGCACCGAGTTGCAGGCGAAGGCCGGGCGGGCGGCCTTTTCGGCGAGCGCGGCGGTTGCTAGGGTGGGCGCATGAGCGATCCTGTCCGATTCATCCATCTGCGTGTCCATACCGAATATTCGTTGCTGGAAGGCGCGGTGCCGGTGAAAAAGCTGATCGGCCTGTGCACGGCGCAGGCCATGCCGGCGGTCGCCATTACCGATACCAACGCCATGTTTGCGGCGCTGGAGTTTTCGACCCTCGCCTCGGGCGCGGGGATCCAGCCGATCGTCGGCTGTCAGGTCTCGCTGGCCTATGATCCGCCCAAACCCGGCGACAAGCCGCGGATGCCCGCGCCGGTGGTGCTGCTGGCGCAGGACGAGGCGGGGTATATGAACCTGATGAAGCTGAGCTCTTGCCTCTATGTGGGCAAGGACGGCTCGGCCCCGCCGCAGGTGACGCTGGAGGATCTGGAGGCGCATTCTGCGGGGTTGATCTGCCTTACAGGCGGTGCCGAGGGACCGGTGGGCAAGATCCTGCAGACCGGCAACCGGTCGCGCGCGGAAACGCTGGTGATGCGGCTGGCCACGGCCTTTCCCGACCGGCTTTACATCGAGTTGCAGCGCCATCCCGGCGAGGGCGGGCGGCTGATGGCTGCCGAGGCCGCGACCGAGCGCGGCTTTCTGGACATCGCCTACGAACGCGGCTTGCCGATCGTTGCCACCAATGACGTCTATTTCCCCAAGCCTGACATGTATGAGGCGCATGATGCGCTGATCTGCATCGCCGAGGGTGCCTATGTTGACCAGCCGCAGCCGCGCCGGCGCCTGACGCCGCAGCATTACTTCAAGTCCGAAGCCGAGATGTGCGCGTTGTTTGCCGATCTGCCGGAGGCGCTGGAAAACACGGTGGAGATTGCCCGGCGCTGCGCCTTCAAGGCCTACAAGCGCGCGCCGATCCTGCCGCGCTTTGCCGATGACGAGGTGGAAGAGCTGCGCCGTCAGGCCTGGGAGGGCCTGCGCGCCCGCCTCGCCGTGATCCCGCATGCAGCCCCGGTCGAGGAGTATGAGGCGCGGCTGCAGTTCGAATTGGACATCATCGAGCGGATGAAGTTTCCCGGCTACTTTCTGATCGTGGCCGACTTCATCAAATGGGCCAAGACCCACGGCATTCCGGTGGGTCCGGGGCGGGGCTCGGGTGCGGGCAGCCTCGTGGCCTATGCGCTGACCATCACCGACCTTGACCCGCTGCGCTATGCGTTGCTGTTCGAGCGGTTTCTGAACCCCGAGCGGGTCAGCATGCCCGACTTCGACATCGACTTCTGCATGGACCGCCGCGAGGAGGTGATCCGCTATGTGCAGGGCCATTATGGCCGCGAGAAGGTGGGGCAGATCATCACCTTCGGCGCGCTGCTGTCCAAGGCCGCCGTGCGAGATGTGGGCCGGGTGCTGCAGATGCCCTTCGGGCAGGTGGACCGGCTGTCGAAGATGATCCCGGTCGAGGGGGTGAAGCCCGTCTCGATCACCAAGGCGCTGGCCGACGAGCCGCGCCTGCGCGAGGCCGCCAAGGCCGAGGAGGTCGTGCAGCGCCTGCTGGATTACGGCCAGCAGATCGAGGGGCTGCTGCGCAACGCCTCGACCCACGCGGCGGGCGTGGTGATCGGCGACCGGCCGCTGGACGAGCTGGTGCCGCTGTATCAGGACCCGCGGTCGGACATGCCGGCCACGCAGTTCAACATGAAATGGGTCGAGGCCGCGGGGCTGGTGAAGTTCGACTTCCTCGGCCTCAAGACCCTGACCGTGATCCAGAACGCGATCGACCTGATCCGTGCCTCGGGCCGGCAGCTGCACGAGGCGGCGGACGGTCGGCGCCTATATGAGCCGAAACCGGGGGCCGAGAATGACATCGGCCATATCCCGCTGGATGATGCCGCCACCTACGAGCTTTACGCCCAGGCCCGGACGGTCGCGGTGTTCCAGGTGGAAAGCTCGGGCATGATGGATGCGCTGCGGCGCATGAAACCCACCTGCATCGAGGATATCGTGGCGCTGGTGGCCCTCTATCGGCCCGGCCCGATGGAAAACATCCCCACCTATTGCGAGGTGAAGCACGGGCTGCGCGATCTGGAATCGCTGCATCCCACCATCGACCCGATCCTGAAGGAAACGCAGGGCATCATCGTCTATCAGGAACAGGTGATGCAGATCGCGCAGGTTATGGCCGGCTATAGCCTCGGGGGCGCGGACCTTCTGCGCCGCGCCATGGGTAAAAAGATCCCCGAGGAGATGGCGAAGGAGCGGCCCAAATTCATCACCGGCGCCAAGGCCACCCACGGGATTGACGAGAAGAAGGCCGGCGAAGTCTTTGACCTGCTGGAAAAGTTTGCCAACTACGGCTTCAACAAGTCGCATGCGGCGGCCTATGCGGTGGTCAGCTATCAGACCGGCTGGCTGAAGGCCAATCACCCGGTCGAGTTCATGGCCGCGGTGATGAACTGCGATATCCACCTGACCGACAAGCTGGCGATCTACAAGCGCGAAGTCGACAAGATGGGCATCCGCACGGTTGCCCCTTGCGTCAACCGCTCTGCCGCCACCTTCACCGTGAAGGAGGGGGCGGTGGTCTATGCCCTCGGCGCGCTTAAGAACGTGGGCGTCGAGGCGATGAAGCTGATCGTGGAGGCGCGGGGGGACAAACCCTTCCGCGACCTTTACGATTTCGCCCGGCGGGTGGACCTGAAGCGGGTCGGCAAGCGCCCGCTGGAGATGCTGGCCAAGGCCGGCGCCTTCGACGCGCTGGACATGAACCGCGCCCGCGTGTTCGAGGCGCTGGATGCGCTGGTCGCCTTCTCGGCGGCGGTGCATGAGGCGCGGGCCTCCAATCAGGTCTCGCTGTTTGGCGAGCAGGGCTCGGATATCCCCGAGCCGCGGCTGCGCGGCCGCGACGACTGGCTGCCGGTCGAGCGGCTGGGGCATGAACATGCCGCCGTGGGCTTCTATCTGACCGGGCATCCGCTGGACGACTACATGCCGGCGCTGAAGCGCCGCGATGTGCTGACACTGGCGCAGCTGACCCAGAAGGCCGAGCGCGGCCCGACCACGGCGCAGATCGCGGGCTCCGTTTCCAGCCGGCAAGAGCGCAAGTCGGCCAAGGGCAACCGCTTTGCCTTCGTGCAACTCTCCGACCCGACCGGGCTTTACGAGGTGACGGTGTTCTCTGACACGCTGGAAGCCGCGCGCGACCATCTGGAGCCGGGCAACAACGTGGTGCTGACCGTCGAGGCCACGCTGGAGGGCGAGACGCTGAAGCTGCTGGCGCGCGCCGCCCAGCCGATCGACCGCGTGGCGGCCGAGGGCGGCATCGCCGATCTGCGCGTGCATCTGTCGCGGGCCGAGGCTGCGGGGTCGATCGCGGCGCTGCTGGCGCGGCTGGCGCCGGCGCGGCAGGCGGCAAAGGTCACGCTGACCGTGACCGATGGCGCAGGGCGCGAGGTCGATCTGGTCCTGCCGCAACGTTATGCCATCAACCCGCAGGTCAAGGGCGCGCTGAAATCGCTGCAAGGCGTGGCGGCGGTGGAGGAGGTGTAGGGGCCGGGCCCCTTACACCCCCAGCTTTGCCCGCAATTCGGCCAAGGTGGCCAACGTGGCCGCGTCCCATTCCGCCGTGTGGGCGCGGAACAGCCGCGCCTGGCTTTGGTGGATCAGCCCGTCCGACAGGATCTTCAGGTGGTTGGCGCGCAGCGTCTCGCCGGTCGAGGTGATGTCGGCGATCGCCTCTGCGGTCAGGTTGCGCACCGTGCCTTCGGTTGCGCCCTGACTGTCGACCAGCTGCCAGTCGGCCACGCCGTGCGCGGTCAGAAACTCGCGCACCAGACGATGATACTTGGTGGCGATCCGCAGCCGAAAGCCATGCGCGCGGCGAAAGGCGGCGGCGGCGGCGTCCAGATCATCCAGCGTTTCCACGTCGATCCAGGCGGCCGGCACGGCGATAATCAGATCGGCATGGCCAAAACCCAGGTCGGCCAGTTCTTCGACCTGCATCGACCAGTCGGCCAGCTTGTCGCGCACCAGATCCGAGCCGGTAACCCCCAGATGGATGCGGCCCGCCGCCAGTTCGCGCGGGATCTCGCCAGCTGACAGCAGCACCAGCGCGCAATTGCCCACGCCCTCGATCGCGCCGGAATATTCGCGCTCGTTCCCGGTCTGGCGCATGGTCACGCCGCGCGCGCCGAACCAGTCGAAGGTCTTTTCCATCAGCCGCCCCTTGGACGGCACCCCGATCTTCAGCATCACGCGGCCCCTTTCAGGCTGGACACCAGCGCCGGGCGGATCACGCCGCCCACGGCCGGGATCGACCGCCCCTGCCCCAGCACCGCCGTCAGCGCATCATACCGCCCGCCCGAGGCGACCGGCGGCAGGACGGGATCGCCGGCCTCGAAGCTGAAGACGAAGCCGTCGTAATATTCCATCGTCGTCCGGCCGAGGCTGGCGACAAACGGCAGGTTGGCGGTGTCGATGCCGCGCGCGCGCAACGCCGCCAGCCGATTGTCAAAGCGGTCCACGGCGGGGTTGATCGCGGGCAGCATCGGCGCGATGCCGCGCAGATGCGCCAGCGCCGCATCCGATGGCGCCTGCAGCGACAGCAGGTCATAGAGCAGCGCAGCCTCGGGTGCGGCCAGCGGCGGGGTTTCGGCATCCTCCAGCAGGGCTGCCGCGCGGGTCGCGATCTCATCGGCCGAGCGCAGGCCGATCAGCGGCCCGGCCTCGGCCATCAGCGCGCCCGCCTCGCCCGAGGCCAGAC
>CAYTMV010000023.1:29135-34162 GCA_964439015.1 uncultured Gemmobacter sp.
CCGATCAGCGGCCCGGCCTCGGCCATCAGCGCGCCCGCCTCGCCCGAGGCCAGACGCTCCAGAAGCCGCGCCCGCGCCTCGGGCAAGGGCGCACGGCCAGCAAACCGGTCGAGCAGCGTGCGGAACCGCTGTGGCCGCCAGACATGGCGCAAGAGCGCCGCCTTGCGCCGATCACTGGTCGATAGACCGCGCACGGCGGCCATCAGGATGCCGATATCGCCGGTTGCCGCCCGCAGACCAAGCGGGGCCAGCAGGCTGGAAAACAGCGCAAACACCTCGGCATCCGCAGCAGGGGCATCGCGGTCGAACGCCTCATAGCCCACCTGCAGATATTCCGACGTCCGCGCCTGCCCCAGATGGTCCTGCTTGCGAAACACCTTGCCCATATAGCAATAGCGCGCGGGCTCGGCCCCGCCCTGCATATGCGCCTGCACCACCGGCAGGGTGAAATCGGGGCGCAGCATCAGCTCGCCGCGCAGCGGGTCGGCGGTGACATAGGCGCGGGCGCGAACGTCCTCACCGTAAAGATCCAGAAAGGTTTCGGCCGGTTGCAGGATGTCGGCCTCGACCGGGGCGGCACCGGCGGCGCGGAAGGCGGCAAAGATCGCCTCGGCCTCGGCGCGGATTTCGGGCGTCAGGGTCATTGCGCCAGCATCCGCCGGACCGCCGCCACCAGATCGGCACGCGGCACCTCGACCTGGGCGGGGCGGTCCTTCCATTCTTCCAGCGTGGCGTTCTGGGCGATCTGCGCGCCAAGGATCAGATCCTTGAGGATAACCACGCCCTTTTCCGCCTCGTTCCCGCCCTGGATGACGGCGACCGGGCTTTCGCGCTTGTCGGCATATTTGAGCTGGTTGCCAAAGTTCTTGGGGTTGCCCAGGTATACCTCGGCGCGGATGCCTGCCGCGCGCAACTCGCCCACCATCGCCATGTAATCGGCCATCCGGTCGCGATCCATCACGGTGACAACCACAGGCCCCTGAACCGCGCCGCCGATCCGCCCCTTGGCGCGCAGCGCGGCCAGCAGCCGGTCCACGCCGATCGACACGCCGGTCGCCGGCACCGCCTGCCCGGTGAACCGCTTGACCAGATCGTCATAGCGCCCGCCGCCTGCGACCGAGCCGAACTGCCGTTTGCGGCCCTTTTCATCCAGGATTTCAAAGGTCAGCTCGGCCTCGAACACCGGGCCGGTGTAATAGCCAAGGCCGCGAACCACGCCGGGGTCGAGGATGATCCGATCCGGCCCATAGCCCTGCGCGTCGAGAAGATCGGCGATCATCTCCAACTCGGCCACGCCTTCGGCCCCAAGGGCCGAGCCGCCAATCAACTCGCGCAGCCGCGCCACGGTGGCAGCGCCGGTATCACGGCGGGCAGCGGTGAAGCCCATCACCACCTCGGCCTGCGCGTCCGACAGACCCGCGCCCTTGGTGAAATCGCCCGATTCATCCTTGCGGCCCGCGCCCAGCAGGGCACGCACGCCCGCATCCCCCAGACGGTCGATCTTGTCGATGGCGCGCAACACGATGCCGCGCTCTTCATGGAACCTGGCGGGGTCGGACGGGTCCAGCACGCCCGCGGCCTCCATCACCCCGTTCAGCACCTTGCGGTTGTTGACCTTGACCACATAGTCGCCACGCGGAATGCCCACCACCTCCAGCGCATCCGTCAGCATGGCGCAGATCTCGGCATCGGCCGCGACCGAGGGCGCGCCCACCGTGTCGGCGTCGCACTGATAGAACTGCCGAAACCGCCCCGGCCCCGGCTTTTCATTGCGCCAGACCGGCCCCATCGCATAGCGACGGTAGGGCGAGGGCAGATCGTTGCGATATTGCGCGGCCACGCGGGCCAGCGGCGCGGTCAGGTCATAGCGCAGCGCCAGCCAATCCTGATCCTCTTCCTGCCAGGCGAACACACCTTCATTCGGGCGATCCACATCGGGCAAGAACTTTCCCAGCGCCTCGACCGTCTCGACCGCCGAAGTTTCCAGCGGATCAAAGCCATAGCGATGATAGACCCCGGCGATGGCATCCAGCATCGCCTTGCGCTCGGTCACCTCCGCGCCGAAATAATCGCGGAAGCCCTTGGGGGTTTCGGCCCGGGGGCGGCGGATCTTGCCTTCAGACATGGCATTGCCCTTTGAGATGCTTGCGCGGATCGTGTAGCGGATGGGGCGCAGGCGGGCAAGGCAAGGCTGGAGGCTGACATGGACCGGATCGAGATGCTGGAAGAACGGATCGCCCATCTGATCCGCGCAGTGGAGGACATGTCGGACGTGGTGGCCCAGCAGGGCCGCGAGATCGACCGCCTGACCCGCCACACGCATCTCTTGATGGAACGCGAGGCGGAGCGCGAGGCGATGGGTCTGGAGGCGCCCGTGGCCAACCAGCGCCCGCCGCACTGGTAAGGCTCAGCTCAGGCCGATCTCGGCCAGGGCGCGCGCCAGCTCTGGCGGCAGGGTGTCGTCGGCGGCGCGGGCCGAGCCCAGATCGGGCGGGGCGTCAGCCGGGGCCAGATAGCGCCAGCCCTGAAACGGGCGGCGCAGCGCGGGGCTGGTGCGGATGATCTCGGGGTCCAGATGCAACGCGCAACGGGTAACTCCATCGCTGCCTTGGACGGGTTCGAGGTCAAGCACCCTCTGACGGGCCAGGATCTGCCCCTTGATGACCCAGTAAAGCGAGCCGCCGCCCAGCACCTCGGCCTCGCGCTTGGGCCACATGCGGGTGACATGAATGGCGCGCCCCTTGGGCCAGAGATGGGCATTCTGCGCCTGCCACGCGGCCAGATCCTCGACCGACTCGGCCCCGACGCAAAGTTTCAGGATATGGGTGATCTCCGGCATGGCAGCCTCCGTTCGGGCGCAATCTAGCGTGACTGACGGCGGTGGCAAGCGCGTTGACCCTCTTGCCGGCGGGGCGTATCTTGGATAGCTGGCCCATACCACCTACAAAATCGAGGAAGCCGATGTCGCGTTTTGCCGCCCCCATCGCCGAGTCCATCTGGGACATGAAATACCGGTTGAAGGAGGCGGATGGCACGCCGATTGACGGCACGGTCGAAGACACGTGGCGCCGCATCGCGCGGTCGTTGGCCGAGGTGGAGGCTGATCCCGCGCATTGGGAAGAAAAGTTCTATCACGCGCTGGAGGATTTCAAGTTTCTGCCCGCCGGCCGCATCACCGCAGGCGCCGGCACCGGGCGCACGGTCACGCTGTTCAACTGCTTTGTCATGGGCACCGTGCCCGACAGCATGGGCGGCATTTTCGACGCCCTGAAAGAAGCCGCGCTGACCATGCAGCAGGGCGGCGGCATCGGCTATGACTTCAGCACCATCCGCCCGCGCGGCGCCGAGGTGCGGGGCGTGGCTGCCGATGCGTCGGGGCCACTGTCGTTCATGGATGTCTGGGATGCGATGTGCCGCACGATCATGTCCGCCGGCTCGCGCCGCGGGGCGATGATGGCCACCATGCGCTGCGACCACCCGGATATCGAGAGCTTCATCGAGGCCAAGCAGGATCCGGCACGGCTGCGGATGTTCAACCTGTCTGTGCTGGTCACCGATCCGTTCATGGCGGCGGTCAAGGCCGATGGCCCGTGGGAGTTGCTGTTCGACGGCAAGGTCTACAAGACCGTGCAGGCCCGCGATCTGTGGAACCGGATCATGCGCGCGACCTATGATTTCGCAGAGCCGGGCGTGATCTTCATCGACCGTATCAACGCGATGAACAACCTGAACTATTGCGAGACCATCGCCGCCACCAACCCCTGCGGCGAGCAGCCGCTGCCGCCCTATGGCGCCTGCCTGCTGGGCTCGGTCAACCTCGCTGCACTGGTCGAGGCGCCGTTCACCGACAAGGCCCGGATCGACCCGGCCAAGCTGGACGAGTTGGTCCGCCTGTCGGTGCGGATGATGGACAATGTGGTCGATGCCAGCCGCTTTCCGCTGCCGCAACAGGCAACCGAGGCACAGGCCAAGCGCCGCATCGGGCTGGGCGTCACCGGTCTGGCCGATGCGCTGCTGATGCTGGGGCTGCGCTATGGGGCCGATGACGCGGTGGCCCAGACCGACGCATGGATGCGCGCCATCGCCCGCGCCTCCTACCTCGCCTCGGTCGATCTGGCGCGCGAAAAAGGCGCCTTCCCGCTGTTTGACGCCGAGCTGTTTCTGGCCTCGGGCAATATGCAGCGCATGGATGAAGACGTGCGCGCCGCCGTGCGCGCCCATGGTATCCGCAACGCGCTGCTGACCTCGATCGCGCCCACCGGCACGATCAGCCTTTACGCGGGCAATGTCTCGTCGGGGATCGAGCCGGTCTTTGCCTATGCCTACACCCGCAAGGTGCTGCAAAAGGACGGATCGCGCACCGAGGAAGAGGTGGTTGATGCCGCCGTCCGGCTGTGGCGCGAAACGCATGGCGACGCGCCGCTGCCCGACCACTTCGTCAACGCCCAGACCCTGTCGCCCGCGGATCACGTGCGGATGCAGGCGGCAGCGCAGCGTTGGGTGGACAGCAGCATCTCCAAGACCATCAACTGCCCCGAAGACATCAGCTTTGAAGACTTTGCCGATGTCTATCTGCAGGCATGGGAGATGGGCTGCAAAGGCTGCACCACCTATCGGCCCAATGCCGTCACCGGTTCGGTGCTGACGGTTTCGGAAAGCAGCGACAAGACCCCAGCCGAAGCCCCGGCCACCACGCCAGCAGATGGCGGCGAAGTGGTCTACCTGTCCGAGCCCCTGGACCGTCCGACCGCGCTGGAGGGCCACACCTACAAGATCAAGTGGCCGGGCAGCGAACATGCGCTGTATATCACCATCAACGACATCATCATTGCCGGCCACCGCCGCCCGTTCGAGGTGTTCATCAACTCCAAGAACATGGAGCATTATGCCTGGACGGTGGCGCTGACGCGGATGATCTCGGCGGTGTTCCGGCGTGGCGGCGACGTGTCCTTCGTGGTCGAGGAGTTGAAGGCCGTCTTCGATCCGCGCGGCGGCGCCTGGATGGAGGGGCGCTATATCCCCTCGAT
>CAYTMV010000024.1:0-31252 GCA_964439015.1 uncultured Gemmobacter sp.
CGACGGGGCGGATCTCGACCACCGGGTCCAGAAGGCCGGTGGGGCGGATCACCTGCTCGGCAAAGACGCCGCCTGCCTGCTCCAGCTCCCATGCCGAGGGCGTGGCGCTGACAAACACCGATTGCGGGCGCATCGCGTCCCATTCCTCGAACTTCAGCGGGCGGTTGTCCATGCAGCTGGGCAGGCGGAAGCCGTGTTCTGCCAGCGTGAACTTGCGCCGATAGTCGCCGCGATACATGCCTCCGATCTGCGGCACGGTGACGTGGGATTCATCGGCAAAGACGATCGCATTGTCGGGAATGAACTCGAACAGCGTCGGCGGCGGCTCGCCCGGCGCGCGCCCGGTCAGATAGCGCGAGTAGTTTTCGATGCCGTTGCAGACGCCGGTGGCCTCCAGCATTTCAAGGTCGAAATTGGTGCGCTGTTCCAGCCGCTGGGCCTCCAGCAGCTTACCCTCGGAAACCAGTTGCTCCAGCCGTTGCTTCAGCTCCAGCCGGATGCCCTTGGTCGCCTGTTGCAACGTCGGGCGGGGGGTGACGTAGTGGCTGTTGGCGTAGATGCGGATCTGGGTGAAGGTGTCGGTCCTGGCGCCGGTCAGCGGGTCGAACTCGGTGATCGCCTCCAGCTCGGGGCCGAAAAAGCTGAACCGCCAGGCGCGGTCTTCAAGGTGGGCGGGCCAGACCTCCAGCACGTCGCCGCGCACCCGGAAATTGCCGCGCTGAAAGCCCGCATCGGATCGGCGGTATTGCTGCGCCACCAACTCGGCGATCACGCCGCGCATGTCATACATCTGGCCTGCCACCAGATCCTGCGTCATCGCCGAATAGGTCTCGACCGAGCCGATGCCGTAGATGCAGCTGACCGAGGCCACGATGATCACATCGTCCCGCTCCAGCAGCGCCCGGGTGGCCGAGTGGCGCATCCGGTCGATCTGTTCGTTGATCTGGCTTTCCTTCTCGATATAGGTGTCCGATCGTGGGACATAGGCCTCGGGCTGGTAGTAATCGTAATAGCTGACGAAATACTCGACCGCGTTATCGGGAAAGAAACCCTTGAATTCGCCGTAAAGCTGGGCGGCCAGGGTCTTGTTGGGCGCAAGGATGATCGCCGGGCGCTGGGTTTCCTCGATCACCTTGGCCATGGTGAAGGTCTTGCCGGTGCCGGTCGCGCCCAGCAGCACCTGATTGCGCTCGCCCGACAGCACGCCGCCGGTCAGCTCGGCGATGGCCGTGGGCTGGTCGCCGGCCGGCTGGAACGGCGTCTGCATCACGAATCGCCGCCCGCCTTCCAGCTTTGGACGGGTCAGGACATCCGGGCGGGGAACAGGGGCATTGATGTTGTTGTGCGGCATGGCGATCCCTAGGTCAGCGCCAAAGATGATCCGTTTTTGTTCCGATGCAAGGGGAGAGCGGCCGATCTTCAGGCAGTGTTAACCGAAGTGGTGTCAGGGTTAACCGGGGCATTTCAATTTTAAGAAAAATGATACCAAAGAAATAAACCTCTGAGTTGCATTTTGACGATCTGTGGCGCATAGTCCAAGGGCAAGCAGCAAACTGTCGGCCGGTCCACCACACACCCCACCCACACTCCCCAGTGGCCGGCCGACACCCCCCACCCCTGTCGCGCGACCTGCGGCAGTGCCCTTGCACCACTGGAGATTTTCGGCCAGAAGGGGGCAGGTTCAGCCAAGAGGTTTCCATGCGCGCCCGCATCTATCAGCCCGCCCGCAACGCCATGCAGTCCGGCACCGCCAAAACCCGCGTCTGGGTGCTGGAATATGCGCAGGGCGCCGCGCGCGAGATTGATCCGCTGATGGGCTGGACCTCGTCGGGTGATACCGAAACGCAGGTCAAACTGCGCTTTGACAGCAAGGAAGCCGCGCTGGAATATGCCCGCGCCCACGGCATCGAAGCCGAGGTGCAAGAGCCGCAAAAGCGTCAGCCGAATATCCGGCAGATGGGCTATGGCGAAAATTTCGCCACCAATCGCCGCGGTGCCTGGACCCATTGAGGTCATCGCCGCCGCAGTGATTTTTTCGCAGTTATTTTGTCAGGCCCCGGCCGCTGCAGGCGCCGGGGCTTTCTCATGCGGCATGATGCCACAGAACGGTCGCGATGCGGGCCAGTCGCTATTCCAGCGTCGGAAAGTAATCGACCGGCGAAAGGTTGACGGTGACTGAGTCGTCTCCGGCGGTGATGACCGTGATCTCCGGCCCTACCATTGCGGGGTTGGTCTTTCCCGCCATCGCGGCCAGAGCGGCATCAACGGCCATTTCCCCTTGTCGTATCGGGTCGTCAAAGGGCGCGGCGGCAACCCTTCCGCCCACCAGCCCGCGCGCCACGCTATGGCTGAAGTAGGTCGCGGCCAGCAGGGGCGGGGCGGGATCGTTGAAAAAGGTCCCCAGCGCCGCCTCGATGGCAGGGGCGGGACCGATCACCAGATCCGGGCGGGGGGGCGCGGCTAAAACACGCCCCAGCAGGCGCAACTGCTCGGTCGTGCCTGTATCGGCCCGCCACGTCCCGGCCAGTGTGATCCCCGAGCCGTCGAGCGCCTGCCGCAGACCTGCCTCCAGCGGCGCGACCCAGCCTGACTCCTCGGGGCCAGACAGCAGCACGGCCCTCATGCCCGGGCCGTCTGCCGGATAGCGCGTGGCCAGATGCGCGCCCAGCTTGTGGCCCATCTCGAACCAGTCCACCCCGATCCGCGCCGCCAGCGCCTCTGAATGCAGCGCGTTCACCAAGCCGATCACAGGCTGACGTGTGGCTGCCGCGGCAACAGCGGCCAGCAGTTCGGGCGCGTCCGAGGACACCGCCCCGATCAGGATTGCGCCCGGCTGCAAATCGGCGCAATCGGCGAGCTGCGCCAGTTGCCGCGGCAAGGCGCGATATCCGCCGGCCTCGAAAAACCGGACATCCAGCCCGCGCTGTTCGGCGCGCCGTTCGATCCCGTGGGCCACGCTCAGCCAGTATTCATCCTTGAAATGCGGCACCAGGACGCAAAGCTGATGCTCTCCGGCCAACGTCTTGCCACCGGACGCCAGCAGCATCGTTGCGGCAAGGGCTGCGCGCAGATATGCAAACCTCATGCGCCCCAGACGTTTCGACACCCAGCTGCAATTCGTCTTCATGGTCCTCTCCGGCCTGACGATCCTTGTCGGCCTCGCCTCGGTCGGCGTCAACCGCTTCCTGACCGTGACCCAGCAGCAAGTCCTGCGCGACAGCATCGCCGTGATCGAAAGGGCCGAGCGTGTGGGCGTGCAGGCCGACCTGGCGCAAACGCTGGCCGCGCAGCTGGCGGCGGGTGACAGCGAGCCCGAGATCAATGGCCATGCGCTGGCGCTGGGATCCTCGATCAACCGGATCGCGCAGGACCTGGCGGCGATGCGGCAGTTTCTGGGGGCGGATAGCGTGAGCGAAGCGCCAGCGGCCGAGGCGCAGGCTCTGGTGACCCGCATGGCGCAAGCGGTGCGCGCTGGCTTGTCTCTGGACGCCGGGCTGCGACAGGACCGCGCCGCTTTGGCCGAGGCAGGTGTGCGGCTGACCGAACTTGTCGGAGATGAGATCGCCTTGGCGCGCTTGCGGATCACTGCGGGCATCTCACAGCTTTATCGTGCCGCACCAGGGGCCGATCCCCGGCCCGCGCTGGACCGACTGGCGGATGCGGATTTCTTTGCCTTCGAACGTCTGGGCGAGTTGCAGCAGGCGGTGGCGCGGCTGTCGGCGGCATCTCAGGCGGTGCCCGATGCCGCCGACCATGCCGCCCTGCAAGCCTTGCGCGCCGAGTTTGAGGATGCCTTGCAGATCGCCGAGGCCCGGTTGGTCTATATGCCATCTGGTGCGGCGGTCAGCCGGGCCGCAGCCGATCTTGCGCTGTTTGCGGCGGCGGCCCGGCCGCATCGCCTGCTGGACCGGCGTGGCGCGCGACTGGATGCGACAGAGGGCTTGGCCGCCATTGCTTCCGATCTGGATGCGATCCTCGCCACCCTGACCGCAGAGGCCGCGCAGGGCCGCGACCGCACCCGCGCCGGTATGCAGGCGGGCGTGGCTGCGGCGGGCCAGCGGGTGCTGCTGATGTCTGCGGCTTTGGTCGGGCTGACGCTGATCGCGGTGGCCGTGGGGGGGCTGGTCTGGCTGCGCGCCCGTCGCATGGTGGTGCTGCGGTTGCGCGCGGTGACCCAGCGCATGGTGGGCGTGGCGCGGGGCAACATGGGCCAACCCATGACGATCAGCGGTCAGGACGAGATCGGCCGTCTGGAAAAGGCGCTGAACGTCCTTCGGCGGCGCACCGAAGAGGCGGCCCGCCTGAGGGGCCGTCTGGAGGCCGAGGTTCTGGCCCGCACCGCCGATGTGGTGGCCGAGATGCACTCGGCCAACGCGGCCCGCGCCGAGGCGGAAGAACTCAGCCGCGGCAAGACCCATTTCATGGCGCGGATGAGCCACGAGATCCGCACCCCGCTGAACGGGGTGATCGGCATGCTGGACCTGCTGGCGGGGGATGAGCCCGATCCCGCCCGCCGCGCCAGGCTTGAAACCGCGCTGACCTCTGCCCGCGACCTTCAGGAAATGACCGAAGATATTCTGGCCTTCTCCAGTGGCGAAGAGTCTGCGACGCCCGAGCGTCGGATGGCCTTTGACCCGGCGCGGCTGGCCCGCGATCTGGCCGAGCATTTGCAGGTTCTGGCCCATGGCAAGGGGCTGGAGGGGCAGACCCAGATCGCCGAAAATCTGCCACCGGTCCTGATTGGCGATCCCGCCCGCATCCGGCAGGTGATGGTCAACCTGATCTCCAACGCGATCAAATACACGGATGTCGGCGCGGCGCGGCTGACCGTCGCGCATCATGCGCTGCCGGATGGGCGGCACGAATTGTCGTTGGCGGTCTCGGACACAGGGCCGGGTATGAGTGGCGACGAGATGCGGCAGGCCTTCGACATCTATGGGCGCACTGTCGATGCCCGCCGCCGTGGCCTGCCCGGTGTGGGGCTGGGACTGGCAATCGTGCGGCAATTGACCGATGCCATGGGCGGGGAATTGCGGGTCAGCACCGCGCCGGGGCAGGGCAGCCGCTTTACGCTGGCGCTGACGCTGGATGCAGGAACCCCGCAGGATCTGCCGGGCTCCGCTGCCCCGACTGCGACGCCGCTGGGGCGCCGGGTGCTGGTGGTGGATGATCATCCGGTGAACCGGCTGGTGGCCCGCGGCTATCTGGAGCGGTTGGGCGCAGATGTGACCGAGGCCGCGACCGGCGCCGAGGCGCTGGCTGCGGCGGCTGAGGGGCGGTTTGATGCGATCCTGATCGACCTTGATCTGCCCGACCTGCGCGGCGAGGAGCTTGCTGCCCGCCTGCCGCGCAAGGGCGCCCGCACCGCGATCCTGACTGCCGATCTGGTGGTGGACGATCCCGCCAGCCGCGCCCGCTATGGCGTGGATCACCTGTTGACCAAGCCGGTTTCGCCGCGTGCCTTGGCGATGATGCTTGAGGGCCAGCCGTCCGCAGCGCCCACGCCAGAACCTGATGCCGAACCTGATGGTGATGTTCTGGCTGCGCTTCAGTCCGATCTCGACGAATTGGGGGCGGAGGCCGCAACCGCGATTGTCGCGGCCTTTCTGGCCGATTTGCGCACCGATCTGCAGCGCCTGCACACCGCCGAGCCCGACGCGCGGCGCAAGCTGGCGCATCGGATGAAGGGAGCGGCCAGCAATTTTGACCTGACGCCGTTCTGCGCCGCGATGCAGCGGCTGCAAGATGGCGACGACAGTGCATTGGCGCAGGTCGATGCTGCGGCGGCAGTGGCCGAGAAAAGCCTGCGTCTTGCCGCCACCCGCCTGGGGCTTCAGTTGCCCGAAGATGCCGCGAAACAGTAACCTTCGCCTGCCCGTGTCAGCAACCAATGGGGGTTGGCCGGATCATCCTCGATCTTGCGGCGCAACCGCGCCATCAGCACGTCGATGCTGCGATCCCCCGCCCGCAATTCGCCCCGGCCGATGATCTCGCTCAGCCTTGCCCGGCCAAAGGTCACGCCCGGATTGCGGGTCAGGGCGTCCAGCAGGTCGAACTCCTGGCCGCTGAGGCTTTCGATCCGCGCGGCCGAGACCAGGCGGTGCCGGATGCGGTCGAAATGCCAGGGTCCGAATTCAGTGACCGCCTCGGTGGCCGGCGCAGCACTGCCGATGGCAGAGATGCGCCACAGCAGGTTCTTGATCCGCGCTGCCAGCTCGCGCTGGTCAAAGGGCTTGGTCACGTAGTCATCCGCCCCCATCTCCAGCCCGACGATCCGGTCCACCTGATCGTCGCGCGCCGTCAGAAGGATGATGCCCACATGCGAGCGGGAGCGTTGCTCGCGGGTGATGGTCAGGCCGTCCTTGCCCTCAAGCCCGATGTCCAGCACCAGCAATTCCGGCGGGTCGGTGTCGATCACCTGCTGCATGGCATCGGCATCCTCGACCTCGGTTACGCGATAACTTTGCTTGCGCAGATAGCCCGCCAGCCGCATCCGGGTCACGCGGTCGTCCTCGACGATCAGGATATGAGCGGTCATCGGCAATCCATTACATCTCTTAACATCCTTTCACCAGCATCCTTGGTTTGCGTCAAGGTGACGGCGAGGCAGACGGCCTAGAGATGGCGGGGTAATCATAGACGGAGTTCTGCCATGACATTCCAATCCACCCGCCGCGGCTTCCTGCAGGGGGGTGCGGCCGTTCTGGGTTCGGGCTGGCTGATGAACAGCACGGCGCTGGCCTCGATCGACCCCAACTCTTTCTCGGGCCGCATTTTCAGCGCCAGCCACTACGGCCCGTTCGAGGCGGTGGTGCGCGACGGGAAGATCATCGAGATCACGCCGATGATCGAGTTGGACCAGCGCCCGACCGAACTGCTGACGCATGGCGTTCTGGACCGCGTTTATGACAAGTCGCGCATCGACTATCCGATGGTGCGCAAATCCTATCTTGAGGGCTGGAAGACGGGCGATGTGAAGCCCGAGCTGCGTGGCAAGGAAGAATATGTCCGCGTCGCTTGGGACACCGCGCTGAAGCTGACCGCCAAGGCGATCGTCGACACCATCGAAAAGCACGGCAACCAGGCGATCCTGTCGACCTCCTATGGCGGCTGGAGCCATGCCGGCATCATGCGTCCCAACGTGATGCAGGGCAAATTCTTCAACATGATCGGTGGCTGCACCAACACCGTGGGTGACTGGTCCGGCGGCGCCAGCCAGATCTCGTTGCCCCATGTCATTGGCGACATGGAGGTCTATTCGGCCCAGACCGCTTGGGAAGTGATCCGCGACAACACCGAAGTCTTCGTGCTGGTCGGCTGCGACCCGATCAAGAACAACCGCGTCGAATATACCGTGGCCGACCACGGCATGTATGGCCCGTGGGAGCAGATCCGCGACAACGGCTGCAAGTTCATCTCGATCAACCCGCAGAAAACCGCGTCGGACGCCTATCTGAATGCGGATTGGGTGCGGATCATCCCGAACACCGACGTCGCGCTGTTCCTCGGCATGGCCTACCATGTGCTGGAGCAAGGTCTGGAAGACCGCGCCTACATGGACAAATACACCACCGGCGCGGATAAGTGGATCGCCTATGTCAAGGGCGAGGGTGACGACAAGACTGCCAAGACGCCCGAATGGGCCTCGGCCATCACCGGCATCGACGCCGCCAAGATCCGCGAACTGGCCGAACTGATGGCCAAGTCGAAGACCGAGATCGCCGGCGCATGGTCGCTGCAACGCGCCCATCACGGCGAGATGACCCACTGGGCCATCATCAACTTCGCGGCGCTGACCGGCAAGATCGGCAAGCCGGGCGAGGGTGTGGGCTTCAGCTGGCACTATGGCAGCGGCGGCATGCCGCAATCGGGCAAGGCTACGCCTTCGGGCCTGAGCCAGGGCAAGAACTTTGTCACCGAATACATCGTTCCGGCCTCGCGCATCACCGAGGCGCTGGAAAATCCCGGTGCCGAAGTGGTCTACAACGGCAACGTCCGCAAATACCCGGACGTCCACATGATCTACAACGCCGGCAACAACTTCATGTCCCACCAACAGGACACGAACCGGCTGATCAAGGCGCTGCAGAAGGTGACGACCATCGTCAGCCAGGACGTGTGGTGGACGGCTGCGACCCGCTGGGCGGATATCGTGCTGCCGGCCTCCTCGCCGCTGGAACGCGATGACATGTCGGTGGGTGGCACCTATTCCAACGACAAGATCTACGCGATGAAGAAGATCATCGAGCCCCTCGGCGAAAGCCGCAGCGACTTCGAAATCTTCGCGGCGCTGTCGGATCTTTTCTACAAGCAGTCGGCCTATATCGAGGACCAGCAGTTCCCCGAATATATCGACATCATGAAATTCGCCTATGCCAAGACCGGGGCGGCCGAGCATACCCCGTTCGAGGAGTTCTGGGAAAAAGGCTATGCCCTGCAGCCGGCCCCGAAAGAGGCCCGCGCCTGGGTGCGTCACGGCGACTTCTACACCGATCCGGAAGGCAAGCCGCTGCACACCAAGTCCGGCAAGATCGAGATGTTCTGCGAAACCATCGCGAACATGAACCTCGAAGACTGCCCCGGCATGCCGATGTGGCTGGAGCCCGCCGAATACCTGGGCAACGCCAAGGAAGGCCAGCTGCACGTCGTCAGCCCCCACCCGTGGTATCGCCTGCACAGCCAGATGGACCAGTCGGAATCGCTGCGCGACATGTACAAGGTCCAGGGCCGCGAGCCGGTGCGGATCAACGCCGAAGACGCTGCCGCCCGTGGCATCGCCGATGGTGATCTGGTCGAGATCTACAATGATCGCGGCACGGTCATTGCGGGCGCCGTGATCTCGGACGAGATCATGCCGGGCGTGATCTCGATCTATGAGGGCTGCTGGCCGTCGCTGGACAGCAAGGGTCGCTGCAACTCGGGTCTGGTGAACTTCCTGACCTCGACGCAGAAATCCTCGGGCCTCAGCCAGGCGACCACGGCGAATACCTGCCTCGCCTCGATCCGCAAGTGCGAAGACCCCGAAGGCCCGAACATGGCCTACGAAAAACCGCCGATCATCGAGGGCATGGAAATTGCCGCCATCGCCGATGAAGACTTGGCGCTGGACCGTCTGGATGCCCTTGTCGAGGCGCTTTATGCCGACATGACCCCGGGCGAGAAGCTGTTCTACGAACGCTGCACCGTCTGTCACGGTCCGCGCGATGTGGGCGCCTTCACCCAGCTGCAATGGAAGGCGATCACGCCGTCGATGTTCCCGCGCGCTGGTCTGGACGATGCCGAGGCGGCAGTGGTCATGGACTTCCTGATGGCCAATGCCTCTGACGCGGCGAAATAAGCGATCGGGATGGCCGGAGTGACCGGCCATCCCACCACGGTTCCGGCATCGTCCCTGCCGGATGCGAGTTTTGCCCGCCCGTCCCTTGGGCATGGGCGGGCAGCCCCACCTTCCTCTCCTCACTGAAAAGACCCTGCGCCATGCTTGACGCCACACCCCAGGTTTCCTCCAGTCGCTGCGCCTCGCTGACCGACCGCTTTTGCCGGCAGGTCAGCTATCTGCGTGTTTCGGTGACAGATCGCTGCGACTTCCGCTGCACCTATTGCATGGCCGAGCGTCCTACCTTCCTGCCGCGCAAGGATTTGCTGTCGCTGGAAGAGCTGGACCGGCTGGCTTCGGCCTTCGTCGGGCTGGGGGTGCGCAAGCTGCGCGTGACCGGCGGCGAGCCCCTGGTGCGCCGCGACATCCTGACGTTTTTCCGCGCCATGTCCCGGCATCTGGACAGTGGCGCCCTGCACGAGCTGACGTTGACCACCAATGGCAGCCAGCTTGCGACCCATGCCGCCGATCTGGCCGCCTGCGGGGTGCGGCGGGTGAATGTCTCGCTCGACACGCTGGACGCCGCGCGGTTTGCGCAACTGACCCGGCGCGGCCAACTGGCCCCGGTGTTGGAGGGCATCCGCGCCGCCACCGCCGCAGGCATGCGCGTCAAGATCAATACTGTGGCGTTGAAAGGCTTTACAGAGATCGAGCTGTTTCCGCTGGTGGATTGGTGCGCGGCCGAGGGCCACGATCTAACCTTCATCGAGGTCATGCCGATGGGCGAAAGCGGCATCGAGGAACGCACGGCGCAATACTGGCCCCTCAGCGATCTGCGCGCCCGTCTGGCCGAGCGTTTCACCCTGACCGATCTGGCCGAGCGCACGGGCGGCCCCGCCCGCTATGTGCGCATCAATGAGACCGGGCAGAAGATCGGTTTCATCACGCCCCTGTCCCATAATTTCTGCGAAAGCTGCAACCGGGTGCGGCTGTCCTGCACGGGCCAGCTTTATACCTGTCTGGGGCAGGAGGGCGCCTCGGATCTGCGTGCCGCCCTGCGGGCCAATGCCGATGCCGAGGGGCTGGAAGGGGCCATTCGTGCCGCCATTGCCCTGAAGCCCCGCGGCCATGATTTCGATTATTCCCGCGCGGTGCCGCAGGGTGCGATGCGCCGGGGCATGAACCATACCGGGGGCTAAGCCCATGCAGACGCTGGACATCCTTTACTTTGCCTGGCTGCGCGAACGCGTCGCCGCCCCGCGCGAGATCATCGCGACCGCGGCTGCGACCGTGGCCGATCTGGTGACAGAACTGGCCGCCCGCAGCCCGGGCCATGCCGCCGCCTTTGCCGATCACGCCGCGATCCGCGTCGCGCTGGATCAGCACTTGGCCGATCTGGCCGCGCCGTTGTCCGGGGTGCGCGAGGTCGCGTTCTTTCCGCCGATGACGGGGGGCTGAGCGATGAATGCCTCTGTCCAGACCCCGCTTTATGCCGAGGGCGAACTGCCCCGCTATGCCCGCCATATCGTCCTGCGCGAGATCGGCGGTCCCGGTCAGGCGCGGCTGAAGCGGGCGCGGGTGCTGGTGGTGGGGGCTGGCGGTCTGGGGGCGCCGGTGCTGATGTATCTGACGGCGGCCGGGGTGGGCCATATCACGCTGGTCGATGACGATACCGTGTCGCTGTCCAACTTGCAGCGGCAGGTTGTCCATTCCGAGGACCGGCTGGGGATGGAGAAGGTGCATTCTGCCTGCCATACCCTGCGTGGCCTGAACCCCTATGTCAGTCTGACCCCCATCGCCCAACGCCTTGATGCCGAGACCGCCGCGGCGCTGGTGCAGGGACAGGATCTGGTGATCGACGCGGTCGACAATCTGGAAACGCGGCACCTGCTGAACGCGGCCTGTGTGGCGGGGGGCGTGCCGCTGCTGTCCGGGGCGATCAGCCAGTGGGAGGGGCAGATGACCCTCTATGATCCCGCGCGCGGCGCGCCCTGCCTGGCCTGTCTGTTCCCGGTGATCCCGGATACGGCCGCGCAGCAGACCTGCACCGCCGCCGGGGTGGTTGGGGCGCTGCCGGGCATTGTCGGCTCGATGATGGCCGCCGAGGCGATCAAACACCTGACTGGCGCCGGCGTCAGCCTGCACGGGCGGCTGATGCTGCTGGACGTTCTCTGGGGCGAAAACCGCACCATCGCCGTTACCCGCCGTCCCGGCTGCCCGGTTTGCGGCCATGTTCACGGAGACACCGCATGACCCTCACCCATTTCGACGCCGAGGGCCGCGCCCATATGGTCGATGTCTCGGACAAGGCGGAAACCGACCGGCTGGCGGTGGCCGAAGCCACGGTGCTGATGTCGGCCGAAACCCTTGCGCGGGTGGTGCAAGGCACGGCGGCCAAGGGCGACGTGCTGGGCGTGGCGCGGCTGGCCGGGATCATGGCCGCCAAGCGCACCGCGGACCTGATCCCGCTGTGTCATCCGTTGCCCCTGACCCGGGCCGCGATCGAGTTTGAAACCGATGCCACCCTGCCCGGTGTGCGCATCGCGGCCATCGTCCGCACCCGCGGCGTGACCGGTGTCGAGATGGAGGCGCTGACGGCGGCCTCGGTCGCGGCGCTGACGATCTATGACATGCTGAAGGCGGTGGAAAAGGGCATGACCATCACCGATTTGCGGCTTAAGCTGAAAGAAGGCGGCAAGTCCGGGCGCTACGAGGCGCCGACGGCCGTGGGGGAAAAGGCATGAAACTTGGCTATGTGAGTATTCAGGGCCGGGGCGAGACCGACCGGTTTCTGGCCGAGGTGGCGGCTGCGCTGCAAGAGGCCGGCCTGCGTCTGGCCGGAACCGTTCAGACCAACACCGAACGCGCCAATCGCCGCAAATGCGACATGGACCTGATCGTTCTGCCCGATGGCCCCACCATCCGCATCAGCGAGGATCGCGGTGCGCTGGCCCGCGGCTGTATCCTTGATTCCGAGGCGCTGGAACAAACGGTGGAGCAGGTCGCCCAACGGCTCGACGGTGCCGATCTGCTGATCGTCAACAAGTTCGGCAAGCGCGAGGGCGAAGGCCGCGGCCTGATCCCCGTGATCGGCGAGGCGTTGGGGCGTGGCATCCCGGTGCTGGTGGGTGTGAACGGGCTGAACCTGCCCGATTTCCTCGCCTTTGCCGACGGCCTGGCCGAAGGTTTGCCGGCTGATGTTGCACAGGTGGCCGACTGGTGTCTGGCGGCCGCGCAGAAGGCCGCTGCCTGAGAGGGCAGCGGCAAGGCGACGCTGGCGGCTATTCTTTTTCCATCGTGCATTGCAGCGGGTGCTGGTGGCGGCGGGCAAAGTCCATCACCTGCGCAACCTTGGTTTCCGCCACCTCGAAGGAAAACACCCCGACCACAGCCAGACCCTTCTTGTGAACGGTCAGCATGATCTCGAACGATTGCGCGTGGCTGAGGCCGAAGAACCGCTCAAGGATATGCACCACGAATTCCATCGGGGTGTAATCGTCGTTCAGCAGCAGCACCTTGTACATCGGTGGGCGCTGGGTGCGGGTGCGGGTCTTGGTCAGGACCTGCGCATCCCCGCCCGGACCGTCCGGTTTGTCGGACATGGTGAGGGGGCGGATGGGCATCGTCTCTCCTGCAGGAATCGCGTGGCAGCATGAGGCACCGATTATAGCTTCAATTCCGGCGCGGGAAAGGGGCGGGCTTGCCGGTTTGCACAGGCGCGGTTAATTGGCAGCATGACTCATATGCTGACCACCATCGGATTTGATGCCGACGACACGCTCTGGGCCAACGAGACCCATTTCCGCGACGCGCAGGCGCGGTTTGAATCCCTGCTGGCCGATTATGCCCCCGCAGACGACTTGCACGACCGCCTGCTGGCGACCGAGCGGCGCAATATCGGCCATTACGGTTTCGGCGTGAAAAGCTTTGTCTTGTCGATGATCGAAACCGCGATCGAGGTTTCCGGAGGGCGGGTGCAGGCCTCGGTGATATCCGAGCTGATGGCCGCAGGACGCGAGATCCTGACCGCCCCCACCGAACTGCTGCCCCATGCCGAGGCGGCGGTCCGCACCCTGTCGCAAAGCCATCGGGTGATCCTCATCACCAAGGGCGACCTGATGCATCAGGAGCGCAAGCTGGCGGATTCGGGTCTTGGCAATTTTTTCCACGGGGTTGAGATCGTCTCGAACAAGACGCCAGACACTTATCTGCGCGCCTTTGCCCGCCATGGCAGCGGCACGGGGCAGGGCATGATGGTGGGAAATTCACTGAAATCGGACGTCTGGCCGATGCTGCAAGCGGGCGGTTTTGCTGTGCATGTCCCTGCGGCGGTCATTTGGGCGATGGAAGCCGCCGAAGAGCCGAAAGATCATCCGCGATATCGCCAATTGTCTACACTTTCCGGGCTTCCCGGGCTGGTGGCGGCGATTTCCACATGATCTGGAAAAAAATCCGCTGATAACACAATATCTTGCCGTAGCATTTTGACAACGCTGCGAAGGGCCTGATATTTCCGGGCTTTCCGGACTCGGGGCGGCTGTGCTAGCGTCGGCGTCAAATAGCAGTAAAGTCCCGCAAAAGGGACGGCCCGGCAAACGGGCATCACAGGCAAAGAGGCAGCGACATGGCAACGCTTACGGCAGCGCTTTGGCGGGGGATGCTCCGTCGTATGGTCATGCTTGTGGCCGTGACGGTCACGGTGGCGGCTTGTGCTGCGCCCCAACCTTCGACCGCGGCCCCCTATGCGGCTTTTGTCATGGATGCCCGCACCGGCGAGACGCTTTATTCCAAGAACGCCGAGGCGCGGCTGCATCCGGCCTCGCTGACCAAGATGCTGACCCTCTACATCGCGTTTCAGGCGATTGAATCGGGCGAGATCGGGCTGGACAGCATGGTGACGATCACCCGCAATGCTGCGGCCGAGCCGCCCTCGAAACTGGGCCTGAAAGCCGGACAAAAGGTGGCGCTGCGCCACCTGATCCGTGCCGCGGCGATCAACTCGGCCAATGACGCTGCAACGGCGATTGGCGAAGGGATCGGCGGTTCCGAGGCCGCCTTTGCCGAGCGCATGAACCGCACCGCCAAGGCGCTGGGCATGACCGGATCAACCTTCCGCAACGCCAATGGCCTGACGGCCGAAGGGCACATGTCCACCGCCCGGGACATGACCATTCTTGGCCGGAGGCTGTTCTACGATTTTCCGCAATACTACAACATCTTCTCGCGGCGCGAGACCGATGCGGGCCTTGCCGACGTGTTGAACACCAACCGCCGTTTCCTTGAGGCTTACAAGGGTGCTGACGGGATCAAGACCGGCTTTACCAACGCCGCCGGTTTCAACCTGACCGCCTCGGCGGAACGGGGTGGCGTGCGGATCATTGCCACGGTCTTTGGCGGCACGTCGGTCGCGCAGCGCAACAGCAAGATGGCGGAACTGCTGGATCTGGGCTTTGCCAAGGCGCCGGCCAATGCGCCCGTGCTGCGCCCGCAGGCGATCCAGCCCGAGGTCGTGGCGCAGCCGGAACTGGTGGCCGAAGGCGGCGATCCGCTGATGCCGGCCAAGACCATCCGCGTTGTGACGGCGGTCTCCAAGACGATGCGCCCGCAGCGCCGTCCGGGCGATCCCGCGCCCGAGGTGGTGGTGGCTGCCGCACCCGAACCCGCACCCGCACCGATCCCGGCGCCCGCGGCCGAAACCTTCGACGACCCGCTGGCCGAAGCCATCGCCGCCGAGGTCGCCGTGGCGGCAATGCAGGACAGCATTTCCGGTGCCCTTGCCGAGGCGCTGGGCGGCCCCGCGGCACCAGCCCCGGCAGCGGCTCCGGCAGCCGCCCCCGAACTGGTGCCCTTCGAGGTGCGCACAGCCGCTGTGGCCGAACCCGAACCGCTGCCCGAGCCCGAGCCGGTGATCCTGCATACCGCCTCGACCGATGGTCTGACCGAACTGGCCGAGGCAGAGGCTGCCGCGCCGGAAAAAGTTACCCGCATCTCGACGTCGGGCGGGCGGGCTTGGGGCGTCAGCATCGGGCGCTTCCCGTCATCTGACGCAGCAGGTCGGGCGCTGATGAAGGTGATGCTGATTGAAAGCACCACGCTGGGCCAAGGCAGCCGCAAGGTGGTCAGCCGCGCGACCGGCCATGACGCCAATTTCTTCGGTCTGACCGAAGAACAGGCCGATCTGGCTTGCCGTCGCCTGCAAGCCCGCGGGATGGAGTGCTTTACCATCGGACCGGGGGCGTGAGCGGCTACGTCCTGCCGCCGCCGCCGCAAGCTGCGGTGGCGGTGCAGGGCAGGGCCGAGCGTTTCGCGGTGCGCCGCATATTCTGCGTCGGCCGCAACTACGCCGACCACGCGCGCGAGATGGGCGGCGATCCGACCGCCGAGCCGCCGTTCTTTTTCACCAAACCCGCTGATGCGCTGGTGCCCTCTGGCGCGACCATCGCTTTTCCGCCGGCGACGCGGGACCTGCATTTCGAGGCCGAGCTGGTGGTGGCCATCGGTCTGGGCGGCGCGGAAATTCCGGCTGCCGAGGCGGCCGGTCACGTCTGGGGGCATGCCGCCGGCAATGATCTGACCCGCCGAGACCTGCAGGCGGAAGCCAAGGCCGCCCGCCGCCCTTGGGATATGGCCAAGGGCTTTGACGCCTCGGCCGTGGTGGGACCTTTGGTCGCAGGGCCGGTGCTGCCCGACGCTGGCCTGAGATGCATCGTGAACGGTCAGCTGCGGCAATCTGCGCGGCTGTCGGAGATGATCTGGCCGGTGGAGCAGATCATTGCCCATCTTTCGCGCCATGTGACATTGGCCCCCGGCGATCTGATCTTTACCGGCACCCCTGCGGGCGTGGGGGCGCTGCATCCCGGCGACAGGTGCACGGTCGAGATCGACGGCCTTCCCGCCGCGACCGTCACGCTGGCCTGACGGGGTTCCGACAACCAGTTCCCATTTGCCTTGCAGCCGCGCCTCGACCCGCGGGCGGATCGGGTATTTGGGTCATGGTGAGGATGCTGCGCGCCGCGCCAGGTCTGCCACCTGTGGGCCGATGGCCATGACGATTCGCGCCACGCCCGCGCGGTTGGGGTGCAGCCCGTCAGCCTGCATAAAGGTCGCAATCGAGGCCGGGGTGCCATCGCTGCCCAGCCCGGACAGGAAATTGGGGATCAGTGTTGCGTCGTATTCAGCGGCCAGGTCGGGGTAGATCCTATCCCATTCGGCCTTGTAATCCGGCCCCCAGTTGTCGGGCGCGGGAAGGCCGATCAGCAGCACGGGCAGCCCGTCGCGGTCGGCACGCTTCAGGATCGCGGACAGATTGGCGCGGGCCGCGGCCGGTGGCAGGCCACGCAGCAGGTCATTGCCGCCCAAGGCCACGATCAGCCCATCAGCGCCATTGCCCAGCGCCCAGTCCAGCCGCGCGAGGCCACCTGCGGTGGTATCGCCCGAGACGCCCGCATTCTCGATCACCGCTGCCACGCCTTGCGCGTCCAGCCAACCTTGCAGCTGCGGCACCATCCCGTCACCCTCGGGCAGGCCGTAGCCTGCGGTGAGGCTGTCGCCCAGCATGACGATGCGCGGCGCTTCGGCCTTGGCTGGCAACGCCAGCGCCAGGGCGATGAAACCCAACCGTAACACATGGTTGATAAGCCCAAGGGCGGCACCATATCCAAGGGCAAACAGGCGGGACATCATGGCGGAACCGATTCTGGAACTGGAGGACGTGCGCCTCACCCTTGCCGGAAATGCCGGCGCGGTCGAGGTGTTGCGCGGCATCTCGCTGACTGTTGAACCAGGGCAGACGGTGGGCTTGGTCGGGCCTTCTGGTTCGGGAAAGTCTTCGCTGCTGATGCTCATGGGCGGGATGGAGCGGGCGACCGGCGGTATTGTCCGGGCGTTCGGGCAGGATCTGGGCGCGATGGACGAGGACGGGCTGGCCCGGTTTCGCCGCGGGCGGATGGGTGTGGTGTTTCAGTCCTTTCACCTGATCCCGACCATGACCGCGTTGGAAAATCTCGCCGTGCCGCTGGAGATTGCGGGGGCGCGCGATGCCTTTGCCCGCGCGGCGGAAGAGTTGGCGGCGGTCGGCCTGTCATCGCGCGCTGGTCATTACCCCGCGCAACTGTCCGGGGGCGAGCAGCAGCGCGTGGCGCTGGCCCGCGCCGCCGTGCCACGGCCGGCGTTGATCCTTGCCGATGAGCCGACCGGCAACCTTGATGCTGCCAATGGGGACGCAGTGATGGACCTGCTGTTCGGCCTGCGCGACCGTCACGGGGCGACGCTGGTCATGGTCACCCATGCGCCGGAACTGGCGGCGCGCTGTGATCGCGTGGTGCGGTTGGCCGACGGGCGGCTGGCATGATGCCGCTGGCGTTGCGTCTGGCAGGACGCGAGCTGCGCGGCGGCCTGCGCGGTTTTCGGGTGTTTCTGCTGTGCCTCTGTCTGGGCGTGATGGCGATTGCGGGGGTCGGCACTCTGCGCGGCATGATCGCGGCAGGGCTGGCCGATCAGGGCGCGGTGCTTCTGGGGGGCGATGCCCGGCTGCAATTCACCTACCGTTTCGCCTCGGTGGCCGAGCGGGACTGGATGGCCGCGCGGGCCCTGCAGGTGTCGGAGGTGATCGATTTTCGCTCGATGATCGTGGTGGACGAGGATCGGGCGCTGACGCAAGTGAAAGCGGTCGATGATCTCTATCCTCTGGTCGGTGCGCTGCGGCTGGAGCCCGATCTGCCCCTGGATCAGGCGCTGGCGGGGCGCGACGGGCTGCCGGGCGCGGTGCTGGACCCGGTGCTGGCGGCGCGCCTGGGTCTGGCCATCGGCGACAGCTTCCGTCTGGGGGCGCAGGATTTCGTGCTGATGGCCCGTCTGATCCATGAGCCGGACAGTCTGGGCGGCGGCTTTAGTCTCGGGCCGCGCAGTCTGGTGCGCCGCGCCGATCTGGCGGCTTCGGGTCTGATCGGTCCGGGAACATTGTTTGACAGCGAATACCGGTTGACGCTTCCAGCCGGCACCGATCTGGATAGGCTGCAGGCTGAGGCAGAGGCCGAATTTGCTGATAGCGGTTTGCGCTGGAATGACCGGCGCAACGCCAATCCGGGCGTTGACCGGTTTGTGGCGGGGCTTTCGGATTTTCTGGTGCTGGTGGGCCTGGCGGGGCTGGCCGTCGGGGGCGTCGGTATCGCTACTGCGGTGCGCGCCTGGGCCGATGCGCGGCGCGAGACGCTGGGCGTCCTCAGGGTACTGGGGGCGGATGGTCGTCTGATCCTGGCGGTGATGCTGGCGCAGGTGCTGGCGGTCTCGGCGCTGGGGATCGCGGTGGGTCTGTTGTTCGGGGCGCTGCTGCCGATGCTGGCCGCGCCGATCCTGTCGGGTCTGCTGCCCTTTCCGCTGCAGGCAGCCCTGTCGCTGCGGGCGCTGGTGGAGGCCGGCTTTTACGGTGTTTTGACGGCGCTGATCTTCTCGCTCTGGCCCCTGTCCGGTGCGGCGCGGCAAAGGGCGGCGGCCCTTTTTCGCGGGGGCGCCGGGGCGCGGCCGGGCTGGACGGCGGCGAGTGTGGTGGCCGGTCTTGCGCTGACCCTCATTGGCACCGCGACGCTGCTGTCCGGCAACCGCTGGCTGGCCCTAGGCACGGCGGGCGGGATTGCCGTCGCGCTGGCGCTGCTGGCGCTGGCGGGGATGGGCCTGCGGCGCAGTGCCAGGCGGTTGGCACATCGCCCGCGCGGGCGACTGGCCTTGCGTGCGGCGCTGGCGGCGCTGGGCGCCCCGCGGGGCGAGGCGGTGCCGGCCCTGCTGGCGCTGGGGCTGGGGTTGACGGTTCTGGCCGCAATGGGCCAGATCGACGCCAACCTGCGCCGGGCCATCGCCGCCGATCTGCCTGCCCGCGCGCCGGCTTTTTATGTGCTGGACATCCAGTCCGATCAGATCGACGCGTTCCGCAAGATGCTGGCCGATGATCCCGAGGTCGGCAAGGTCGAGGCCGCGCCGATGCTGCGGGGTGTGTTGTCGCGCATCAACGGCCGGCCGGCGGCCGAGGTTGCGGGGGATCACTGGGTGGTGCGCGGCGACCGGGGCCTGACGACGCTGGCCGGGGCCCCGGCCGATCTGGCCTCGGGCAAATGGTGGCCGGCGGATTACTCCGGGCCGCCGCAACTCGCCTTTTCCGCCAAGGAGGGGGCCGAGATCGGCCTGAACCTGGGCGATCGTCTGTCCGTCAACGTGCTGGGCCGAGAGATCGAGGCCGAGCTGGTGGCGTTTCGCAATGTCGATTTCTCGTCGGCCGGCATGGGATTTATCATGACGCTGAACCCCGGCGCGCTGGCGGGGGCGCCGCAGACCCATATCGCCACCATCCATGCCCCGCCTGACGCCGAGGCGCGGCTGATGCGCGATCTGGGGCGGGCCTTTCCCAACATCACCCTCATCGCGGTGCGCGGGGCCATCGCCCGCGCGGCCGAGGCGCTGGGCGCGATTGCCACCGCCACTGCCACGGCTGCTGCCTCGGTAATGCTGACGGGGCTGGTCGTTCTGGTTGGCACGGCTGCTGCGGGCGAAGGGGCGCGCGCGCGCGAGGCCGCGATCCTGAAGGTTTTGGGGGCTACGCGCGGCATGATCCTGCGCAGCTTTGCCCTGCGCGCGGCGCTATTGGGGGCAATGGCCGGGGCCGTGGCGCTGGTGGCGGGATCTGCCGCCGCATGGGCCGTGATCGTCTGGGTGATGGAGGGGGATTTTATGCTGGCGCCAGTGGTTGCGCTGGCCATCGTGGGCGGGGGCGCGCTGGCATCGCTGCTGGCAGGTCTGGCCTTTGCGCTTCGGCCGTTGCGGGCGCGGCCCGCGCAGGTGCTGCGGGCGACGGAATAGACGGCCTAGGCCGTCATCGCTTGCACGGCCGCCGCTATCCGTGCGGCCAGTGCTGGCAGAGCCTCTGGCGCCAGACTGTCGGTCCAAAGCTCCGCCGCAGGGGGCGCGCTGCGGGCGCGGTGCTTGTCATAGCGTGGGTCGTAATGGCGTTGCATCAGGTCCAGCGCAAGGGCCTGATACGCCCCTTGCCGCGCCAGGGCCTGCCAGCCGTCGATCACCTCGGCGGCATGCAGGGCCCTGAGCAGGTTTATGGTTGCGATCAGCCGCTCAGGGTCGGCGGTCAGGTCGGCATAGGCACGCGCCAGATAGGCGGCGCGGGCCTCGGGCGGGGCCCCGATCGCCACGCGGGGGGCTGCGACCATCGCCCGCCACAGGCGCGGGGGCAGACGGCATTCGCCGACCTTGGCGCTTTCGGCCTCGACCACCACCGGGCGGGTTGGGTCGAGCCGCGCCATCGCCATTGCCAGCCGCCCCTCGAAGGCCTTTTGCGAGGGTTGCACCCCCTGCGCCCCGAACAGCGAGCCGCGATGCCCGGCCAGCCCTTCCAGATCCAGTACCTGCAGGCCAAGGGCCGGCAGCAGGTTCAACACCTCGGTCTTGGCCGACCCGGTATTGCCATCCAGCACCACCACCGGGGCGGGAAAGGGCGTGTCATACAGTGCCGCGACCACAAGGCGACGATAGGTCTTGTAGCCCCCGGCCAACACCTCGGCCCGCCAGCCCACGCTTTGCAGGATGGTGGTGAAACTGCCCGAGCGTTGTCCGCCGCGCCAGCAATAGACCAGGGGCCGCCACCCGCCGCCCATCTCGACCAGCGGGCCTTCCAGATGCGCGGCCGCGTTGCGCGCCACCAGCGCGCCGCCAACCTTGCGGGCCTTGAACGGGCTTTCCTGCTTGTAGATCGTGCCGACGCGGGCGCGTTGCGCGTCATCCAGCACCGGCAGGTTGATCGCGCCGGGCAGATGATCCTCAGCCCATTCGGACGGTGATCTGACGTCGATCACCGTATCAAAGCCGGTGTCGAACAGTTGCGAAAGCGCGGTCAGGGTATAGGCCATGCTCACCCCTTAGCCCGAGAGGCGCCGCGCCGCCACGTCCTTGTGAATGATGACGTCGCATTGCGGATAGGCCAGCACGATGGTGCGTTTCAGCCCCGCGCCGATTTCATGCGCGGTGCGCAGCGGCAGGTCACCGTCCATTTCCAGATGCAGGTTCACGAAGATCCTAGACCCGGCGGTGCGGGTTTTGAGGTCGTGAAAGCCCAGAACCCCCGGCCAGTTTTCGGCCAGCGTGCGGATGCCCTCAAGCACCTCGGGGGGCGCGCTGCGATCCATCAGCGCATCCCAGGCCCCGCGAAAGATCCGCAGCGCGCCCATTGCCAACATTGCGGCGGCGCCCAGCCCCACCAGCGCATCCACCTGCATCAGCCCGAAGGCCCGCGCCGCGACCAGAGACACGATCGCCCCCATGGCGGGCAGCAGGTCGCCCAGGTAGTGCAGCCGATCGGCGGCCACCACCTTGCTGCCCGTGCGTCGCGCCACGCGGCCCTGCCACCAGACAAGAGTGCCGGTCAGCAGGATCGACACCACCATGACCACAACGCCGCGCACCTCATGGGTCAGGGCGGTCGGCGCCGGGGACAGCAAACGTGTGAGGGCCGTCGCGCCGATCGCTACGGCCGAGGCCCCGACGATCACCGATTGGCCCAGCGCCGCCAGATCCTCGGCCGAGCTGTGGCCAAAGGCGTGATCCTCATCGGCGGGGCGGGCGGCATAGGCCATCGCCGCCAGCGCGCCGAGGCTCATCATCAGGTCAAGCGCCGAATCAGCCGCCGAGGCAGCAACCGACAGCGCCCCCGTCCCGGCCAGCGCCCAGAGCTTCAGCCCCACCAGCACCAGCGCCACGGTGGCCGAGGCCAGCCCGGCCGACAGGTTGAGCCGCGAGGGCAGAGACGTAGACATCGCAACGGACCTTTTGTGGAGGCGCAGGTCTTATTCCAGGATTTCGTCAGGTTCCACACCCCAAAGCGAGGTGATGGGCACCCAACCCTTTTCGCCGTCGATGTTCAGCCGGCACCAGCCGTCTTTGCATTGCATGATCCTCGCCGTCACGTTGCGCTCGGCTTTCAGAACCACTGCGGCATTGGGGTCAGGGCGGTTGCGCAATTCGGCCATGTCGACGGCGATCACGGCCGAGCGCACGCCGGACAGTCGGGTGTAATGCACCCAACCGCCAAACCCTTCCGCGTCCTCGACCCGCCGCCAGTGTTCATATTCGGCCGTGATTCGCAGCGGCATGCCCGGCCGCACGAAGACCCAGTCGATGCGGTGACTGAGGCCGGGGCCGCGGCGGGCGTTGGCCTCGCCGGGCTTCAGCGTGACATAGCGCGGCAGTGGCAGGTTGGTGACGGGCCCTCGGCCGGGTTCTCTCTGCTGGGCGGCGGTCTCTGGTGCGGTGCTTTCGGCCTGCTGTGCCTGAACCGGTGCCTGCCAGATGGCCATGAAGGCAGCGGCCAAGCCCGCCAAAAGCGCAGTCCTGCAAAGCGTCATCTCAAGCCACTCGTTTCTCTGCGCAACAATCTTGCGCAAATATGCCTATGTCGTGAATTATTCGTACTTTCAGGGCTTGTAACCCGCCCCGCTTATGGGCAGTTTGCCAGCAACGAGCCGGATTTGGAAGGGAATGGAGGTTTGGCATGACCGCGCGCCGCTTGAATGTTGTCGTGACGCGACGCTTGCCCGAGGTTGTCGAGACCCGGATGAAAGAGCTGTTCGATGTCGAACTGCGCGACCCCGATACTCCCATGAGCCGACAGGAGTTGGTGGATGCCCTGCGCCGGGCGGATGTGCTGGTGCCCACCGTGACCGATACCATCGACGCGGGCCTATTGGCGCAGGCAGGCGAGAATTTGCGCCTGATCGCCAATTACGGTGCGGGCGTCGACCATATTGATGTGGCGACTGCCCGGTCGCGCGGGATTCTGGTCTCGAACACGCCGGGCGTGGGGGCCGATGATACCGCCGATATCGTCATGGCGCTGATGCTCGGCGTGGTGCGCCGCATCCCCGAGGGGATGGCCGAAATGCAGTCCGGCAACTGGAACGGCTGGACGCCGATGGCCCTCTTGGGCGGGCGGCTGGCGGGGCGCCGGCTGGGTATTCTGGGCATGGGCCGTGTGGGACAGGCGGTGGCGCGGCGCGCGCGGGCCTTTGGCTGCCAGATCCACTATCATAACCGCCGCCGGCTGCGCCCCGAGATCGAGGCCGATCTCGATGCCACCTATTGGGAAAGCCTCGATCAGATGCTGGCGCGGATGGATATCGTGTCGGTCAACTGCCCGCATACCCCTTCGACCTTCCATCTGCTGAATGGGCGTCGGCTGAAGTTGATGAAGCCCAGCGCGGTGGTGGTCAACACCTCGCGCGGCGAGGTGATCGACGAGAACGCCCTGACCCGCGCGCTGACCAGCGGTGAATTGTCGGGCGCGGGCCTCGACGTCTATGAGCATGGCGCGACGATCAATCCCGGCCTGCGCGGCCTGCCCAATGTGTTGCTGTTGCCGCATATGGGCTCGGCCACCTCCGAGGGGCGGATCGAAATGGGCGAAAAGGTCATCATCAACATCAAGACCTTTGCCGACGGTCATCGTCCGCCGGATCAGGTCGTGCCCGGCATGCTGTGATGCCCGCGCCGGTGCGGCCCTGGGGTCGTGCCGGCAACCTATGACGGTCTGATTTGGAGGGGAGGGTGAGAGGCTGGACAACGACCCAGACGGGGCTCGTTACGGCTGCTTCCTTCCGGACCTGACCGGGTTGGCGAGGCGCCTGCCCGCGCCAACCTCTCACCTCGCGATATAGGCAGCGGCGCCGGTCTTGGCAAGGCCGCGTATCACAGATGCAGCGCCAGCCGCAGAAAGCCATTTTCGGTCATGCCCAGAATTTCCGGCCGCAGGTCGGCGATCTCATCGAGATGGGTCTCGGCCAGCGGCGAGGTGTCATGGATGACCCGTGCCCCCAACGGCGCGAAACGGAAATGCGGCAGGATCGAAAAGCGCACCGGCATGTCTTCGGCAATATGCGTCAGCAGAACCTCGCGCAGTTCTGCCCGGTCCAGATCGATCAGTGCCTCGGGGCGCGCGGGATAGCCGCCGCTGCCGGCGGCGCGATAGCTGTTCGTGGCCAGCAGAAATTGTTGGTCGGGGTCAACGGGGCGGCCAAAATGGCACAGGTCGCGCACCCTCCGTGAAGTGGGGTCCACCAACTGACCGTGGCGGTCGTAGCGGCGCGGCCGGGTCAGGTCGAGCGCATAGCTCAGCCCCAGGATGCGGTCGTGGTTATAGGCCGGGAAGTCGGCGTCAATCAGAACCGTCCCATCGCTGCCCGGCGCCACCTGGGAAAAGATGCCGGCCGAAATCTCCAGCCATTCCGCCAGTTCCGCCCCGGTCACGCGCAGCGCCGCTACGGTATTGGGGAACATGTAGAGATCCGCCACATGCCGCATGGACAGCGGCCCGGCCGGAATGTCGGTGAAGTTTTTCGGCCCACCCCGACCGCCGACCTTGAAGGGCGCCACCGCAGACAGCAGTGGCAGGGCGGCTTCGGGTCGGCCGGCAACCTGTTGGGCTACCCATTGCGCTTGCGCCTCGGCCACGACGCGCATGCCCTGATTTGGGGCGATGGTGGCAAAGAAGGAATGCAACGGGATGTGGCTGTGGCCGATGGGACGGCGGATGTAGTCCAGGGCTGCGCGGTGATCGCCAACCACCACCTGTGAAACGCGGCGCAGGGCTGGCATTGGGCGCCCTTTTCCCGGGGCGCAGATCGGGCGCACTTCGGCGCGGCTACCGCTCATCCGCCAGCCATCGGCGTCCTGCGTCAGGTCCAGATCTATCACCCCCAGATGCGAGCCATTTGCCCCCGGCATGACCGCGGGTTTGCCTGACAACTGTCCGCGCAGCGGATCGACGCCCGGCATCGGCGGGAAATCGGGGGCGGGGAAAACCAGATGTGTGTGGCCCGCCACCACTGCGTCAATGCCTGGCAGGGCGGCCAGACGGGTGGCGGCGTTTTCATGCTGATCCGTGGTATCGGCAGGTTCGATCCCCGAATGGGCGAGAGCCACAACGATCTCGGCCCCAGCCGCGCGCAATCGTGGCACCAGCGCCGCGGCCGTGGCCACGATCTCGCGCGCTTGCAACGCACCGCCCAGCACCGCACGATCCCATTGCACGATCTGCGGCGGGGCCAGCCCGATCACGCCGATCCGGCAGGACCGGGTCTGGCCGTCATGGCAGATCAGATCGCGGGTCAGGATGGTGTGGGGCAGCAGGAAGGGTGTGTCCTGCGCGGGGTCCGGCCCCAGCTTGCGCACGATATTGGCCAGCACGATCGGAAAGCCGGCACCCGCAAGCACTGCCTGCAGATAGTCGAGCCCATAGTTGAATTCGTGATTTCCAAGCGTCGCGGCGTCGTATCCCAGCGCGTTCATCGCCGCCAGGACCGGATGCGGCTTGCCCGGAGAGATCCCCCGTTGGCGCGCGATGTAATCCCCCAAAGGATTGCCCTGCAGAAAATCGCCATTGTCCAGCAGCAGGCAGTTCTGCACCTGCCGACGGGCTTTGGTGATCAATTGCGCCGTGCGGGCCAAACCCATGTCTGTGCTGGGCGCATCGGCAAAATAATCATAGCCCAGCACATTCATATGCAGATCCGAGGTGGCCAGGATGCGCAATGTGGCGCCCGGTCGGTCTCCGCGTGATGGGTGCGCTGGACGGGTCAATGTGCCGCTCGATGCAGGAGGATGTGGAACGGGAAACCAGACACTGGCATTGTCCGCATGTAAGAAAGAGTTTCTGCCGTGCGTCCAATGTAAAACGCGGGATTATCTGCGATTCGCTCCCTTAAGTTGTATTTCCGTCGCATCACATCCTCGGTGTTGCCGCTGTCGTCCCGCGCTGCCAAAAGGCTTGCACCAGATCGGGGGCGGCAGGATGCAGGTGAACGGCGAGATGGCGCTGGCAGGCGGCGGGATAGACCGGGCGGCGCATTTGCGGCGCGATGCCGCGGTTTTGGCGGAGCTGCAGGCCGAGGCGATGATCCTGCCGCTGTGGGAAGGGCGCGTTCCGGTGGTGCGTGACGGGGAAAGCGCGGCGCTGGTCTGGCTGGATGCCCGCGATCCCGGCCTGACAGCGGCGGGTCCGGCGCTGTTTCTGGGCTTGTGGCAGGGCCGGCCGCGCTTTGCCCGCACCCTGCCGGAAGGCAGCGCCGTCAATGCCGCGGGCGGGCCTTTTGCGGTCGATCTGGTGCCGCATCCGGCGCTGGTGGCGCCGGCGGGATTTGCCGACCTGCGCGGGACCATGGCCGGCCTGTCGCCCGCCGAGGCCGAATTGGCGGCCACCGCACTGGCCGTCACCGGCTGGCACAAGAGCCACGGGTTCTGCGCCGCCTGCGGGGCGGCCTCGCAGCCCACACAGGGGGGGTGGCGGCGCGACTGCCCGTCATGCGGGGCCCAGCACTTTCCGCGCACGGACCCGGTGGTGATCATGCGGATCGTTCAGGGCAATGCGCTGCTGATGGGCCGCTCGCCCGGCTGGCCTGAGGGGATGTATTCCTGTCTGGCGGGCTTTGTCGAACCCGGCGAGACGCTGGAGGCGGCGGTGCGTCGCGAAGTGCTGGAGGAGACCGGCGTGCCGGTAGGCCCGGTGCGGCTGATCCGCAGCCAGCCCTGGCCCTTCCCGGCCTCGCTGATGATCGGTGCGGAAGGCGTGGCGCTGGATCGGGCGCTGACCCTTGATCCGCTGGAGTTGGAGGATGCGATCTGGATCAGCCGCGAGCGGATGCTGGCCATCTTTGCCGGGCAAGACCCTGCCATTCGGCCGCCCCGTCGCGGCACGATCGCCCGCGCCCTGGTGGCAAACTGGCTTGCAGACCGCAGCGATTGCGGGGCAAATTGACGCGAAAGTTTATGTGCGCCGGGCGCTGCCCGGACAGAGGCAGGTTCTGATGAAGTTCACCACCCGCGAGGATATCGAGGCCCCGGTCGAGGAGGTCTTTGCCGCCTTTGCCGATACCAGCGGATGGGAGCGCGCGCTGCTCCGCCGCGGGGCCGAGGTCAGCCGCACCGACCGGCTGACACAGTTCGGCCCCGGGATGAGCTGGCTTTTGGCCTTTGTCTGGCGCGGCCGGATGCGCAAGCTGACGGTGCGGCTGGATCAGGTGGACGCCCCGCACCAACTGGCCTTTGTCATCACCGGCAATGCCATCGATGCCCGCGCGGTGCTGGATTTCGTGCCGCTTTCCGCGCGGCGGGCGCGGGTTGCGCTGGCGGTGGACGTCAAGCCGCGCAATCTGGCGGCACGCGTCTTCCTGCAATCGCTGAAACTGGCGCGGGCCAAGGTCAACGGCAAGTTCAGGGCCCGATTCGCGGCGCTGTGCGCCGAGGTTGAAGCCCGTCTGAACCCCGGCCTGAAGATGGCCCGGCGCTGAGCGCCGCACACCGCCCTCTCAGTCCCGTTCGCGCGCGGCAGGATAGACGCCCAGGATATCGAGCGACGAGGTGAAGTAGCGCAACTCTTCCAGCGCACGCGCCACGGCGGGATCTTCGGGATGGCCCTCGATGTCGGCGTAGAACTCGGTCGCGGTGAAGCTGCCGCCCACCATGTAGCTTTCCAGCTTGACCATGTTCACGCCGTTGGTGGCAAAGCCGCCCAACGCCTTGTACAGCGCGGCCGGAATGTTGCGCACCCGGAAGGTGAAGGTGGTCATCATCTGCGCCGCACGGCGGCTGTGGTCGGGGGTGCGGCTCATCACCAGAAAGCGGGTGGTGTTGTTCTTCTGGTCCTCGATCTCGCGCGCCAGCACGTCCAGCCCGTAGATCTCGCCCGCCAGTTCCGAGGCCAGCGCCGCCTCGGCCGGATCATTCAGCCGGGCGACCTCCATCGCTGCCGCGGCGTTGTCATGCCAGTTCATCGTGGCAAAGCCATGGGCACGGATGAAGCTGCGGCACTGGCCGTGCAGGATCGACATGCAGCGCACCCGGCGGATCTGGGCAACCGTCGTGCCCTTGACCGCCAGCAGCGCGATATGCACCCGCACGAAGACCTCGTCGATGATGTGCAGGCCGGAATTGGGCAGCAGCGTATGCACATCGGCCACCCGTCCATAGGTCGAGTTTTCGACCGCCAGCATGCCCAGATCCACGTCGCCGCGGCGCGTCAGGTCCACCACATCCTCGAAGGTTGGGCAGGGCACCACCTCCATATCCGGGCGTGCCTGACGGCAAGCCTGATGCGAATAGGCGCCCAACTCTCCCTGAAACGCGATGCGTCCGGCCATGATCCTGCCCTTTCTGCGCTGAAACCGCATCACATTGGCGGCCTGTGGCGCTACTACACCTTGAAAAAGCGGTGGTGAAGCGGATAAAAGCGCGCAAAGCCACTGGCCACAACGGGACGCGACATGTTCGACACGATGACTTTTACCAAGGCGCTGGGCGCGATCTGCGGCTCGCTGCTGGTCTTCCTGCTTCTGGGTTGGGCGGGCAGCTCGCTCTATACGATGGGCGGTGGCCATGGTGGTGAAGAGGTCGCGCAGGCCTACACCATCGACACCGGTGCAGAAGCCCCGGCCGAAGAAGGCGCTGCCGAGGCCGAAGCCGCGGCACCCTTTGCCGATCTCGTGGCGGCGGCTGACGTGGCCAAGGGCGAGAAGGTCTTTGCCAAGTGCAAGGCTTGCCACAAGGTCGATGGCGCGGACATCACCGGCCCGCATCTGAACGGCGTTGTGGATCGTCCGATCGCATCGGTCGCAGGCTTTGGCTACTCGGACGGCCTGAAGGCGCTGTCCGCGAAGGCCTGGACCCTGGACGAGCTGGACGCCTGGCTGGAGAACCCCAAGGCCTATGCGCCGGGCAACAAGATGTCCTTTGCCGGCCTGCCCAAGGTCGAAGACCGCGCCAATCTGGTGGCGTGGCTGGCGACCCAGCCATAAGCCGTCTGACAGAAATGCCGAAGGGGCCGTGCCGTCTGGCGCGGCCCTTTTCGCTTTGCCGATCACGCATTTGCAGCTTGAAGCAGGGCGCGGTTTCGGAGTCTAATCCCCACCGAAGATGCGGCATCCTATCAGCCGCCGGAGGTGTCGATGCGTCCTGTAACTGCCCGCTTGCTGTCCATGCCCGACATGCGCCCGATCCTTGGCTGGATGGGGGCTGCGGCGCTGGCGCTGGCGGCCTTGGCAGGGCAGGCCCGCGCGCAGGACGTGACGGTGGCCCATGGCATCTCGACCTTTGGCGAGCTGAAATATCCCGCCGGTTTCCCGCATTTCGACTATGTGAACCCCGATGCCCCCAAGGGGGGCGAGATCAGCGAATGGGCGATGGGCGGGTTTGACTCGCTCAACCCCTATTCGGTCAAGGGGCGGGCGGCGGCCTTGTCGAATGTCATGCTTGAGACCCTGCTGGTCGCCCCCGCCGACGAGATCGGCGCGGCCTATTGTCTTCTGTGTGAAACGATCGAATATCCGGCCGACCGGTCCTGGGTGATCTTCAACCTGCGGCCCGAGGCGCGGTTTTCGGACGGCACGCCCGTCACGGCCGAGGATGTGCTGTTTTCCTACCAGACCTTCCTGGCCAAGGGTCTGTCGTATTTCCGCACGGTTCTGGCCCAGCAGGTCGACAAGGTCGAGGTCGTGGGGCCGCTGAAGGTCAGGTTCAGCTTCAAGCCGGGCGTTGCGACGCGCGATCTGCCGATGGATATGGGCGGGCTGCCGATCCTGTCGCAGGCGCAATATCAGCGTGACGGGCTGGATCTGGCGGAATCGACGCTGAAGCCCTTTACCGGTTCGGGCGCTTATGTGTTCGAGGGGATGGAGGTCGGGCGCACTGTCACCTATCGGCGCAACCCGGAATACTGGGGTAAAGACCTGCCGGTGATGAAGGGGCAGGCCAACTTTGACCGCATCCGCATCGAGTATTTTGCCGATGGCGCCGCTGCCTTCGAGGCATTCAAATCGGGCGTCTATACCTTCCGCAACGAAAACAGTTCCAAGCAATGGGCCACGGCCTATACCTTTCCCGCAGTGCAGAAGGGCCATGTGGTCAAGGCCGAGCTGCCCTCGGGCGCCAAGGCCAATGGTCAGGCCTTCATCTTCAACCTGCGGCGTGAAAAGTTTGCCGACCCCAAGGTGCGCGAGGCCATCGCGCTGGCCTTCAACTTCGAGTGGTCGAACCAGACGCTGTTCTATGGGCTGTATAGCCGTATCAACTCGCCTTGGGAAAACAGCTGGCTGATGGCCGAAGGCGTGCCCGGGCCAGAGGAGGTGGCGCTGCTGCAGCCGCTGGTCGATGAGGGGCTGCTGCCCGCGTCGATCCTCAGCGAACCTGCGGTGCTGGCGCCGACGTCGGGCGACCGGCAGCTGGACCGGCGCAACATCCGTGCGGCATCCAGCCTTCTGGATCAGGCGGGCTGGGCGGTAGGCCAGGACGGCCTGCGCCGCAACGCCAAGGGCGAGACGCTGCGGGTCGAGTTTCTGAATACCGATCCCGCCTTTGAGCGGGTAATAAACCCCTATGTCGAGAACCTGCGCGCGCTGGGCGTCGATGCGGTGCTGACCCGCGTGGATGACGCGCAGATGGAACTGCGGACCCGCAACCCGGCCTATGACTTTGATATCGTCACCGGCAATGCGCGATCAGGATATATTTCGGGGTCCGAGTTGAAGCAGTATTACGGGTCGGAAACCGCGGATATCTCGGTCTTCAACCTGATGGGGCTGAAAAGTCCGGCGGTGGACCGGCTGATCGAAACCGTCATGGCCGCGCAGTCGCTGGACACGATGACCACGGCCACCCGGGCCCTGGACCGGGTGCTGCGGGCTGAACGTTTCTGGGTGCCGCAATGGTTCAAGCCGACCCATACGGTCGCCTATTTTGACCAATACGCCCATCCCGAAACCCTGCCGCCCTATGCGCTGGGCGAGCTGGATTTCTGGTGGTTCGATGCTGACAAGGCCGCGGCGCTGAAGGCCGCGGGGGCGCTGAAGTAAATGGCTGCCTATCTGCTGCGACGCCTGCTGCTGGTGATCCCGACGCTGCTCG
>CAYTMV010000025.1:0-31248 GCA_964439015.1 uncultured Gemmobacter sp.
TCATGTTCACGCGCTGGTAAATCTGCGCCAGCAGTCCGACGGCGGTGGGCGCCCAGGGGCGCGCCGCCAGAAACAGCATCCCGACGCCGACGCCTGTCCCCCAGGCCATCAGCACCATACCCATGGTTTCCACGGGCTGGTGGATCTGGATCGGGGTCCAGACAGCGTGATACAGATAAAGAACCGTGCCGAGGGACAGCAATTGCAGGTAAAGCGCCCCCAAGGCTGCCGCGGTGATCGCCACAATGGTGTTCATCGGCGAATGTTTCATCATCGCCGATGTCGGCCCGTCAGCGCCCATCACCGCACCCACGGTCTTGGTATGGGTCATGAACATCAGCACGCCGGACATGATGAACAGCAGAAAATCGCCCCGGATCGAGTTGCGGCGCATGCCGATCAGATCCATCATCACAAAGAAGATCACGACCATCAGCAGGGTCTGAAAGATGTTCATCAGCAGGCCGATGACGGCATTGCCGTGGCTCTTGCGGATGTTTCGGACCGTTGCGTGAAAGATCAGTTCCAGCAGCGCAAAGGCAGTGCGGCCTTTCGTCCTGTCGCTGTCCATGCGGAACATTCGGTGATCCTTCAGTCCTGCGCGATCATGGCGCGCTGCATTCTGCCTCGGGAAATCTTGCTGTTCCCTTGACGACACATGATAAGGAAGCCCGGAATTATTGCAACCGGCGGTCCCTGCGACTGCCAGCAGGAGTTGACCCATGGATTTCGACCGCCTCATGCCTGTCCTTCGTCGCCTCGCCCTTGAGGCCGGCGACCGGATCATGGAGGTCTACAATGGCCCGGACTTCGAGGTGAAGGCCAAGGGGGATGCCTCGCCGGTGACCGAAGCCGACGAGGCGGCGGATGCGCTGATCTCGGCCGGGCTGCGGTCGGCCTTCCCGGAGGTGGCGCTGATCACCGAAGAACAGGCCGACAGCCACGCGCTGAACGCCTCGACCTTCCTGATCGTCGATCCGCTGGATGGCACCAAGGAGTTCGTGCAGCGGCGCGGCGATTTCACCGTCAACATCGCCTATGTCGAGAATGGCGTGCCGGTGCGTGGGATCGTCTATGCCCCGGCCAAGGGGCGGCTGTTCTATACGCTGGCCAATGGCACCTCGGTCGAGGAAAGCGGTGCCTTCGACAAGAACGCGCCGGGCGAGCAGCGGCCGATTGCGGTGTCGATGCCGGACAATGGCGCGCTGATGGTGGTGGCCTCCAAATCGCACCGGGATGCGGCGACGGACGACTATATCAGCAAATACAGTGTGAAAGACATGCGCTCGGCCGGGTCGAGCCTGAAGTTCTGTCTGGTGGCGACCGGCGAGGCCGATCTCTACCCGCGCCTTGGCCGCACGATGGAATGGGACACGGCGGCGGGCGATGCGGTGCTGCGCGGCGCGGGGGGGCATGTGGTGCGCTTTGATGACCACACGCCGCTGGCTTATGGCAAGCAGGGCTGGGACAATCCGTTCTTCATCGCCTTTGCCCCCGGTGTGGAGCTGAAGAAGTGAGCGTCCTGATCGCCATCCCCGCCCGCTATGCCTCGACCCGCTATCCGGGCAAGCCGCTGGTGGCCCTGCGCGGGCCGGATGGCGAAAAGACCCTGATCCGCCGCAGCTGGGAGGCAGCGATGGCCGTCCGGGGGGCGGATCGGGTGGTGGTGGCGACCGACGACGCACGGATCGCCGACCACGCCGCGGGTTTCGGCGCCGAAGTGGTGATGACCTCGTCCGAGGCCCGCAACGGCACCGAACGCTGCGCCGAGGTGGCCGAGCGGTTGCCGGGTTTTGACGTGATCGTGAACCTGCAAGGCGACGCGCCGCTGACGCCCGCCTGGTTTGTCGAGGATCTGGTCAAAGGTCTGGCCGCCGATCCCGGGGCCGAGATCGCCACGCCGGTGCTGCGCTGCGAGGGGGCCATGCGCGCGGCCCTGCTTGAGGATCGCCGCGCCGGACGTGTGGGGGGCACGACCGCGGTCTTCGGGGCTGGTGGGCGCGGGCTCTATTTCTCCAAGGAAGTGATCCCCTATTGTGGCCGCGATTACGGCGATGACGAGCCGACGCCGGTCTTCCACCATGTCGGCGTCTATGCCTATCGCCGCGCCGCGCTGCTGGATTATCCGCGCTGGGACATCGGCCCGCTTGAAACGCTGGAAGGCCTTGAACAGTTGCGCTTTCTGGAAAACGGCCGCACCGTGTTGTGCGTTGAGGTCGAGGCGCGCGGACGGCAGTTCTGGGAGTTGAACAACCCCTCCGACGTGGCCCGGATCGAGGCCATGATGGCCCGTCAGGGATGAGCCTGCCGCCCGTCTCGGTGATCGTGGTCAGCCGGGGGCGGGCGGAAAGCCTGAAGCGCACGGTTGCTGCCATCGGCCAGAGCGATCATCCCGCGCTGGAACTGGTGGTGGTGGCCGATGAGGACGGGATTGCCGCGCTGGGCGGCACGATCTGCAAGCGCGTGCAATTCGACCGGCCGGGCATAGCCGAGGCCCGCAACCTGGGTCTATTGCAGGCGGCCGGCACGTTGGTGGCCTTCATCGACGATGATGCGGTGCCTGAACCCACATGGGCCAGCCGGCTGGCCGCTGCGCTGGGTGATCCTGCCGTGGTTTTGGCCACTGGCTGGACCCGCGGCCGGAACGGCATTTCCTTTCAATGGAAGGCGATGGAGGTGGACGCCAACGGGTTTGATCATCCCTTGCCCGACGGGCCGGGGCTTTACCGCTGCCCGCCGGGGCGCGCGGTCAAACCGATTGGCACCAATTGCGCCTTTCGCCGCGCCACCTTGCTGGCGGCGGGCGGCTTTGATCACGCCTATCGCTTCTATCTTGAAGACGCCGATGTGGGTCTGCGTCTGGCACAGCACGGCCTTGCCGCCGTGGTGCCCGATGCGCAAGTTCATCACGGCTTTGCCCCTTCCGAGCGGCGCGACGCCGCCCGGCGCCCGCTGAGCCTGCGGGACATCGGCGCTTCGGCCATGGTCTTTTTGCGGCGCCATGCGCCCGAACCAGATTGGCCTGCGGCGTTGGCGCGGCTGCGAGCCGAACAGTCGTCTAGGGTGCGACACCTGACGGATCGGGCAGCCTTGCTGCAAGGTCTTGAAGCCGGGATTGCCGATGGGGCCGCACGGGACCTGCCGGATTTGGCGCCGCTGGCCGATGCGCCGCCGCCGTTTCTGCCCTTGCCGGGCACCGGTCCGCGTCCGGGGCTGGTGATCGCGGGGCGGCCATGGCAGCGCACGCGGTTGCGTGCCGACGCCACAAATGCCGCGGCGCAGGGCCAGATCGTGACGCTGATCCGCCTGACGCCCACCCTGCTGCGCCATCGCCACAGCTTCAATCCCTCCGGCTTCTGGGAGCAGTGGGGAGGCACGCTGGGCCGATCAGACCGCGCGGCCGGGTTTCGCTTGGTGGGCTTTTCAACGCGACTCGCCCATGAGATGAGGCGGCTTTCTGCCGTAAGACCGGTCAATTGGGCTGGAAATGGTGAAAAACCGCAACAATTCCCCCCATTTCGTTAAATGTTGCGTGTCCTCGCCGCAGTTGTTCTGTGAAGGGGAACCGAGTATTGCAACAATCGGAAAGCAGTAGGGTTTGCCGTTGCGAATCCCTGTAGAGGATCGAGCCACCATGAAGAACAAGAAGGTTACGAAGGCCATTTTTCCCGTTGCCGGGCTGGGAACGCGTTTCCTGCCGGCCACCAAGTCGATCCCGAAGGAAATCATGACTCTGGTGGACCGGCCGTTGATCCAATACGCGATCGACGAGGCGCGCGCGGCCGGGATCAAGGAATTCATCTTCGTCACCTCGCGTGGCAAGTCGGCGCTGGAGGACTATTTCGATTACGCCCCCGAACTGGAATCCGAGCTGCGCAAAAAGGGCAAGACCGACCTGCTGGAGATCCTCAAGGACACCAACATGGATTCCGGCGCCATTGCCTATGTGCGCCAGAACCGGCCGATGGGGCTGGGCCATGCGGTCTGGTGCGCCCGCCGTCTGGTCGGCAATGAGCCTTTCGCCGTGTTGCTGCCCGATGACGTGATCGCGGCCGACAAGCCCTGTCTGGCGCAGATGGTCGAGGCTTTCGAGGAAACCGGCGGCAATATCGTTGCTGCGATGGAAGTCGCGCCCGAGAAAGCCTCCAGCTATGGCGTTCTGGACATTGCCGAGGACCGCGGCGCGATCGTCAAGGTCAAGGGCATGGTCGAAAAGCCCAAGCGTGAGGATGCGCCCTCGAACCTGGCGGTGATCGGTCGTTACATCCTGTCGCCCAAGGTGCTGACCAACCTCAACAAGATGAAGCAGGGTGCGGGCGGCGAGATCCAGCTGACCGACGCCATCGCCAGTGAAGTTGACAGCAAGGAAGGCGTTTACGGCTTCCGCTTCCGCGGGCAACGCTATGATTGCGGCTCCAAGCCGGGGTTCCTGCAGGCGACAGTGGCCTTCGGCCTGGCGCGTCCTGACCTGCGCGATGAGTTCAACGCCTATCTGCAGGACATTATCGCGCTGCAAAAGGCGGCGCAGTAAGGCATGGCGCGGCTTCTGGACCTGACGCGGACGGTTTCGCGTCTGGGCCGGGGGCCGCTGACCGGCATTGATCGGGTCGAGGTCGCCTGGGCGCGTCATTTGCTGGCGCAGCCCGATCCGCTCTGGTCACTGGTGCGGACGCGCTGGGGCTTTTTGCTGTTGGACAGGATGGGCGTGGCGGGTCTTTTGGCCCATGTCGACGGCGTGCCTCTGCCGCCTGCCGATGCGCTGGGCCGCCTGTTCTGGCGCGACCAGCCGCATCGTGCGCGGGCCGAGGCGGTGGCGCGCCGCTGCGCGGTGGCGCGGGCACCCGTCTGGGGGCTGGATCGGTTGTTGAGGCGGTTGCCTCGTTCGGGCTGCTATCTGAACCTTGGGCACATGAACCTGACTTCGCGGGTTTTTTCAGCCCTGCGCGGATGTGGCTGGCAAAGTGTGGTGCTGGTGCATGACGCGATCCCGCTGGATCATCCGACCCTGGCCCGCGCCGGCACTGTCCCGGTCTTTGCGCGCAAGCTGGCTGCGGTCTCTGCGGGTGCCGACCGGGTAATCTGCACTACCGAGGATGCCCGCGCCCGTGTGGCCAACCATCTGGCACGGGCGGGCCGTGTGCCGCCGATGGCCGTGGCGCCGCTGGGGGTGGATCTGGCTGCAGCCGGCGCCCTGCCGTCGGGCTTTGATGCCGAAACGCCATTCTTCCTGTGCCTTGGCACGATCGAGCCGCGCAAGAATCATGCGATCCTGCTGGATGTCTGGGCGCGCTTGGCCGATCCGCCGCGGCTGGTGATTGTGGGCGCACGCGGCTGGGCCCAGCCGGAGTTGCTGGCCCGGTTGGATGCCCGACCGCAGGCAATTGAGGAGTGGCCGGGCCTGACTGATGCGCAGGTCGCGGCGCTGATGGCGCGCGCGCAGGCGCTGCTGTTTCCCAGCCTTGCCGAGGGCTTTGGCCTTCCGTTGATGGAGGCTGCGGCGCGGGGTTTGCCTGTGATCGCCAGCGATCTGCCGGTTTTCCGGGAATTGGCGGGCGACTATCCCGTTTACCTTGCACCGACAGATGTTTATGCTTGGCAGGAAACAATTCAAGGTAGGACGCGGGCGGGGCAGCAGGGGCAGGGCAGCGCGGTGCCAGCCCGGGTCGGGATTGCCATTCCCACCTGGGCCGACCATTTCAATGCCGTGTTAACCACCGTCTGCTAGGCCGATCCTGATAATCGGCCGTGGGGGTTGGGCGTTTTGGGTTTGTGGTTGAAATACCGGCTGCGTCTGGCGCGAAAGCGCTGGCGGATCCGTGCCTTCCGCAAACGGCGCGAGTTGAGGACGGTGACCCAGCGCACTCAGGCCATCCGTCGTTCTGATATTCTGCTCTTTTGCACGCAGAGGAACGAAGGCGCCCGGTTGCCGTATTTTCTGCGCTACTATCGGGATCTGGGCGTCAATCATTTCCTTTTCGTGGACAATGACAGCACCGACGGCTCGCGCGAGTATCTGGCCCAACAGCCCGATGTCTCGGTCTGGCATACCAAGGCCAGCTACAAGCGATCGCGCTTCGGTGTGGACTGGATGAACTGGCTGCTCGGTCGATACGGCCACGGCCACTGGACACTGGTCGTCGATCCTGACGAGTTTCTGGTTTATCCTTTCTGCGACACCCGGCCGCTGCGGGCACTGACAGATTGGCTGGATGCCAGTTCGATCCGGTCTTTTTCGGCGATGATTCTGGACATGTATCCCAAGGGGCCGCTGGGCATCCATGCGGTCCAGCCTGGGGAAGACCCGTTTCAGACCTCCTGCTGGTTCGATAGCGGCAATTACACGATCCAGAAGAACGCCAAATACGGCAACCTCTGGATTCAAGGCGGTCCGCGGGCGCGGATGTTCTTTGCCGACCGGCCTGAGCGGGCGCCGGCGATGAACAAGGTTCCGCTGGTGAAGTGGCATCGGTCCTATGCCTATGTCAGCTCAACCCACATGTTGCTGCCGAGGGGGCTGAACCTCGTCTATGACGAATGGGGAGGCGAAAAGGCGTCGGGTGTGCTGCTGCATGCCAAGTTCACCGAGAGCTTTGTCGCCAAGACCAGCGAAGAGGTGCAGCGCCGCCAGCATTTCGCCAACAGCCACGAATACCGCGCCTATGAGGCGGGTCTGGGCGACAGCCCCGATCTTTGGTGCAAGTGGAGCGAGAAATACATCAACTGGCGACAGCTGGAGATTCTGGGCCTCATGTCGAAAGGCAACTGGGCATGAGCCTTGGCTTCGTCATGCTGTGCCATACGGCGCTTGGTCGGGCGGCGCAGGTTGCCCGGCACTGGGCCACGCGCGGCTGCCCCGTGGTCATCCATGTCGACAAGCGCGTAAGGGCCAAGGCCTATGACAAGCTTCGGGCCGATCTTGCCGATCTGACCGATATCCGCTTTTCCCCGCGTTTTGCCTGCGAATGGGGCACCTGGGGGTTGGTCGCGGCAACCCAGGCCGCCTCTGCCATGATGCTGCGCGACTTTCCGGGGGTACGGCACGTCTATCTGGCCTCGGGCTCGTGCCTGCCGCTACGCCCGGTGGAAGAGTTGGTCGCTTATCTGGATGAGCGCCCGCGCACTGATTTCATCGAAAGCGTGACCACTGAGGATGTGGGTTGGACGATCGGCGGTCTGAACATCGAGCGGTTCACGCTGCGCTTTCCGTTCAGCTGGCGCAAGCAGCGGCGGCTGTTCGATGCCTATGTCCGTCTGCAAAGGCTGCTGGGGTTTCGACGCCGCGTGCCTGCCGGACTCGTGCCGCATCTGGGCAGCCAATGGTGGTGTCTGACGCGGCAGACCCTGTCCGCAATCCTCGACGACCCCGAGCGTGAACAGTGGGATCGCTATTTCCGCCGGGTGTGGATCCCGGATGAAGGCTATTTCCAGACCCTCGTGCGGCTCTATTCCAGCGATGTCGAAAGCCGTTCGCTGACGCTGTCCAAGTTCGATTTTCAGGGCAAGCCGCATATCTTCTATGACGACCACCTGCAGTTGCTGCGGCGGTCGGATTGCTTTGTCGCACGCAAGATCTGGCCGCATGCGGATCGGCTTTATGCGACTTTCCTGTCTGACGAATTGCGCAATCAGCCCCGCGCCGAGCCCAATCCCGGCAAGATCGACCGGCTTTTCGCCAAGGCGGTCGAGCGCCGGACCAAGGGGCGTGCGGGCCTGTATATGCAAAGCCGTTTTCCCAACTCCGATTGGGAAAACGGCATGACCGCCGCGCCTTATTCCGTATTCGAAGGTTTTTCCGACCTTTTCGAAAATTTCGATCTGTGGCTGGGCAAGGTTGCCGGATCGCGGGTGCATGGTCATCTGTTTGCCCCCGACCGGGCCGAATTTGCCGGTGGCGAGACGATCTACAACGGCGCATTGTCCGACAGCGCCAGTCTGCGCGACTATGACCCCCGGGCCTTTCTGGTTTCGCTGATCTGGAACACGCGTGGCGAGCGCCAGTGTTTTCAGTTCGGTCCCAATGACCGGCAGAAGATCGGCAGCTTTCTGGCGCGTGACCCCAATGCGCAGATCTCGGTCATTTCCGGTGCCTGGGCGGTGCCGCTGTTTCGCTCGAACCTCAACTTCGGTGACATCCGCCGCGAGGCCGCACGCCTGCAAAAGATCGAGGCCGAGCATCTGGACGTCCTGCGATCGGTCAAGGCCAAGGCGCGCGTGCGAATCTGGACGCTTGCCGATTTTGTGGAAAACCCGATGGAGCCATTGCAGGCGATCATCGATGAGATCAGCCCTCGCAGTCTGCGCCGGTTGACCGAGGCGCCGCGCATGGCCGACCTGACCGGGTTTGGGCAATTCTTGCAGAACTTGCGCAATCAGGGGATGCAGCCGGTGCTGATGGGTGATTTTCCGGCGGGGGATGACCCGCGCAACGCCACCACCCGGCGCGGCCGGCCTTATCTGGTGAAATGATGCGTTTCGACCATTTCGTCATGTTCGCCGAGATGCGGACCGGCTCCAACTTTCTTGAGGCAAATCTCAATGCCCTGCCGGGGGTCACCTGTCTGGGCGAGTTGTTCAACCCACATTTCATCGGCAAGAAAGACGTGGTCGAGGCCTATGGCTGGACCATCGCGGCCCGGGATGCCGACCCGCTGGGGTTTTGGGCTGCGGTGCGGGCACAGGCCGGGGGAATGGCCGGGTTTCGGCTGTTTCACGATCACGACCCGCGGGTGATCGCGGCGCTGCTGGAAGATCCGCGCTGCGCCAAGATCGTGCTGACCCGCAACCCGGTGGACAGCTATGTCAGCCTGTTGATCGCGCGCGAGACCGGGCAGTGGAAGCTGACCAACGCCGGCAAGCACCGCTCGGCACAGGTGGCCTTCGACGGCGCAGGATTCGAGGCGCATCTGGAGGCCTTGCAGGAATTTCAGGTGCGGCTGATGCGCGGGCTTCAGACCACGGGCCAGACCGCCTTTTACATCGACTATGAGGATCTGTCGTCGCTGGAGGTCATCAACGGCCTCGCCGCCTGGCTTGGGGCTGGGGGCGGCCTCGAGGCGCTTGACGACAAGCTGAAGAAGCAGAACCCTGAGGAGATCACCGAGAAGGTTCTGAACCCCGAGGCGATGGCGGATACTCTGGCGCGGCTCGACCGGTTCAACCTGTCGCGCAGCCCGAATTTCGAGCCGCGTCGCGGTGCGGCAATCCCGCAGGCGCTGGCGGCGGGTGGGGCGCTGTTCTGGCCTGTGCCGGGCGGGCCCACACACACGGTGTCCGATTGGCTGGCGGGGCTTGGCGCAGTGCAGGGTGGCTTTAGCCAAAAGACCTTGCGGCATTGGTTGCACGCCACGCCGCAGCATCGCAGCTTTACCGTGCTGCGGCATCCCTTGGCGCGGGTGCATGGGGCCTTTGTCGCCATGCTGGCCGATGACATGCCGCAGGTCCGTCAATCGGTGCAGCGACTGTTGAAAGTGGATTTGCCCAAACCCGGCAAGCCGGTCAGCGATGAGGACCACCGCGCGGCGTTCCTGCAGTTCTTGCGTTGGGTTCGGATGAACCTGACCGGCCAGACCCCGCTACGGGTGGACGGGCGTTTGGCAAGCCAATTGGCGGTCGTGCAGGGGTTTGGCACCTTTCTGCCCCCCGACCTGATTCTGCGTGAAGATCGACTTGCGGAAGGGCTGGCCGGGCTGGTGGCTGAACTGGGTCATGCCATGCCACAGCTTTGCCCGGAAGCGCCCGATCTGACGCTGATCCGCATTCACGACGCAGAGTTGGAGGCCGCGGTGCAGGACATCTATGCCCGCGACTTCACCGCATTCGGCTTTGGTGCCTGGCGCTGAGGTCAGGCGGCCTGCGTGCCGCGATTCTCGGTCAGGATCGCATACAGCTTTGCCGGATCGGTATTGGCGCGCAGCTTGGTGCAGACGGCCGCGTCGCGCATGGTGCGGCTGACAAGGGCCAGCGCCTTCAGATGTTCCACACCCGAATCCTTGGGGGCAAACAGGCCGAAGATCAGATCCACCGGCTGGCGGTCGACGCTGTCATAGTCGATCGGCTTTTCCAGCCGCAGGAACACGCCGATGATATGCGGCAAGTCATCCAGCCGGGCATGCGGCAGTGCCACGCCATGCCCCACACCGGTCGGCCCAAGGCTTTCACGCTCTTGCAGCCCGTCCACGGCGGTGGCGGCGTCAAGCTTCCAGGCCTGGGCGACCATGTCACCCAGTTCCTGAAACACACGTTTCTTGGAGGTAAGCTGCCCAACCACCCGGACGGCACCGGGAACAAGAATTTTCGTCAGATCCATAAGATGCCGTCCAGTCCTTGTGCGGGCAGCGCCGCATCACTTGCTGTTGCGCGGGTCGATCCAGCCGACATTGCCGTCTTCGCGGCGATAGACGACGTTCACGCCCCCGTGGCCTTCGTTGCGGAACACCAGAAGCTTCTGACCGCTCAACTCCAGCTGCATGACCGCCTCGCCCACGGTGATGGAGGGGACTTTCGTCTCCATCTCGGCGATGATGATCGGCTGGAGGCTTGCGCCTTCGGCTTCTTCCGGCTCCTCGGTTGCCGCGAGGATATACGAGGCTCCGGCGCCGAATTCAACCGGGACCGTGCGTTCGCGATGGTGTTCGCGCAGGCGGCGTTTGTAGCGGCGCACCTGCTTGTCCAGCTTTTCGCGGCAGCTCTCGAAGGCGGCGTAAATCTCGGGCGCATGACCCTTGGCATGGATTGTCAGGCCGGTGGACAGGTGGAGCACGCATTCGCACACCAGTTCATGGGCCGAGCGAGAGAAGATCACCACGATCTCGGTCGGGCGCTGGGCGTATTTTTCGATTACCTCGCCCAGTTCGGACTTCACATGGGTCTGAAGCGCCTCGCCAATGTCGATCTGTTTCCCGCTGATCTGGTAACGCATGGCTTCTCCTTCGCGTGTTCGACCGGTCCATCTCGTCAGGGATGGGTTAACGGTCGGTTGAAATCCGTCTGTATCCTAAGGGAAATCAGCCAGATCCGCGCGAGGCTGGCAGCGGTCGCTTCAAGCGCGGGATCAGGGGCAATCGGCGTTCTCATGAGGCCATTTGGTGCCACGCCGGGTCTGTTTGTCAATGGCCGCGCGTGCCTCTTCGTCACATGTTTGTCAAACACGGCGGGCTTTGCTCAGACCATGCGAAAATGTTCGCCCAGGTAGACGCGACGCACCATCTCGTCCGCCACGATTTCATCGGTCGTGCCGCTTTTCAGGACTGTGCCATCGTGAAGGATATAGGCGCGATCAACGATTTCCAGCGTCTCGCGCACGTTGTGATCGGTAATCAGAACGCCCAGACCGCGGGATTTCAGATCATGCACCAGCGTGCGGATCTCGGCCACGGCGATGGGGTCGACACCGGCAAAGGGCTCGTCCAGAAGCAGATACTTGGGGTCTGCGGCCAGACAGCGCGCGATCTCGACCCGCCTGCGCTCGCCGCCAGACAGGGCCAGCGCCGGTGCGCGGCGCAAATGGGTGATCGAAAATTCGCTCAGCAGTTCTTCGACCCGCTCGCGGCGGCGATGGCGGTCGGACTCGCGGATTTCGAGAACGGCAAGGATATTGTCCTCGACCGTCAAGCCGCGGAAGATGCTGACTTCCTGCGGCAGATAACCGATGCCCAGCCGGGCGCGGCGATACATCGGCAGCGCGGTCACGTCCTTGCCATCAATCAGCACCTGCCCACCCTCAGGTGTAACAAGCCCGGCAATGGCATAGAAACATGTGGTCTTGCCCGAGCCGTTGGGCCCCAACAGCGCCACCACCTCGCCGCGGTTCAGCCGCATCGTCACGTCACGGATCACCGGCCGACGCTTGTAGCTTTTGCGCAGGTTCAGGATCTGGAGGCCGGTTTCATCCTCAGCCGAAGCGGGCATCAGTTGCCCCCCGGCTGGAACACGGTCTTCACGCGGCCCTGCATCGTGCCCCTGCCGGATTTCAGGTCGATCACCAGTTTTTCGCCCGACACGGCGGTGTTGCCCTGGGTCAGCAGCACGTTGCCGGTCATCTCCACCGCGCCGCTGTCGACGGTATAAACCGCTTCGGCCGACTCGGCCGCATCCGGCCCGGCCACAAGCGTCACGCCGCCCGAGGCATGCAGCCGGGCGATGCGCTTGTCGGCCTGCGCATATTCGACACGCAGCGACGCCGCACTCAGGATCATCTCGCCCTGGGTGACGCGGACATTGCCGGTAAAGGTGGCCTCGCCCGAGGTCTGGTCCACCGCCAACTGATCCGCGGTCACTTCGACCGGCAGCGTCGTGTCCTGTTTCAGCCCGCCGAAATCGACTTGCTGGGCGAAGGCCGGCGCCGCCATGGCCAGCGACAGGATCAGGGACAGGCGGGTCAGGGCGGAGCGCATTGCAACCTCGGGACGTTCACGGCTGGTATAGCAGCCGCACACCTTGCTTGAAAACCAGAAGATAGGCGCCGGGATGCTCTGGGTCGGCGGCAATCTCCATCCGCCCGGCATCAATCCGCCCGGCCGGCCCCTCGGCAGTCACCGCGCCTTCGGACTGCGCGCCTGATCGGTCGAGGCCCAGAATCAACGTCTCGGACTCCAGCCGGTAACCGGTGGAGCTGGCCACGGTCACGCCGCCAGACAGGCGCAGCCTCTGGTCGGCCGACGTGATCGCCACGGCAGCGGCTGTCAGGTCGGTGCGGGCGCCGTCCGGCGTGGTCATCTGCGCGCGCACGCTATGGGCGGTGCCATCGCCCTGTTCGGCGCCGGGGCGGGCCTCGTCGGCGGTCAGGGTGACTGTGCCGCCATCGGCAGTGGTGCCGGCATAGGTGGGCAGGGTCATCCGGGGCGTGCGGGCACGGTCTTCCACGTCCACATCGGCATAGGGGATCGCATCCGAAGGGTCGATGGTGCGCGAGATCAGGAACAGGCTGGACAGCAGGATCAGCGCCGCCATCGGCAGCAGCACCTTCAACCAGCCCACCAGCCTTGTGTGACGATCCAGCTTCATGGCTCAGGCCACGCCGGCGCGCAGACAGTCATGGACATGGATCAGCCCCAAGGCACGGCCATCGCCCGCCGGGTCCACCACGAACAGCGAGGTGATCTTGCGGTCCTGCATCAAGGCCAGTGCCTGTTGGGCCAGCGCATCGGGCGCGATGGTCTTGGGCTTGGCGGTCATCACCTCGCCCGCGCTGTGGGTCAGCAGACCCTGCATGTGGCGGCGAAGGTCGCCATCGGTGACGATGCCGGTCAGCCGGCCCGCCGCGTCTGTCACGCCCACCACGCCAAAGCCGCGCCGGGTCATCTCCAGCAGCGTTTCGGTCATCGGCTGCGATTCGGGCACCAACGGTGGATCATCATGCATCAGCTGCGCCACGGTCGCCAATTTCGCGCCCAGCTTGCCGCCGGGGTGGAAGACGCGGAACTGGTCGGGGGTGAAGCGGCGATGCTCCATCAATGCGATCGCCAGCGCGTCGCCCAAAGCGAGCGTCATGGTGGTCGAGGTGGTCGGCACGATGCCCTGATCGCAAGCCTCTGGCGCGTTGGGCAGCAGCAGCGCAACATCGGCCTGGCGCAGCAGGGTCGAACCCGCGCGCCCCGCCACCCCGATCAGCGGGATGCCGAATCGGCGGGTATGGGCAATGATGTCTGCCAGTTCCGGCGTCTCGCCGGAGTTTGACAGCACCAGCGCCACGTCGCCGGATGTCACCATGCCCAGGTCGCCATGGCTGGCCTCGGCCGGGTGGACAAATTGCGCGGGCGTGCCGGTCGATGCCAGCGTTGCCGCAATCTTGCGCCCGACATGGCCCGATTTGCCCATGCCGCAGACGATCACCCGCCCGCTTGCTGAGAGGATCAGCCCAACCGCATCGGCAAAGGCGCCGTCCAGCGTCTCGGCAAGCAGGCCCAGTGCCTCGGCCTCGCGCCGGATGACGCGGCGGCCGATGGCGGCGAAATCAGTGGTGGAAGAGGTCATTCGGTTCCTCCCATCCCAGCAGATCCAACTCGGCGCGGGTGGGCAGGAAGTCAAAGCAGCGCTGCGCCAGATCCATCCGCCCCTCGCGGGTCAGCCGCTGCTCCAGCTCGCGTTTCAGGGCATGCAGATACAGCACGTCGGATGCGGCATAATCCTTTTGCGCATCGGTCAGCTGCGCCGCCCCCCAATCCGAGGTCTGCTGCTGCTTGGAGACATCGACGCCCACACACTCTTGCAGCAGGTATTTCAGCCCATGGCGGTCGGTGAAGGTGCGGATCAGCTTGGAGGCGATCTTTGTGCACCAGACGGGTGCTGTGGTGACGCCAAAGGCGGCCTTCAGCGCGGCAATATCGAAACGGCCGAAGTGGAACAGTTTGACCACGGCGGGGTCGGTCAGCAGCCGCTCCAGGTTGGGGGCGCTGGTCTGGCCGCGGGCGATCTGCACCAGATGGGCATTGCCATCGCCCGAGGACAGCTGGACCACGCACAGCCGGTCGCGGCGCGGGTCGAGGCCCATCGTCTCGGTGTCGATGGCCACGACCGGGCCAAGGTCCAGCCCGTCGGGCAGGTCATTCTGATAGAGGTGGATCGCCATGTTCGGGCCTATGTCGCAGGAGTTGTTGTCCAGATAGGCGCTTTGACCGCCATGCTCAACCTTCCTGCTTGGCAAGCCGGCAGACGGATGCCAAGCAGGCGCGGAAATGGATTGAAAAGGGGCAGACATGATCCCGCATCTTGCCCGCCCGTGGTTGGTGGTTGATCTGGGCGCGCCGCATCGGGTGCTGAGCTTTGCGCCGCACAATCCCGGCTTTGTGACGGCAAACCGCATCCTCTGGCGAGAGGTGCGCAATGCCGACCTGCCGCCTGAGGTCGATGCCCTCGGTTGGTTTGCGGCGCAGATGGCGGGACAGGGCTGCGCGACCGAGGTGGGGATGCTGACATCGCGCGACATAAGCCGTTTCGTGATGCGGCGGGTGGCAATGGAAGGCGTCATTGCCAGCTGCATCGCCACGGTGGGTCTGGGCAATGCCGAGGCGGTGGGCGCGCGCCGCCCGACGGCGCGACCGCCCGGGCCCGGCACGATCAACATCGCTGTCCAGTTGAATGTGGCGCTGTCGGATACCGGCCTGCTGGAGGCGCTGACCATCGCAGCTGAGGCGCGCACGGCTGCCGTGATCGACAGTGGGGTGCGGCTGGCGGATGGCAGTCGCGCCACCGGCACGGGCACCGACTGCATCGCCATCGCCGCCTTGCCGGGCAGTCTGGATTGGGCCGGGCTGCATACCGCGGTAGGCGAGGCATTGGGCCGTGCCGTGCGCGAGGCTGTGACGGCGGGCGCGGCCGATTGGGTGGCGGAGAACGGTCTTTGGGCCGATGGTTATCCCGAGGATGCGGTCTGACCGCTTGACCCGAGCGCGCGCCAACCTCAGCCTGCCCGCAGGACCGGAGGGATGCATATGGCTGAAGTATCTGCTTTCGGCACCGCTAACGGCGGCAAGCTGGTTGAGGCCATCACCCTGCGCCGGGGCAATCTGACCGCTCGTGTCCTGACCTGGGGCGCGGTGCTGCAGGGGCTGTGGTTGGAAGGGGTGGCCCATTCGTTGACGCTGGGCTCGGACCAATTGGCCGATTACGAAGGGGCGATGCGCCATCACGGCGCGATCATCGGGCCGGTTGCCAACCGGATCAGCGGTGCGGCGGCAGAGATCGGCGGGCGGTCATGCCGGTTTGATGCGAATCAGGACGGGCGGATATGCCTTCATTCCGGCTGGGCGGGCACCCATCGGCAGGTCTGGGAGGTGGCGGCGGCGGATCAGGCCTCGGTCACGCTGGCGATCCATCTGGCGGATGGCGTCGGCGGCTTTCCGGGCAACCGCCGGATCACGGCGCGCTATGCCCTATCCAACGATGCGCTCCTCCTGACGATCCACGCGCAGACGGATGCGCTGACACCGCTGAACGTCGCCCATCATGGCTATTGGAACCTTGACGGCAGTCCAACCTGGGCCGGGCATCGGATGCGGGTGGCGGCCGATCATTATCTGCCGGTCACAACGGATTTCACGCCCGACGGAACGGTGGCCGAGGTTTCGGGGGCAATGGATTTTCGACAGGACCGGACCATTGCGCCAGGCGATCCGTCGCTTGATCACAATTTCTGCCTGTCGCGGGCGCGAGGGACGCTGCGTGATGTGCTGTGGCTGACGGGACGAGGCGGGCTGACCCTGACATTGGCCACCACCGAGCCGGGGGTGCATGTCTATGACGGACGCGATGCGATCCGCCCGCTGCGCGGCCGCTATGAGGGATTGGCGCTGGAGCCGCAGTTCTGGCCCGATGCGCTGTCTCATCCCGACTTTCCGTCCATCCTGCTGGCGCCGCGACAGGCGTGGCAGCAGCAGACACGCTGGCGCTTCAGCCGCTGAAACGACAAGGGCGCGGCATGTATGACACGCCGCGCCCCCTTTGGTCAGATGGACGACTTACCTGGCAAAGTAGCTGTACTTGCCGTCGTCACCCTTGCGCCATTCGTACATGATGTAGTCCGGGCGGGTGATGTCGCCCTTTTCGTTGAAGGACAATTCGCCCAGAACGGTCGGGAACGGACCTTTGGCTTTCAGCGCCTCGGCGATCGCCATCGTGTCGTTCGAGCCAGCCGCGGCGGCAGCGGCCGCCACGACCTGAACGGCGGCGTAGGAGTACATGGTGTAGGCTTCCGGTTCGAAGCCTTCGGCGCGGAACGCTTCGACCAGCGGCTTGGCTTCTTCGCGCAGGCGCGGATCGGGAGCGAAGGTGTTCATGGTGCCTTCGACCGCGTCGCCAGCGATGGCGGCCAGTTCGTTCGACACGATGCCGTCACCCGACATCAGCTTGGCCGTGACGCCCTGATCGGCCATCTGACGGATCAGCAGACCGGCTTCGGGGTGCAGACCCCCGTGATAAACCAGCTCGACGCCAGCCTCTTTCATCTTGGCGATCAGCGCCGAGAAGTCCTTTTCGCCGGCATTGAAGCCTTCATACAGCACTTCGGTCACGCCGGCCTTGTTCATGGCGGCCTTGGTCAGATCGGCCAGACCCTGACCATAAGGGGTCTTGTCATGGACCACGGCGATCTTGGCGTCCTTGAAGTTCTCGGCGATATAGGCGCCGGCAATGTCGCCCTGCTGGTCGTCACGGCCGCAGGTACGGAAGGTGTTCCACATGCCGCGGTCGGTATAGACCGGGTTTGTGGCGGCGGGCGAAACCTGCAGGATGCCGTTTTCGGCATAGACTTCCGAAGCCGGGATCGACACGCCCGAGTTGAAGTGGCCGATCACGACGCTCACGCCGTCAGCCACAAACTTGTTGGCAACCGAAACGCCCTGCTTGGGGTCGGACACGTCATCGCCGAACACGAGCTTGATTTGCTCGCCATTCATGCCGCCGGCGGCGTTGATGTCGGCAATTGCCTTCTCGGCACCTTTCTGAAGTTGCGCGCCAAAGGCCGCGTTCGGGCCGGTCAGCGGCGCGCCCACGGCGAAGATGACTTCGGCCCAGGCCGAGCCAGCAAAACCAAGGCTCGCGGCAAGCGCCAGGGCCGAGATGAAGGACTTTTTCATACGAAGACTCCCATGTTTTGCGGAACTTTGATGGTGGTTTGCCGCCGGCGTTCCGCTTGCCTGCTGGCGCAGGGTGCCGCCCGACCCAAGGTCCGGGCGGCCCCGATCTGTTATTTCGCGTCCCAGCTGAACGGCGAGGTCTTGCGGTACAGCCAGTAATATTGCGTCGTCATCTGCCGGGTCCGGGTGTAACGCCAGCCGGCCCAGGCAAATGCCGCCAGGAAGACGGTATCAGCAATATAGTAATGCAGCGACAACAACGTGCCGTCAAACAGTGCGAAGTGGATGAAGCGGATCGCCATTCCCAGAAGCAGAACATAGATCACCAACGTGCTGACCTTGCCCCAGGATTCGGCGGTGGCACGGCCGGTGCGCCAGGCCGTCCAGCCGCCCATGACGATCGTGATCAGCGCAAAGGTCAGGAAAGAGCTTTCCTCGTAAAGAATACCCTGCATCAGTGATGCCCCCCTTCCAGATAGGCGGCGCGCACCTCGGGATTGGCCAGCAATTCCTTGCTGGGGCCCGACATGGTCACCTTGCCGTTTACCATCACATAGCCGCGATTCGACAGTTTCAGCGCAGCGAACGCGTTCTGTTCGACCAGGAACACCGTCAGTTTCTCGGTCTGGTTCAGAACCTTGATCGCCTCGAAGATCTGCTTGACGATCAACGGGGCAAGACCCAGCGACGGCTCGTCCAGAAGCAACAGCTTGGGACGCGCCATCAGTGCACGCGCGATCGAAAGCATCTGCTGCTCGCCGCCCGAGAGGGTGCCGCCCCGTTGGTGCTGACGCTCTTTCAACCGCGGGAACAAGGTGAACATCTTTTCGACGTCCTCCTTGAAGAACTGCTGGTTGTCGAGGCTGGCGCCCATCTGCAGGTTTTCCAGCACGGTCATGCGCGGGAAGATCCGCCGGCCTTCAGGCGATTGCGCGATGCGGCGACGGGCGATCAGGTGGGTGGGGACATGGGTGATTTCCTCGCCGTCAAAGACGACCTTGCCGACACGCGCCTGCGGCGCGCCGCAGATCGTCATCATCAGGGTGGATTTGCCGGCCCCGTTGGCGCCGATCAGACAGACGATCTCGCCACGGGCCACTTCGACATCCACACCCGCAAGGGCGCGGATATTGCCGTAATAGGTCTCGACCCCTTCGACTTTCAGAAGCGTATTGCTCATGCTTCGGTTTCCTCAGCCGCGTGGGTGATCTCGTCCAGCACCTCGTCTACCTCATCATCTTCCACGCCCAGATAGGCGGCGATCACCTTCGGATCGTTCTGAACTTCCTCGGGCGTGCCGTCCGAGATCTTGGTGCCATATTCCAGAACCACGACGTGATCCGAGATTTCCATCACCACCGACATGTCATGCTCGATCAGCAGCAGCGAGGTGCCGGTCTTGTCGCGGATGGCCCGCAGCAGCGTGTTCAGCTCCAGACTTTCGCGCGGGTTCAGTCCCGCGGCGGGTTCGTCCAGACACAGCAACTCGGGCCCGGTGCACATCGCGCGGGCGATCTCCAGGCGGCGCTGGGCGCCGTAGGACAGATCGCCGGCGGGATCATCGGCCCGGTCGGTCAGCGCGGCCATCTCCAGCCAGTAGCGCGCCTTGTCGATCGCCTCGGCCGAAGCCTTGCGATAGGCCGGAAAGCCCAGAAGGCCCAACACCGTGTAGCCCGACGCGCGCATCAGCGCGTTGTGCTGCGCGACCAGAAGGTTTTCCAGCACCGTCAGGCCGGTGAACAGCCGGATGTTCTGGAAGGTGCGGGCCACCTTGGCTTCGCGGTTGATGCGGAAATCGTTCAACCGCTCCAACTGGTGCTGGCTGCCGTCACGCTGGGTCATGGTCAGCATGCCCATCGTCGGCCGGTAGAAGCCGGTCACGCAGTTGAACACCGTGGTCTTGCCGGCCCCGTTGGGGCCGATCAGTGCGGTGATATCGCCCCGACGCACGTCGAAGGACAGATCGTTGATCGCCACCAGCCCGCCGAAGCGCATCGTCAGGTGTTCGATCTTCAGGATGACGTCGTTCATGTTGTTTTGCCCGGACATCAGCCGTGCCCTTCCTTGGTGAAGCTGCCCGAAATGGCCTTGCGCTCATGCAGGAAGGCCGTGGGTTGACGCGACCCGACAAAGCCACGCGGCTTCAGGACCATCACGATCACCATCGCCAGACCAAAGATCAGCATGCGGTAGAGTTCGGGCGTGAAATCGGGGCCGAAGATTGCCTTGAGGAAGGTCATTTCGCGCAACAGCTCGGTGCCGCCGATCATCACCAAGGCGGCGATGGCGATGCCGAACAACGAACCCATGCCACCCAGAACAACGATCGCCAGGATCACGGCGGATTCAAGGAACACAAAGGACTCGGGCGAGACAAAGCCCTGACGCGCGGCAAAGAACGCGCCGGCAAAGCCACCGAACATCGCGCCCAGCGAGAAGGCCGTCAGCTTGGTGGTGACGGTGTTTATGCCCAGCGAACGGCAGGCGATCTCGTCCTCGCGCAGCGCTTCCCATGCCCGCCCGATCGGCATGGCCCGCAACTTGATTGACACATAGGCCGTCAGGGCGCAGAGGGCCAGGATCACGTAGAACAGGAAGATCTTGTAGTAGGCCGAGGACATCGGGAGGTCGAAGGCCTTGGCAAAGTTGTTCGGCGCCGTGACGTCAAAGGACCAGATGCCAAAGACCGAGGCCTTGGCAATGCTGGAGATGCCGAAGGTGCCCTTGGTCACATCGACCCAGTTGATCAGCACCAGACGGATGATCTCACCGAAAGCCAGCGTGACGATGGCCAGATAGTCACCGCGCAGCCGCAGCACCGGGAAACCCAGGATCACGCCCCAGAAAGCGGCCAGAATGCCGGCAAGCGGCAGCAGCAGCCAGAAGGACAGGCCAAAGTAGGTGGACAGCAGCGCGTAGGAATAGGCGCCCACGGCATAAAAAGCCACATAGCCAAGGTCCAGCAGGCCCGCCAGACCCACGACGATGTTCAGGCCCCAGGCCAGCATGACGTAGATCAGGATCTGGATGCCGAAATTGTCGACGAACTTCAGCGAGCCCTGGGTGCCGAACAGCATCACCATCAGCGGCGGGAACAATATCAGCGCCCCGAAGGCAACGATGTGCAGGTTGCGACGCAGCAGGCCTTGCGGCGCGGGGGCGACATCGGCGCGTGCCGACTTGGCCGCCTTGCGGGAAGCAAACCACGGCGCGATCACCAGCACCATGAGGAAGCGGCCGACCATCGCCAATGCGACGAAGACGGCCAGCATCCCCCAGCGTTGGGTCAGGATCAGCTCGTTGCGGATGTTCTGATCGGTTTTCAGGCCGATATACAGGGTGAACAGGCCCAGCGAGATCACGCCGGCAAGCAACGCCTCGCGCAGGGCCTTGCCGAACAGGTTTTCGGACGTTTTCGGTGGGTTTGTTGAAGGCATGGCCATGGTTTCACACCTTCTCGATTTCAGGACGGCCCAGCAGGCCGGTCGGCTTGAAGATCAGCACGATCGCAAGGATCGAGAACGTCGCCACGTCCTTGTAGTCGATCGAGAAATAGGCCGACCAGAGCGACTCGATCAGACCGATCAACAGCCCGCCCAGCAGCGCGCCCGGCAGCGAGCCGATGCCGCCCAGAACCGCCGCGGTAAAGGCTTTCACCCCCGGGATGAACCCGTCAGAGAACACCGCGACGCCGTAATACATCAGATACATCGAGCCCGCGACACCGGCCAGCGCAGCCCCCATCACGAAGGTGATCGAGATCGTGCGATCGACGTCGATGCCCAGAAGCGCCGCCATCTTGCGATCCTGTTCGGTCGCGCGCTGCGCCCGGCCCAGCGAGGTCTTGTTCACCAAATACCAGAAGGCGGTCATCATCACGACCGTCACCGCGACAATCAGGATCTGCTTCAGCGAAACCGAGATGCCGTAGATGTTGTAAACCTCTGAAACCAGGGGCGGGATCGGCTTGTTGCGCGGCCCCTGCGACACCTGGATGAAGTTCGACAGAACGATCGACATGCCGATCGCGGTGATCAGCGGTGCAAGCCGGAAAGAGCCCCGCAACGGCCTGTAGGCGATCCGCTCGATCGTCCAGTTCCACAGCGAGGTCATCAGGATCGCTATGGCCATCATCACGACCAGTGCGACCGCAACCGGCACGCTGGCGAAGATGGCGATAAGGACCAAGTAGGCGATGAGCGCGGCAAAGCCGCCCAGCATGAACACGTCGCCATGGGCGAAGTTGATCATCCCGATGATCCCGTAGACCATCGTGTAGCCGATTGCGATCATGCCATAAATTGATCCCAGCGTCAGACCGTTAACGGTCTGCTGGATAAAGTATTCCATTCTCTACTCCCCAAATCTGCCCGTTTGCCGGGTCAGCTGGCACGCGCGCGGTTGGTCCCCCGACATCGTGCATAGAGCGTCAATTGATCCGGCAATTCCGATGCGGTCAAGAAAATTCCTCAGAAGGGTTTGGAATGTCGTATAAAAATATCGAAGCGTCGTTTTTTTTATAAGTGCTGCCGGTTCTCTGCTAAGCTGACTCAAGATGATCCATGGCTAGTGTTGAATGACATGTCCGAGCCTGATCCACCGCATCGACGGGCTGTCGGTTATGCCTCGCCACCCTGCATGGCGCATGAGGTGGACCAGCTTGGCTCTGACCCACCGCATGGCCACACGAGCCCTTGGGAAGAAATCTCGCTTTGGCGAAAGATGCAGCGGCAGAGGCTCAGGGCGGCCCGCGATGGTCTGTCTGTCCAGCAGCGGCAGGTGATCGGCGCGGCGCTGTGCGGTCACGTCGCAGATCTTGTGTCGAGACGTTTCCCCGACATGGCAGGGCGGGTGTTTTCGGGCTATTGGCCGATCAAGGGCGAGGCTGACCTACGGCCGTTGATGCGCGATCTGCACGCATCTGGCGCGCGCGTCGCCCTACCCGTTGTCGAGACGAAGGCGGCGCCACTGGTGTTTCGACGCTGGACCCCCGAAGCCCGAATGGCGCGCGGCGATTGGAACATCCCCGTTCCACCTTCCGATGCCGAGCGGTTGACGCCAGACGTCGCGCTGGCTCCCCTCGTGGGATGGGATGGCGCCGGATTTCGTCTTGGGTATGGCGGTGGGTATTTTGACCGCACCTTGGCCACCTTGGCGCCACGACCGTTTACCATCGGTGTCGGATTTCAGTCATCAAGGCTGGAAACCATCTACCCCCAGCCCCACGACATACCGTTGGACGCCATCGTGACCGAGGCGGGCGTTCAGGTCTTGCGGTAACGCTGGAGATTTTCGCGCGATCGCCGCACAATGCGTTTACGCGTCGCGGCAAGGTGTCAATGCGCGAGCGGGCAGATGCTGCCTTAAGCCGTGCGCATTCCGGCGTTGTGAATTGGAGCGGATGAACCTTGACGGCTGATAGTCCTTTACATACTCGGTCAAGGCTGTCGGCACTATAGCATGGATCGCGCATGAGTTGTGTTTTGGGCGCTGTATCGGTTGGCACCACGAGCGAGATTTTGGACAATGTTGATTGAAAAAACGGCCCTTCCCGATGTTCTGGTCCTGACGCCGCGCCGTTTTTTTGACAGCCGTGGATTCTTTGCCGAAAGCTGGAACCTGCAGACACTGAGAAATGCCGGCCTCGATTTGCCGACCTTCGTGCAGGACAATCATTCGCTCTCTCACAAGGCGGGAACGCTGCGTGGTCTTCACTTTCAGTCTCCGCCGCGGGCTCAGGGAAAACTGGTGCGCTGCGGGCGGGGGCGGCTGTTCGATGTGGCTGTCGATATCCGGAAGGGCAGCCCACATTACGGCCAATGGACCGGGATGGAGATGTCCAGCGAAAATGGCAAACAGATGTGGATCCCGCCCGGTTTCCTGCATGGTTTCGTCACGCGTGAGCCTGACACCGAGATCATTTACAAATGCACCGATCACTACGATCCGGCCTGTGACGGGGCCGTTAGATGGGATTCGCTCGGCATAGATTGGGGCATGAGCGATGTGCCGGAGATTTCCGAAAAGGACGCTAAGGCGCTGCCTTTCTCCGAGTTCGAGTCGCCTTTCGTCTTCAGCTGATTGTCCATGGTGGGCCTGTCTTCGTGGACAGATCCGCCATCAGCCGTAGCTGACACCCGATCAAGCAGGTAGATATCCGTCCCGTCAGGCGCGGGTTTGCGCGCGCAGAAACGGGTGCGGCCTATTGCCCAAACTGTCGGCAGGCGACTAAGTGTAGTCATGATCTATTTGATTGGCATGTGTGTCGCAGGGCTGGCCGTCCTGATCCTCGGGGCAGAGTTGCTGACCCGCAGTGCTGTGCTTTTGTCGCAGCAACTGCATATTCCTCCAATCATCATCGGCCTGACGGTCGTCGCGCTGGGCACCAGCACGCCAGAATTGGCGGTAGGAATTGATGCCGCCCTCAAGGGGCAAGGTGCGCTGGCAGTCGCTAACATTGCTGGCACGAACACGGTCAACATCCTGCTGATTCTGGGGCTGAGTGCGCTGATCAAGCCGCTGGCGCTGCAAGAACAGACGCTGAGCGTGGATCTGCCGGCAATCGTCGTCGCCGCGTCGCTGATGCTGGGATTGTCGGTTGACGGTGTGCTGTCGCGCGGGGACGGTGTTCTCTTGCTGGCGGTCGGAATGGTCTATGCCATCTTCATCTTGCGGGCTGCGCGTCGGGAAAGCCGCCTTTTACGTGCAGCTGTCCTGAGCGAATATTCCGAGCCGCAGATCGTCGAAGGGCGAACGCTCCGCACCGTGGTTTCCATCGTAAAACTCGTGGTCGGCATCGCCCTCGTGGTCAGCTCGGCCGACTGGCTGGTGGCCGGCGCCACTGGCCTTGCAGGTCTTTGGGGCGTTTCGGATGCATTCGTCGGTTTGACCATCGTGGCCATCGGCACCTCAGCCCCTGAACTCGCGACCACGGTCATGTCGACGATAAAGGGCGATCGGGACGTTGCGATAGGGAACCTGCTGGGCAGCAGTGTCTACAACATCTGCATCATCCTCGGTGTCACCTGCGTCATACCGGCTGCCGGCCTTGAGGTCGCGCAAGAGCTGTTGCGGTGGGATATTCCCATCATGGTGGCGGTGGCCATTGCCTGCGTGCCGATTTTTCGAAGTGGGCGCAGGGTCAGTCAGGTGGAGGGCGGGCTGCTGGTCGGGGCATATCTGACCTATCTCATTGTGCTGTTGCTGACGCGGCTGTGACGGCCGGAACATGTGTTCAAAGCCTTGCCGGCAGGCGTGCCAAGCGCCGGTGCCGGCGGCAATGATCGGCTAGCCGTCTTGCCGCGCAATCTCGGCGATCAGGACGTCGGTGATGACATTCGGCATCGTCTTCTGTGCCACCTCCAGAAGCGCGCGCCGGATCTGGACCAGATTGCGGGTGTCCGTGAAGGACCCGCGAAAGCCTCCCGTATTGGCGTGATCGAACAGCACCTGCAGGAACATGTCTCGCAACTTGGGCTCCTTGGCGAAGACCGCGTCCGAACTGCCGGGAAGCACCTCGAGGCTGAGGGACATCACCACCAGCGACTGGACGCGCCCCTCTATGACGATCGGAATGATGAACTGGTTTGGGAGTTTCACATACTCCGCCTGAACATCAGCCGCTTCGTCTTTCGGGCTGGCAGTTTCGGCCTCGGTTTCCTCCGTTGGTTCGGGCGCGGGGCGCAGCATGAAGGCCGCACCGCCGCCCAGGCCCACGCCAAGGATCGCGAGCAGGATCGGTAGGATCTTTCGCAGCATGGCTTCCTCTCAGAACGGCATGATGACGTCGGTGATCTGCTGCCCATACCGTGGCTGCTGCACATCCGAGATCTGCCCCCGGCCGCCATAGGAGATCCGTGCGCCGGCGATCTTGTCATAGGTGATCTCGTTCTGGCGCGAGATGTCCGCCGGTCGCACATATCCCGATACCAACAGCTCCCGCAGTTCATAGTTGACGCGGACTTCCTGCTGGCCCTCGATCCGCAGCACGCCGTTGGGCAGTTGTTCGACGACCGTTGCGGCAACACGAAGGGTCAATTTTTCCTCGCGCGCGACCGAGCCCTGGCCCGAGTAGTTCGATGCCGAACTGGTGTTTACGGCATTTGCCATATTGGCACCTTCAGGCAGCACCTCGTTCAGTCGTTCGGGAATGCCCATCAGTGCGGGAATGCCCATGGATTCGTTGCCGGCACGGCTGCGACCCGAGGAATTGCTGATTTCAGCCTTGTCGTCGATTTCGATCACGACCGTCAGGATATCGCCCGGGTATTCGGCGCGCCGCTCTCCGAAAAGGGATTCGCGGTTCGCATTCCACAGCGATGACTCGCTGGTGGGCGTCGTCGGCAAGCTGTCTTCGGGCAGGGGCGAGGCATACATCGCGTGGTGCTGGTAGGTGCCTTCCAGCGGTGTGAAGGAGGGGGCCTTGCCCACCTCTTCCAAGCGGCCGCATCCTGCTGCGAGAAGGCAAAGGATCAGGGCAATATGGCGCATCATTCGTCTTTCAATCCTGTGGGCCGACCTGCACAGATCCGTCTGTTGCAATGCGGCCGAAAACGGTCGTCCGTGAGCTTAGGTTCATGACCCGGATCACCTCTCCTTCGCCGCCCCTTGCCAATGCGCGGCCTTCGGTGAGGATCTTCAGGCCCGCTGTTTCATAGGCGAGCGTGATGATCTGGTTCCGGTCCACGATGGCTGGCGGCATCAGGTCGGCGGCGTGGATCGGGCGCCCGGCGTAAAGGGTCACCCGGGCCTCCAGACCGATCGCCTCTGCCGGATCCGACAGCGCACCCGTCCGGTAGATTGCGGTAAGCGTGACGTCTCCGGGCCCAAGCACAGTGTTGGCGCGGATGGTCCGGGTGGCCACCACTGCCTGAGGCGGACCATCAGTGGCTTGGGACCATGCTGGGCCGGCCAGCAGCAGACCCAAAAGCAGCCATCGCATCATTTCACCTGCGTGGTTGCGGCCAGCATCTGATCCGCGGCGGTGATCACCTTGGCGTTCAGCTCGTATCCGCGCTGGGCCTTGATCAACTCGGTCACCTCGCGCACCGCATCAACGGTGCTTTCCTCCAGATAGCCCTGGCGCAGGGTTCCGAGGCCTTCTTCGCCCGGTGTGCCTGCAATCGGGGCGCCGGAAGCCGGAGTTTCCCGGTAGAGGTTTGATCCCATTGCCTCGAGCCCCTTTTCATTGGTGAAACCCACGAGGTTCAGCTGGCCCAGCAGTTGGGGCTGCACCTGACCTTCAAAATAGGCATAAACCTCGCCGTCGGCGCTGATCGTGAGACTGCGGGTATCGGACGGGATCGTGATGCCGGGGGTTACCTGATATCCTTCTGAGGTGACAATCAGCCCGTCGCCCGTGCGCTTGAGACTGCCATCGCGCGTGTAGGCAGACTCGCCAGAGGGCAGGGTGACCTCAAGGTAACCACGACCTTCGATGGCCACATCAAGATCGCCACCCGTCGCCGTCAGACTGCCTTGGGCCAGCATCCGCGAAACCGCCGCCGCCCGCACGCCAAGGCCCAATTGCACGCCTGTCGGCAGCATCGAGCCATCTTGGGCGGTGATGGTGCCGGGACGGGCGTTCTGCTGATAGTGGAGATCGGCAAAATCCGCACGGCGGGCGTTGTAGCCCGTGGTCGACATGTTGGCGAGGTTGTGGGACACCACATCCACGCGCATCTGCTGGGCGGACATGCCGGTTGCGGCAATCTGAAGGGCTTTCATTATAATCTCCTATCGACCCAGTGTCTGGATCACGCCGCGCATCCGTTGGTCTTCGCGGTCAAGAAAGGTCTGGCTCATCTCATAGGCGCGTTGCACGGTGATGAGGCGCGAGATTTCCGAAATCGGGTTCACATTCGATTCCTCAAGAAACCCCTGCAGGATCTTGCCCCCCTCGAACGGCTGCATGCCGCCTTCGGCCGAAAAACTCGTTCCCGTCTGATGGCGCAGGTCGTTGGGATCAGTGGCCGTCCACAGGCCGATGCGGGCAATCGGTTCGCCATTGGCTGAAAGCGTGCCGTCTTCCGCGAGGCTGATCTTTCCTGCATCGGTCGGAACAAACACCGGCCCGCCACCCTCGTCCAGAAGGCGGTGGCCGTCTGGGTTGACCAACTCGCCCTCGGCAGATGGGGTGAAACTGCCTGCGCGGGTCAGCCTGTTGCCTTGCGGGGTTTCGATCAGGAAGAACCCCTCGCCCTGGATCGCCAGATCGAAATCTCCGCCGGTCTGCACCATGCCGGCCTGCTGGAGATCGACGATCCGTGCCGACGCGTGCGCCATGGATAGGGAGGGTGCGTCGTCGAGGCGGCGCACATATTCGCTGAAGACGACCCCTTCGCGGCGAAAACCGGTGGTGGACAGGTTGGCGATGTTGTTGGCCAGAACCTGCATTTCGCGCATCAGACCGGATTGGCGGGTCAATGCTGTTTAGCCTGCAGCATCCATCTCAGCCCCCCAGGATCTTCGGCACGATCGTGTCGGTGAAAAAGCTGGTCAGGGTCGAGGTCATGAAACTCATCGAGACCCAGAAGACGCCCAGCATCGCGGCGACTTTTGGCACGAAGGTGAGCGTCATTTCCTGCACGGATGTCAGCGCCTGCAGCAGGCCAATGACCAGACCCATGACCAGTGCAACGATCAGCAAAGGCGCGGACAGTTGGACGGCGATCCAAAGGGACTGCCGCATGACGTCGAAAATCTGGTTTTCTGTCATGATCAGACCGGCATCCTGAGGATTTCCTGATAGGCTTCGACCACCTTGTCTCGGACAGCCACGACGGTTTCCACCGCGGTGCTGGAGGCAGCAAGGGCCTCAACCAGTGCGTGGGGACTGGCGTCGCCCATCATTGCCGCGCGGGCTGTCTGGTCGGCATTGGCCAAGACATCGGAAAAACTGCCGATTGCGCCCCCGAAAACCGCGGCCGCACCGCCCGCTTCGGGATTGGCTGCGGCATCCATCCGCGCCCTTGCGTAACCCTGCGTGGCGTTGAGAATGGTCATATCCATACTGGATCTCCTTATCTGCGCAGAAGCTCGAACAGGCTCTGTGTCATCTGTCGTGCCTGATCGAACATCTTGAGATTGGCTTCGTAACTGCGCTGAGCTTCACGGGCGTCAGCGATCTCGATCACCAGATCGACGTTGGAACCGCCGTAATGGCCGGTGTCGTCGGCAAGTGGATGGCCGGGATCGTAGATCCGGGCCAGATCACTTTTATCCAGCCGCGGCTTTCCCGCGGCGACGCCTTGTCCGTCCATGACCTGTTGGAAACTGACGGTCTTGCGATGATATCCGGGCGTATCGGCATTGGCGATGTTTTCCGACACATGCCGCAGGCGCATCGCCTGTGCCTCCATGCCGGAAGCGGCGGCCTTCATCGAGGAGAGGAGGTCGGTCATGGCTTATCTACTCCGGCCCAAAGCTGCGCGCAGGATGTCAGAGCTGGCGCGATAGACGGACAGAGCCATGTCGTGGCCTTGTCGGATTTCGGCGGCTTTCACCATCTCGCCCTCAAGGCTGACGGTGTTGCCGTTGGGCGCGGCCGCGCCATTGACGATCCGAGGCGCCATTTCCGCGCCTGTCTCGCGTGGCGACAAATGTCCCGGCCGCGTCGATTTCATGGAAGAGGGGGAAGCGCTGCGATAGACCGCCCGAAACTCGGGCAGATCCTGCGCGTGGTATCCCGGCGTGTCGGCATTGGCGATATTGCGCGCAACGACGCTTTGACGTGTGCCAGAATGGGCAGCGAGCGCCTGCGCCATTCTTACGATTTCCAGTTTTTCAAACATTGGGGATTCTCCCTCAATTCGCTTCACCAAGGCTTAAGGGTGATTCCTTTAGAAACGGTAAGCGGTGAACGAAGGAGGAACCGGATGAGAGGTGTTTTTGATTCACTCCGTGCCGAAATCGCGGGTGTACCCCTGTCCAGCAAGGTTGGTCGTGTCACCGAGGTCGCCCGTGGCACTGTGCTCGTCTCGGGTCTGACCCATTTTGCGGCGCTGGGGGACCGAGTGCTGATCGGAGACGGTGATCTGGGCGGAGAGATCCTCAGACTGGCGCAGGATGGTGCCGTGATCCTGCCGGATTCGATGCCGGAAGGGGTGTCGATCGGGGATCCCGTCGAATTGCTGGGCCGGGCGGAAATCGCGCCGGATGACAGCTGGATTGGTCGCGTGATTGACCCTTTCGGTCAGCCTCTGGACGGACGGCCGCTATTCCGGGGGGGCGAGGCGCGCAAGCTTCGCGCCGCGGCACCGCCCGCTGCCACGCGACGCCGACTGGGTACCCGGTTGTCCACAGGAGTCGCGGTTTTTGATACGCTCCTCCCGTTGGTGCAAGGTCAAAGGATCGGGCTTTTTGCGGGGTCTGGTGTGGGTAAATCCTCGCTGCTGGCCAAGTTTGCGCGCGGGGTCCAGGCCGATGTGGTGGTCATCGCGCTGGTCGGCGAACGGGGGCGCGAGTTGCGCGAGTTCACCGAAAGAGTGCTTGGTCCCAAAGGCATGGCTCGGTCGGTCGTCATTGCCGCAACGTCGGACATGTCGCCTTTGGTTCGCCGTCGTTGTCCCTGGGCGGCCATGGCGGTTGCCGAACATTTCCGCGATCAGGGCCTCCATGTTCTGTTTCTCGCCGATAGCACCACCCGGTTTGCGGAAGCACATCGCGAGATCGCGACGGCTGGCGGTGAAAGCGCGAACATGCGCGGATATCCTCCATCCACCTCGCACCTGATCATGTCACTGGCCGAACGGGCGGGGCCCGGGCCTGAGGGTACAGGCGACATCACGGCAATTTTTTCAGTGCTGGTTGCAGGGTCTGACATGGAAGAGCCAGTCGCAGACATCCTGCGCGGCGTCCTTGATGGACATGTCGTCATGGATCGGCAGATTGCAGAGCGCGGCCGTTATCCTGCCATCAACCTGCTGCGATCGGTTTCGCGCAGCTTGCCCGAAGCGGCCACTTCGGAAGAAAACGCCCTGATCGCAGAGGCGCGCAGACATCTGGGTGCCTATGACCGTGCGGAGTTGATGATCCAGGCAGGGCTTTATGCAAAGGGTTCTGACCCTGCTGTGGATGCAGCGATCCGGGTCTGGCCGGCGCTCGACGCCTTTCTTGCCGAAGATTCGCCCGGCGGCGTTGAAGCCAGTTTCCGGCGATTGGCCGCCTGTCTGAGATGACGCGGCATCCGGGCGTCTTCCGCCAGCACTGTTTACCGCACCTTCTGGCTGTATTCGTCATCTAGGATATGCTCGCGCAGTTGCGCGGAAAATCCATCTATCCAGACTGCTCGGATTCCTGCGGCCACCTCTACCAGCCCCCGTGACGCGAATCTGTTGTGCGACCGGGAATTTGAGGTTGCTCAAGTTTGCATGCGGGTTGCGATTCTGCCGAAGTGACCGGCGAAAACACCCTTTAATTGATGTCCCTGCCGGAAATATGCCCTAAAGTTGCAATCACTTGACGCAGAACCGACGCCTGTTCGGGGTGTTGCGTAGCGTGTTTCCCTTTTTTTATTGGGCTATGTGTTTGTTCTGCGCAGTTTTTGCGAGCCCTGTCACTTTTTCCTCTTGCGTGTTTTGTTTGTTGGACCTAGAAACCGCCCTACCGAAGCGACGGTGACGTTACGGACTGGTTGAGGCGGCGTGGAAGCGCGGTTGATGTGGTTCGGGGTGTTGTT
>CAYTMV010000026.1:0-12294 GCA_964439015.1 uncultured Gemmobacter sp.
AAGAAGCGGTGGCCGTCCTTGATGATCTCGGCGTCAAGCGTATCCGGCACGGCATTGCGCGGCTTGGACCGATCATAGGTGATGCGGTTTGCGCCATCGACGGTGATCAACAGCGGGTTCAGGTCAAGGTCATCGAGATGCGCCGAACCACGGTTGACCTGCGCCAGCAGGTCGGCCCGGCCGATGATCTCGTCGATCGAGCGTACGCCGAGGCTGGCCAGCAACTCGCGCACCTCCTGGGCGTAGAAGGTGATCAGGTTCACCACCTTGTCGGGCGAGCCGTTGAAGACGGCGCGCAGCTTTTCGTCCTGCGTGCAGACCCCCACCGGGCAGGTGTTCGACTGGCACTGGCGCACCATGATGCAGCCCATGGCGATCAGGGCGGCGGTGCCGATGCCGAACTCTTCCGCGCCCATCATCGCGGCGATCACGATGTCGCGCCCCGTGCGCAGGCCGCCATCGGTGCGCAGCGTCACCCGTTCGCGCAGGTTGTTCATGCTCAGCACCTGATGCGCCTCGGTCAGGCCCATCTCCCACGGCAGGCCGGCATATTTGATCGAGGTGCCGGGGCTTGCCCCGGTGCCGCCATTATGGCCCGAGATCAGGATGATATCGGCCTTGGCCTTGGCCACGCCCGCAGCAATCGTGCCGACGCCCGAGGCCGCCACCAGCTTGACCGTGACCTTGCAGCGCGGGTTGATCTGCTTGAGATCATAGATCAGCTGCGCCAGATCCTCGATCGAGTAGATGTCGTGATGCGGCGGCGGGCTGATCAGCGTGACACCCTTGGTCGAATGGCGCAGCCGCGCGATCAGCTCGGTCACCTTCATGCCGGGCAGCTGGCCGCCCTCGCCGGGCTTGGCGCCCTGGGCGACCTTGATCTCCAACTCCTCGCAGGCGTTCAGATACTCTGCCGTCACGCCAAAGCGCCCCGAGGCCACCTGCTTGATCTTGGCGCAGGGGTTGTCGCCATTGGGGAAGGGGTGCTGATGCGCCGGATCCTCGCCACCCTCGCCGCTGTCGGATTTCGCACCGATGCGGTTCATGGCGATGTTCAGCGTCATATGCGCCTCGGGCGACAGCGCCCCCAGCGACATGCCCGGCGTGACAAAACGCTTGCGGATCGAGGTGATCGACTCGACCTCTTCGATCGGCACCGGCTTGCCCAACGGCTTGATGTCCAGCAGATCGCGGATATGGATCGGCGGGTTGGCCCGCATCGCGCCAGAATACTGTTTCCACAGATCGTAGCTTGCCTTTTCGCAGGCCTTTTGCAGCATGTGCATGGTCTGCGCTTCCCAGGCGTGCTTTTCGCCCGAGCGCCGCGCCTTGTAAAAGCCGCCGATCGGCAGCACATCCGCGCCACCGCGCCAGCCGCGGGCGTGGACTTCCTCCAGCTTCATCTGGATGCCGTTAAGACCGATGCCCGAGATCCGCGACTGCATGCCGGGGAAATACTCGGCCACCATCGCACGGCTGAGGCCAACGGCCTCGAAGTTCAGCCCGCCGCGATAGGACGAGATCACCGAGATGCCCATCTTGGACATGATCTTCAGCAAGCCCGCGTCGATGGCATCGCGATAGCGGCGCACGGCCTCCAGCAGCGTGCCTTCCATCAGGCCGCGCTCGATGCGGTCAGCGATCGAATCCTGCGCCAGATAGGGGTTCACCGTGGTCGCGCCGCAGCCGATCAGCACCGCGAAATAATGCGGGTCGATACATTCCGCCGCCCGCACGTTCAGCGAGCAGAAGGTCCGCAGACCCTTGCGCGTCAGCCAGCTGTGGACGGCGCTGGTGGCCAGGATCATCGGCATCGCCACCTTGTCAGGCCCCTGATGCTGATCGGTCAGCACCAGATGCCCCGCGCCCGAGCGCACGGCGTCCTCGGCCTCGGCACGGATCCGCTCCAGCGCGGCCGACAGCCCACCCGAGTCCGACTGGGCCGGGAAGCTGCAATCGATGAACGCCACCTGATCCCCGAACCGCCGCACCATCGCCGCAAATTCCTCATTGGCGATGAAGGGGCTTTCCAGAACGAGGATTTCGTTCTGGCCGGAATGTTCGTCCAGCACGTTGCGCAGATTGCCGAACCGGGTCTTGAGGCTCATCACCCGGCCTTCGCGCAGGCTGTCGATCGGCGGGTTGGTGACCTGGCTGAAGTTCTGGCGGAAGTAATGCGACAGCGGGCGATAGACCCGAGACAGAACCGCGGGCGGGGTGTCATCGCCCATCGAGGCGATCATCTCCTTGCCGTCCTCGGCCATCGGCGCCAGAACCTGCTCCAACTCCTCGACGGAATAGCCGGCCGCGATCTGACGCTTGCGCAGATCGGCCCCCGCAAAGACCGGAAACTCCGGCAGCGCGTCCAGATCCGGCGACAGGTTGACGATCTTGCCGATCCACTCGCCATAGGGCTGGGCGGCAGCCAGCCGGTCCTTGATCGCGGCATCGTGGTAGAGCTTGCCCTCGGCGGTATCGACGGCAATCATCTGCCCCGGACCCAGCGCGCCCTTTTCGCGCACCGACATCTCGTCCACCGGCACCATGCCCGCCTCCGAGCCTGCGATCAGCAGCCCGTCGCCGGTGACGACATAGCGCATCGGCCGCAGACCGTTGCGGTCCAGGCCACCGCAGACCCAACGGCCATCGGTCATCGCCAGCGCGGCCGGGCCGTCCCACGGCTCCATGATCGAGTTGCAGTAAGCATACATGTCGGCCCATGCCTTGGGCATCTCGACCGTGGCCTTGCTCCAGGCCTCGGGGACCAGCATGGTTTTGGCCATCGGCGCCGACCGGCCCGAGCGCACCAGCACCTCGAACACCGCATCCAGCGCGCCGCTGTCAGACGTGCCGCCGGGGATGATCGGCTTGATATCCTCGGCCATCTCGCCAAAGGCGCTGGAGGCCATTCGGATTTCGTGGCTCTTCATCCAGTTGACGTTGCCCTTCAGGGTGTTGATCTCGCCATTATGGGCCAGCATCCGGAAGGGTTGCGCCAGCCACCATTGCGGGAAGGTATTGGTGGAATAGCGTTGGTGATAGATCGCGAAGGCGGACTCGAACCGCTCATCCATCAGGTCGGGATAAAAGACACTGACTTGCTCGGCCAGCATCATGCCCTTGTAGATGATCGACCGGCAGGACAGGCTGCACAGATACATCCCCGCGATGCCCGCAGCGGTCGCGGCCTTTTCGATCCGGCGGCGAATGATATACAGCTCGCGCTCGAACTGCTCCTGGTCGATGTCCTTTTCGCAGCGGATCAGGATCTGCTCGATTTCGGGGCGGGTGGCATTGGCCTTGTCGCCCAGAACCGAGGTGTCCACCGGCACATGCCGCCAGCCATAGATATAGTGGCCCATCCGCAGCACTTCGGTCTCGACGATCGTGCGGCAACGCTCTTGCGCGGCAAAGTCGGTGCGCGGCAGGAAAACCTGGCCCACGGCGATCTGCTTGGACATGTCGGGCTCGTGCCCGGTGCGGCGGATCACGTCGATGAAGAATTTCACCGGGATCTGCACATGGATGCCAGCGCCGTCACCGGTCTTGCCGTCAGCATCCACCGCGCCCCGGTGCCAGACCGCTTTCAGCGCGGCGATGCCGTTTTCCACCACCTTGCGGCGCGGCTGCCCGTCGATCGCCACCACCAGGCCGACCCCGCAGGAGGAATGCTCGTCCTCCTCGCGCCACAGGCCGTTCTCGGCCATCCAGCGGCGCTTTTCTTCCTCGGCCCGCGCCCAGTTTTCATCAAAGAGTGTCATGGCGCTGGCCCTCCGCGGCTTGCTGCGTGTCGAGATGGAAAGACAGAACCGCATCGCAATCGAAGATCGGCTGTCCGGCCTCGAAACCGGGCTCTCCCGGGTCGATGAACTTGATGGGGCTGCCGTCGACCGGCTGCCATTCGCCATCCACTTCCCATTCGGATGGACCGGCGAAGAACATCCGCCAGCCAGGATGGACATATTCATTGCCGCGTGAATGGCGCAGGACAGTACCGGCCGCGTCGGTCTCGGTGAATTCGAATTCGGTTTCCTGCAGGGCCACGCCATCGATGGTGACACTGCGCCCGGTCAGCCGGTCAAAACCGGTCACATCCGTCCGCGTCCCGTTGGACTGATCGAGCGAGAAGGCAAAGGTATCGCTGCCCTGCATGAGCGCGGAAAAACTGGCAGGATCAGGCGCACCCGCGGCCAGACTTTGGGTGCTGGCCTCGCCCAGGTCGATGCTTTCCACCCATTGCGCCTCGTCGTCGATCCTGGACAGGAAATAGACGCCCTGCTGATCGGCATCTGCCCGCCATTTGTCGCCGGGATTATCGGCGGTGCAGGTATAGTGGTTGGACACCCGGCACCCGCGGGACTGAACGGTCAGATAGGTGGTGCAGCCCTCCGGCGGCTTGAAACTGCCGGCGAACAAGGGGTGCGGCAGGGCGATCAGCAAGGCCAAAAGCGTTCTGTTCATTGGCAATCCTCCACCTGGTCAGATGCTCTGACCCTTTATCACTCAGCCGCGACCGCGGCGGGTTGCGCCAGATAGTCAAGGATCGCCTCGGCGGCCTCGCGTCCATCCCGGATCGCCCAGACCACAAGGCTGGCACCGCGCACGATGTCGCCTGCGGCATAGACACCCGGCAGGCTGGTGGCATGGCTGCGGAAATCGGCCTTGATGGTGCCCCAGCGGGTCACCTCCAACTCCGGCACGCCCCAGAGTCCCGGCAGATCCTCAGGCTCAAAGCCCAGCGCCTGCACCACCAATTCGGCGGGTTCCACATAATCCGCGCCCTCGATCACCTCGGGCGATTGCCGGCCCGACGCATCGGCGGCACCCAGACGCATTTTCTGGACCATGACGCCCTCGACCACCGATTGGCCGACAAAGCCTCTCGGAGCAGACAGCCACACAAATTCAACGCCTTCCTCTTCGGCATTCTGCGTCTCGCGCTGACTGCCGGGCATGTTGGCGCGATCGCGGCGATAGAGGCACTTCACCGAGGCCGCGTCCTGACGGATCGCGGTGCGCACGCAATCCATTGCCGTATCGCCGCCGCCGATCACCACCACCCGCTTGCCCGCGGCATTCAGGGTCCCGTCGTCATAGGCCGGAACATCGTCGCCCAGATCCTTGCGGTTGGAGGCGGTCAGATAGTCCAGCGCCTGCACCACGCCGGGCATGGCGGCGCCGACGTCGCGGGTCTTGTAAACGCCGGTCGCGATCAGCACAGCGTCATGTTGGCCGCGGATCGCGTCAAAGCTGAGATCCTCACCCACCCTGCAGTTCATCACAAAACGCACACCGCCAGCCTCCAGCTGGGCGATGCGGGCCAACACCACATCTTTCTCCAGCTTGAAACCGGGAATGCCGTAGGTCATCAGACCGCCCGCACGGTCATACCGGTCATAAACCGTCACCTGAATCCCGCGCCGCCGCAGCGCATCCGCCGCAGCCAGACCGGCCGGGCCCGCGCCGATGATGCCGACGCTTTCGGTGCGCTCGGCCAAGGGCTGGATCGGCTTTACCCAGCCCTCCTCCCACGCGGTGTCGGTAATGTATTTCTCGATGGCGCCAATCGTCACGGTGCCGTGGCCCGACTGCTCGATCACGCAATTGCCTTCGCAGAGGCGATCCTGCGGGCAGATGCGACCGCAGATCTCGGGGAAGGTGTTGGTGGCCTGGCTGACCTCATAGGCCTCTTGCAACCGTCCCGCGGCGGTCAGGCGCAACCAGTCGGGGATGTTGTTGTGCAAAGGGCAATGCGATTGGCAGTAAGGCACGCCGCATTGGCTGCACCGGCTGGCTTGCTCGGCCGCCTTGGCAGCGGCAAAACCTTGATAGATTTCGTGAAAATCGTGGCTGCGCTCCAGGGCCGGACGTTTGACCGGCATCTCCCGATCAAGACGGACGAATTGGAGCATACGTTCCCCGGCCATAGGCAGTGCCTCCCTCTTTCACGGTGGGTGGGCACTTCTAACCAAGGGGCGAAGCGATTAAAAGTCAGTATATATGACCTATATGCTGTTTTTATCGAGAAACTGGCCTGCTGCCTGGACTTAACTGCGTATTTTATGTCAGCATTGCTTCCATATATTCTTAAAAACCCAACGAAAGCGCCACGAAAGCTGCCCCACCCAAAATGATTCGCCACCAGCCAAAGGGCGCGTAACCGTGCCGACTGACAAAGGCCAACAGTCCCTTCACCACCAGCAGTGCCGTCAGGAAGGCCACAGCAAAGCCGACGCCGATCTGCGACAGGTCGCTGAAATCCAGAACATCGCGGTTCTTGTAGAGGTCATAGCCAAAGGCCGCCGCCATCGTCGGCAGCGAGAGAAAGAACGAAAATTCCGCGGCAGCGCGCTTTTCAACCCCCAGCATCAGCGCCCCGACAATGGTGGCTCCCGAGCGGCTGACACCCGGCACCATTGCCAGACATTGGCAGAAACCGATGGCCAGCGCGGTGCGGAACGGCAGGTTGTCCGGGTCGTGGTGGCGCGGCGGCGGCGTGAAACGATCGACCACCAGCAACACCACCCCGCCCAGAATCAGCATCACGGCGATCAGTTTTGGCGTCTCGAACAGCACATCCTTGATGAAGCCATGCGCCAGCACACCGATGACCACGGCAGGCAAGAAGGCCAGCGTCACCGCAAGGATAAAGCGACGCGCAGCAGGGTCCCGATGCGCGGTGCCGAACACCCGAACCAGCTTTGCAAAGTAGACGATCAGCAGCGCCGCGACCGCACCGAACTGGATCACGACCTCAAAGGTCTTTCCGGCGCTTTCAAAGCCCAGAAAATGGCCAGCCAGCAACAGATGCCCGGTAGAGGATACCGGAATGAACTCGGTCAGCCCTTCAAGCAGACCGAGGGCGGCTGCAACCAGCGTGCCCTCGGCCATGGATCAGACCTTGCGCAGGTTCTTGGCCGAGGCCTTGATGGCGTCAAACTGCCCCGAGGGGCGGAAGCGCCACAGGTATTCCGGCAGCACGGCCTCCAGCGCGGCCGGTTTGATGCCCAGATCGGCAAAGCCGCGCGCGCCCTCCGACACAACATTGTCACGGGACAGATTGCGCAGCTGATCGCGGGTCAGCATCTTGTTCTCGACCAGACCGCCGGTCAGGGCCTGAACCATGTCGCCCGCGAAGGCGATCAGCCCGGCGACGAACCGCGGCAGACCCAGCAGCAGGCGGCGGCGATGGATCACCCCCAGCATCACCTGCATCAATTGGCGGAAGGTCATCACATCCGGCCCGCCCAGCTCATAGGTGCCCGGCGCAGCCTGGCCCAACACGCCCTTGACCGCCGCCGCCGCCACATCCTCGACATGCACGGGCTGGAAGCGGGTGTTGGCCGCCGTGATCGGCAGAACCGGGCCAAGTCGGGTCATGGCGGCAAAGCGGTTGAAGAACTGGTCTTCAGGTCCGAAAATGACCGAAGGCCGCAGGATCACTGCACCCGGAAAAGCCTGGCGCACGGCATCTTCGCCCACGGCCTTGCTGCGCGCATAGTCGCTGTCCGATGCCGTATCCGCGCCGATGGCCGAGATGTGAACCAGACGGCTCACGCCAGCCTCGGCCGCCAGCCGGGCCACGCGGGCAGCTCCCTCGCCCTGCACGGCGCGAAACTTGTTGCGCCCCACCTGATTGAGGATGCCGACGCAGTTCACCACCGCATCCGCCCCGGCAAGGGCTGCCCGCACCGAGGCGTCATCGCGGATGTTGCAGGCGACAGGCTCAACCTGACCCACAGCACCGTAAGGCTTCACGAAAAGCGCCTCGTTCGGACGGCGCACCGCCACCCGGACCCGCCAGCCCTCGCGTGCCATCCGACGGGCAATGTAACGCCCGACAAAACCCGAACCGCCGAAGATGGTGACCAGCTTGCTCATGGGAACCCTCGCTGCCGATATACGTGGTTTCCATAGCTTTTCGCCCCGCGCGCGACAAGGGAAATGGCGCACCCCAAAACGTCGCAGCTTTCTGATATTTTTTTCCAATTGGCCTGTTGACACCCCTCGCGCCACCCCGTAGATACCGCCCCACGACATCGCCCAGATGGCGGAATTGGTAGACGCGCTGGTTTCAGGTACCAGTGCCGCAAGGCGTGGAGGTTCGAGTCCTCTTCTGGGCACCAATACTTCCAAAGTCCCGTAATCCTCTCGGATTGCGGGACTTTTGGTTTTGGGGCTCCCGTAACCGCCAGAACTGACGCCGCCGCAGTCTTGCGGCGATTGCCTTCCCGCGCCTTCGGATACAACATGCAGGCGAAGGTAGCGTTGCACAACGCGCGCAGCGCCGCGCAGCAGCATTTCCGAAAGAGAGTGCGTCATGATCAGCATCAGAAACGCCTTGATCGCAGCCCTTGGCCTTGCGGTGCTTGTCGTGGGGTTTCTGGTCTGGCGCGGGGAAAGGCCGGGGGCGGTGCCCGAGGGTTTTGCCCAAGGCAACGGGCGGATCGAAGCCGTCGAGATCGACATCGCCTCGAAATATCCCGGCCGAATCGAAGCGGTGCTGGCACATGAGGGGCAACTGGTCGAAGTTGGGCAAGCCGTGGTGCAGATGGATACGCGACAGCTGAGGGCCAATCGCCACCAGGCGGAGGCCGAGTTGCGCCGGGTCGAGATCGCGGTGGAAAATGCCCGCCTGCTGATCGAGCAGCGGCAGGCCGAACAGCGCGCCGCCGAGGCCGTTCTGTCCCAGACCAAGGCCGCAGAGGATGTCGCGCGGCGGCAATTGGCACGGTCAGAATCGCTGGCGCAAAGCAGCGTGGCGTCAGAGCGCACCCTCGAAATCGACCGTTCCGCTGCTTTGGGGGCAGTCGCTGCGGTTGCCTCGGCCGAAGCCGCAGTGGCGGCGGCAAAAGCGAGTGTCGCCGGGGCCGAAGCCTCGGTGATCGGGGCCGAGGCGGCGGTGGCAGCGGCACAGGCCGCGATCGAGGCGATTGATGTCGAGATCGAGGACAGCACCCTGAAAGCCCCGCGCAAGGGCCGGCTGCAATACATCGTGGCCCGCGAGGGCGAAGTGGTCGCCGGCGGCGGGCGCATCATCAGCATGGTTGACCTGAACGAGGTCTACATGACGTTCTTCCTGCAGACGCAGGCCGCCGGGCGGGTGGGTCTTGGCACCGAAGTTCGGCTGCTGCTGGATGCAGCGCCCGATATCGCGATCCCGGCCAGCATCTCCTTCGTGTCGGATGTGGCGCAGTTTACCCCCAAGACGGTCGAAACCGAGGCCGAGCGCGAAAAGCTGATGTTCCGTGTCCGCGCCCGGATCGCGCCGGAACTGCTGGCGAAATACCTTGATCACATAAAGACGGGCCTGCCCGGCGTCGCATGGGTCCGGCTTGACCCCTCCGCGCCCTGGCCAGAGGCAGCCGGGGGCCGGGTGCTGGAATGACCGCCGCCCGACCTGTGGTGCGGATGCAGGGGTTGCGGCTGCGCTATGGCAAGGTCGCGGCCCTGGACGGGGTGACGCTCGATCTGCCGGCAGGCTGCGTGGTTGGGTTGATCGGCCCGGACGGGGTCGGCAAGTCCAGCCTGCTGGCGCTGATCGCGGGCGCGCGCAAGATGCAGGATGGGCGGCTGGAGGTGCTGGGCGGCGACATGGCCCGCGCCGGCCACCGCGCCCAGATCTGCCCGCGCATCGCCTATATGCCGCAGGGTCTGGGGCGCAACCTCTACCCGACCCTGTCGGTGCGCGAGAACGTCGAGTTTTTCGGCCGTTTGTTCGAAGAGGCCCGGTCCGAGCGCCATCGCCGCATCGCGGAACTGCTGGCAGCCACCGACCTTGACGCCTTTGCCGATCGCCCGGCGGCCAAGCTGTCTGGCGGCATGAAACAGAAACTGGGTCTTTGCTGCGCACTGATCCACGATCCCGACCTGCTGATCCTGGACGAGCCGACCACCGGCGTCGACCCTCTGTCGCGGCGCGAGTTCTGGGCGCTGATCGGCCGCATCCGCGCCGCGCGCCCGGGGATGAGCCTGCTGGTCTCCAGCGCCTATATGGAGGAGGCCGCAGGTTTCGACCATCTGGTGGCGATGGATGCGGGTCGGGTGCTGGCCACCGGCAGCCCGGCCGAGTTGATGGCGCAAACGGGCACAAATGACCTTGACGCCGCCTTCATCGCGCTGCTGCCCGAAGATCAGCGCCGGCGCCACAGCAACCTGATCATCCCACCCCGCCCCGTCACCGCCGAAGGCAGCCCGGTGATCGAGGCGGAAAACCTGTCGGTCCGCTTTGGCGACTTTACTGCCGTCGACACTGTCAGCTTCCGCATCCAGCCGGGCGAGATCTTCGGCTTTCTCGGCTCCAACGGCTGCGGCAAGACTACGACCATGAAGGTGCTGACAGGGCTGCTGGAACCCTCATCTGGCAGCACCCGCATCTATGGCCACCCGGTCGATGCCCGCGACATGGCCACGCGCAAGCGCATCGGCTACATGACGCAGAGCTTCTCTCTCTATTCCGAACTGACGGTGCGGCAGAACCTCGAGCTGCACGCGCGCCTGTTCGACATGCCCACAGCCGAAATCGCGCCGCGCATCGACGAGCTGGCGAGGCGCTTTGACCTGACGGGCGTCCTGGACAGCCTGCCCTTGCGCCTGCCCCTCGGCATCCGGCAAAGGCTGTCGCTGGCAGTGGCGCTGATCCACCGCCCCGAGATCCTGATTCTGGACGAGCCGACTTCGGGCGTTGATCCGGTCGCACGCGACGTCTTTTGGCAGGCATTGGTCGACCTGTCGCGCAAGGACGGGGTGACGATCTTCCTGTCCACTCATTACATGTCCGAGGCCGCGCGCTGCGACCGTATCTCGCTGATGCATGCTGGACGGGTGCTGGTCTCTGGCACGCCGGAGGCGATCCGCGCGGGCGTTGGGGCCGCCACGCTGGACGATGCCTTCGTCCACCATCTGCGACTTGCCACCAAAGTCGATGCCCCGACCCCGTCAACCGAAGTCCGGTTTGAGGCGCCCGCGACGCCGCAACGGCGCGGGCGCTTCAGCCTGGCGCGCCTGTTCAGCTTTTCCTGGCGCGAGGCGCTGGAGCTGCGGCGCGACCCGATCCGCCTGACGCTGGCCAGCATCGGCAGCGTGATCCTGATGATCGTCCTCGGCTATGGCATCTCGATGGACGTGAAGAACCTGAAATTCGCGGTCCTCGACTTTGACCAGACTCTAGCCAGCCGGTCATATGTGAATGACCTTGCCGGGTCGCGCTATTTCGACGAACAGCCGCCCTTGACCAGCCATGCCGATCTGGATGCCCGCATGCGCGCCGGCGAGATCAGCCTCGCGCTGGAGATCCCGCCGGGTTTTGCCGCCGATGTCGTGCGCGGCCGCCCCGTAGAGATCGGCGCCTGGTTCGACGGCGCCATGCCGATGCGCGCCGATACCGTGCGCGGCTATGTGCAAGGCATGCATGTCCATTGGCTGACCGAGCAGATGCGCCGCATCTATGGCGCGGAGGCCGTGGCCAGCCGCTACAGCCTTGAGGTGCGGTATCGCTATAACCCCGATGTGGAAAGTCTGGCGGCCATCGTGCCCGCGGTGATCCCGCTGCTGCTGATGCTGATTCCCGCCATGCTGGCGGTCCTGTCGGTTGCGCGTGAGAAAGAGACGGGCTCGATCGTCAATCTCTACGTCACACCCGCGCGGCGGCTGGAGTTTCTGCTGGGCAAGCAGTTGCCCTATATCCTTCTGGGCTTTGCCAACTATCTGCTGCTGCTGGCGCTGGCCGTCTGGGCGTTCGGCGTGCCGGTCCGGGGCAGCCTGCTGGCCCTTTCGGCGGGGGCGGCGGTCTATGTGGTGCTGGCAACCGGCCTTGGCTTGCTGATCTCGGCCTTTACCCGCAGCCAGGTGACGGCGTTGTTCTTCACGTCGCTGGCCACGCTGATCCCGGCGGTGCAATATGGTGGCATCATCGACCCGGTTTCCTCGCTGGACGGGATGGGGCGGGTGATCGGGGCGGTGTTTCCGACCAGTCACTTCGTCACCATCTCGCGCGGGGCCTTTGCCAAGGCGCTGGATTTCGGCGACCTCGGCGCCTCGTTCCTGCCGATGCTGGCGCTGGTGCCGGTGCTGGTGGTGCTGGGAACGATCTTTGTCCGCAAGCAGGAGAAATAGGCGATGCGGGCACGACACGTCATGGATCTGACGGTGAAAGAGTTGCGCACCCTTTGGCGTGAGCCGCTGCTGCTGGTGCTGGTCGTCTATTCCTTCACGCTGGACATCTATACCCACGCCACCGCCATGCCCGAGACGCTGAACCGTGCCAGCATCGCCATCGTGGACGAGGATGCCTCG
>CAYTMV010000026.1:12394-30500 GCA_964439015.1 uncultured Gemmobacter sp.
CATGCCCGAGACGCTGAACCGTGCCAGCATCGCCATCGTGGACGAGGATGCCTCGGCCCTGTCGCGGTGGGTGGCGGATGCGTTTCTGGAGCCCTATTTCGTGCCCCCCCGGCAGATCGACCTGGCGCAGGTGGATGCGCGGATGGATGCCGGGATCGACACCTTTGCCCTGGTGATCCCGCCCGACTTCCAGCGCGACCTGCTGGCGGGCAACCGCCCTGAACTGCAACTGAACGTCGACGCCACACGCGTCAGCCAGGCCTTCACCGGCGCGGGTTACATTCAGGCCGTCGTCGATCAGGAGATCACCAGCTGGTCCGGGCAGGAGGGCACGCTGCCGGTCGATCTGGCGATGCGGGCGCGGTTCAACCCCAGCCTCGATCCGGGCTGGTTTGGCGGGATCACGGCCCTGATCGGCGCCGTCACCATGCTGTCCATCATCCTGTCCGGCGCGGCGCTGATCCGCGAGCGCGAGCATGGCACGGTCGAACACCTTCTGGTCATGCCGGTCACCGCGGCCGAGATCATGACCAGCAAGGTCCTCAGCATGGGGGCGGTGGTGCTGCTTGCGACGGGGCTTTCGCTGACCTTCATCGTCCAGGGCGTGCTGCAGGTGCCGATCGCGGGCTCGGTCGCGCTGTTCTTGCTGGGGACAGCGCTGCACCTGTTTGCCACAACCTCGCTGGGGATCCTGCTGGCGACGATCTCGGGCTCGATGGCGCAGTTTGCCATGCTGCTGTTACTGGTGCTTTTGCCGCTGGAAATCCTGTCGGGCGGCATGACCCCGCGCGAGTCGATGCCCGAGGCGGTGCAATATGTGATGCTGTCGGCGCCCAACACGCATTTCATCGCGCTGGCACAATCGGTGCTGTTCCGAGGTGCAGGGCTGGCGGTGGTCTGGCCGCAGCTTCTGGCGCTGGCGCTGATCGGGTCGGTGATGTTCGCGGTTGCGCTGCGCCGCTTCCGCGACTTCCTGCGCTGATCCGTCTTGTCGGGGTCATCGCCCGGACGAGAGATAAAACCTTGCTTCAAACCCCGAGGCCCCGGATGGGCGCGGCGAGCTGAGTTCAAGCCGGCTTCCCGTCCGTTCCGCAATGGCGGCAACGATGGCAAGGCCCAGCCCGCTGCCCGTGCCGTCTGATCTGGCGCGCTCGAACCGCTGGGTCAGCCGATCCAGTTCGTCGGCGGGGACGACCGGCCCGTCATTGGCCACGACGAGGGTGCCGTCAGCCTGCAGCGAGACCGCGACCGGGGCATCCGCCTGCCCATGGCGCAAGGCGTTTTCGACCAGATTGCGCAGCAGGATCGCGAAGGCGTCGGGGTCCAGATCGGACATCACTGCACTGTCGGGCAGGGTCAGGATGATCCGCCCCGGCCCGACCATGCGCGACAGGTCGTCGACAAGCAACCGGGCAACGGGCCGCAAATCCGATGCCGCATCCCGCCGCAGCTTTCCCCCTTCGGCGCGGGCCAGTTGCAACAGACGTTCGGACAGACGCGTCAGACGTTTCAACGTGGCCTCGATCTCGCCCGCCCGCGTTCTGGCAACCGCATCCGACGATTCGGCCTGCAACCTCTGCGCCTGCGCGATGGCACCGGCCAAGGGCGTGCGCAACTCATGGGCTGCGTTGGCAGCAAAGCTGCGCTCGGCCTCGAAAGCCGCAGACAGCCGTCCCAGCAGGCCGTTCATCGTATCGGCAACGGGGACGATCTCGGTGGGCAGGTCGGCTAAGGCAACAGGCCCAAGATCCCGTATCCCCCGCGCAGCCAGCCGGTCACGGAACTGCCGCAGCGGCACCAGACTAGCCCGCACGACCAGAACAATCGCCAGCAGCGCCAAGGGCAGCAGGATCACCAGCGGCAGGCCGAGACCGATCTGCAACTCGCGGGCAATCTCGGCCCTGCGGATCAGTGGCTCAGCCACGGTGATGCGGATAGTGTCGCGCACAGCCGCGTCACTGAACAGGCGATGGGTATCCGTCAGGCGAAAGCCGATGCCGTCCCAGGCCGGAAAATCTGCAGGATCGGCGCCATGGGACTGCAACAGGATACGGTCCTGATCATCGCGGACGATATAGGTAAAGAACTCGTCATGGTCGCGGATCGCGGCCAGGCGCTGACCAATGCCTTCCTCCTCACGGTTCAGGATATCGACCACCGCCAGGGGCAGGATGCGCTGCGCGGTTTCCTGCAAGGCTGCATCGAAAACCTCTTCGATCTCGGACCGGGCGATCAGCGCCGTGACGCTGGCAGCCGCGATCCAAAGGACAGCCAGCACGCCGCCCAGCCACAGGCCCAACCGGCCTTGAAGACTGCGCGGCCCCCTCATCCCCGGCCCAACCGATAGCCCAGACCACGCTCGGTCTCGATCACATCCGCGCCCAGTTTCTTGCGCAACCGGCTGACATGGACCTCGATCGTGTTGCTTTCGATTTCGGAGTCAAAGGCGTACAGCTTGTCTTCAAGCTGCGCCTTGGACAGCAATTGCCCCGGCCGCGACAAAAACGCCTCGAACAGCGCCCATTCGCGCGCGGTCAGGGTCACGGGGCGACCGTCGCGATAGATACTGCGCGCCGCCAGATCGACCTCCAGCGGGCCATGCGTCACGATCGGGTTCGGATTGCCGGCATAGCGCCGCGCAACCGAGCCGATGCGGGCCGACAGTTCCGCCAGATCGAAAGGCTTGACCAGATAGTCGTCGGCCCCGGCATTCAGCCCCTCTATCCGGTCGCTGATCTGGTCCAGCGCGGTCAGGACGATCACCGGCGTCACATCCCCCTTGGCGCGCAGCTTGCGCAGAAACGGGATGCCGCGGCCATCGGGCAACATCAGGTCCAACAGAACAAGGTCAAAGGTTGCCGTCGCCATGGCATCGGCTGCCGCATCCAGCCGCATGACCCAATCGACCGAATGGCCATCGGCCGCCACCTGATCGCGCACGGCAGCGCCCAGAACCGCATCATCCTCGATCAGCAATATCCGCATGGCCGTGCCGTTTCCTCAATCCTGCCTGGCTTCGGTGTGGCGTCCCTTCCTGACTTCGGGCTGACGCCGTCATGCCATTGTCTTCAGGCTGCCGTCAGCTTGGGCGCTTATCACCTGTCCAGACTGCTTCAGGCCCGGAGTGTGACCCATGCAAAAGACGCTGACAATTCTTGCTTTTCTGCTGGCGCTTCCCGCCGGGGTGGCGTTGGCAGACGACGATTGTTTCGTTCCCATGGCCGAATGGCAACCGCGCGAGGCCGCCGCCGCATTTGCGGCCCAGCAAGGCTGGACAGTGCGACGCATCAAGATCGACGACGGCTGCTATGAGATTGACGGGATCGACGCCGAAGGGCGCGCGATCGAGGCCAAGCTGAATCCCGGAACCCTGCAGATCATCGAGCTCGAGTTCGACGAGGACGGCGGTCGCCGCGAACGTGAGCGCGAGCGCAACGGCAAGACCGGTGACTGACGCACCGTCGGCACGCGGAGGACATCCGCCTGCCTGACACCAAGCTGAAGCCGAAATGTTCGGGCCGTCAGACACCTTTCAGCTTGTCCCCACAGATTTCCGAAATCGGATCACAGGAGACCCAGAATGAAAAACCGCCTTTCCCTGCTGCTTGCCTCGACGGCGCTGACCGTCGCCATCGGCCTTCCCGCACTTGCCGCGATGCAAGATCCGGTGGGGTCTGCCGGTCTGCTGGACAGCGTCCGCGCCGCCGTCCTGGGGGACGGCGATCAACCGATGCCTATGGTGCGCGTCAGTGGTGATGACGACGACGACGACGACGACGACGACTGTGAAGATGATGACGACGACGACTGCAAGGGTGCAGGCGCACGGGGCAACCCGGCCCCGGCAGGCACGGTTGCCCCGCCCGCAAACGGCCTGTTCGGCAACGGCAAACCGCCTGTCGCCGTAACCAACTGATCTCGGCCAGCCATCCCGCGGCCCGGCAAGTGTCGGGGCCGCCTCGCACAGCAAAGGACGTTCCGATGAAATCCCTTCTCGCCACACTCGCGCTGACCACGGCCCTGACCTTGCCGGGTCTGGCCATGGCGCGCCCGGTCACGCTGACCACCACCATGAATGCCTATGGCGGTGATGGTGCCTATCTGGCGCTTTACGTCACCGATGCCTCGGGCGCCTATGTGGGTAGCCTGTGGATGGCCGGCGGCAAGTCCAAGTATTACGAACATCTGAGCGATTGGTATGCTGCCACCGGCGGCGATCCGGCGCAGATCAACGGCATAACCGGGGCCAGCGTCGGCGCTGGCCGCACGCTGGAGATCACTCTGGATCTGGCGGATGCGCTGTTTGATGCGGGCTATACGCTGCACATCGACGCCGCCGTCGAGGACCTGCGTGACAGCCCGAACGAGATCGCGGTGCCGCTGACGACTGCCGGTGCCGGAACGCCCGTTCCGGGCCGCCGTTACATCGCAAACTTCACCTACAAGTAAAAGAGACTGCCCGATGATCCGCGCGCTTCACCGCTGGCCGGGGCTGCTGGCCTTCGCCCTTGCGACCGTCCTTGCCCTCAGCGGCGCGGCGCTGTCGGTCTTTCCGGCGGCCGAACGGCTGGCCGCCCCGGCCCCTGTGGCCGGTCAAACCGTGGCCGATCTGGCCGCACGCGTGGCCGCGACCCATGCGGGGCTGGAGGAGATCCGCCGCGCCCCTTCCGGCACGATCACCGCGTGGTGGTTCGACGGCGGCAAGCCCGACTCGGCGGTCATCGATCCTGCGACCGGGGCGGATGTCGGCTCGGCTGACCCGAACCCGGTCGAACGCTGGCTGACGACCCTGCACCGGTCGCTGTTTCTGGACGATACCGGGCGGCTGATATCGGCTGCAGGGGCTGCGGCGATGCTGGTGCTGACGCTTTCGGGCGCGGCGCTGGTGGCGCGGCGTGTGGGCGGGTGGCAGCGGTGGTTCACGCGTCTGCGCGGCCCGCTGGTGGGCCGGATACATGTCGAGATTGCACGGATTGCCGTTGTGGGTCTGGCCCTTTCGGCCACAACCGCGCTGTGGATGACGGCCTCGACCTTCGATCTGCTGGCCGATGGGCCAGTGCGGCCAGCCGAGCCCGCTGCCGTCAGCGGCCAGACCGGCCTCGACCTGAGCCGTATGGTGGCGCTGCATGCGGTGCCCGTCGACTCCTTCCGCAAGCTCAGCTTTCCCTATGCGGGCGATACGCAGGACGTGTTCACCCTGTTCACCGATACGGGCACCGGCCTGATCGATCAGGGCACTGGCGAGGTGCTGTCCTGGTCCGACCTGACGGCTTGGCAGGGCGTGTCGGAAACCATCTACATGCTGCACACCGGACAGGGTGCGGCGGCTTTGGGGTTGATCCTCGGCCTGATCGCCCTGAGCGTGCCGGTCCTGGGCGTGACCGGTGCCCTGATCTGGATTGCCGGGCGGCGGGGCCGTCCGCGGTTGAAAGGCCTTGCCCCGGCCAGCAGGGCCCAAACGGTGATCCTTGTCGGGTCCGAAGGCGGCAGCACCTGGGGTTTTGCCACGACGCTGGCCAATGCCCTGAAAAGGGCCGGGCAAGCGGTGCATGTGGCCCCGATGTCGTCTTTTGACCCCGATCGTCACCCGCGCGCCGAACGGTTCCTGATCCTGGCCGCCACCTATGGCGACGGCATTTCCCCAGCCTCGGCCAAGGGCTTTCTGGAGCGCCTGACCCGTCTGTCTGCGCCACCGAAAGCGCCCGTCGCCGTGCTGGGCTTTGGCGACCGCAGCTTCCCGGCCTTTTGCGCCTTTGCCGCGACGGTCGAGCAGGCCGCGCGGGCCAAGGGCTGGGCCATGCTGCTGCCGATGGACATGATCGACCGGCAATCCCCGCAGGACTTCACCCGCTGGGGCCGCGATCTGGGGGCCGCGCTGGGTGTGCCGCTGGAGCTTGACCATCAGCCCGCCCGTCCGGCCTCCGAGATCCTGACCCTGATCGCGCACCGGGACTATGGGGCCGAGGTGCAGGCCCCGACGGCGATCCTGCGCTTTGCCCTGCCGAAAGCCGGTTTCTGGGCGCGGTTGACGGGCCGTGGTTTTGCACGGTTTGAGGCCGGCGATCTGCTGGGCATCCTGCCCGAAGGTTCAACCGTGCCGCGGTTCTATTCGCTCGCGTCCGGCAACCGGGACGGGTTTGTCGAAATCGTGGTGAGAAAACACCCCGGAGGGCTTTGTTCCGGGCAGTTGATGGCGCTGCAACCGGGTGACAGCGTTCAGGCGTTCCCACGCCGAAATCAGGGGTTCCACGCCGGGCGCGGACGCGCGGGCCTGATCCTGATCGGGGCGGGCACCGGGATCGGACCGCTGGCGGGGTTTGTCCGCGCCAACACACGCCGTCGCCCGGTGCATCTTTTCTTCGGCATGCGCCACCCGGACAGCGATTTTCTTTATGCCAACGATCTGGCCGGATGGCAGGCCGAGCGCCGGCTGTCCACGCTGACCACCGCCGTCTCGCGCGGGGCACGGCCGCATTATGTGCAGGACGCCCTGCGGAGCGAGGCCGCGCAAGTGGCCGAGGCGATCCGTCACGGCGCGAAGGTCATGGTCTGCGGCGGGCGCGACATGGCGCATGGCGTGGCGCAGGCGCTGGAGGATATCCTGGCGCCCGTGGGTCTGACGCCCGCCATCCTCAAGGCCGGAGGGCGCTATGTCGAAGATGTCTATTGACCTTGTGCGCCACGCGCTGAACGGCCCGACCATGGGCACGCGCTGGTCGGCGCTGTTCTTTGCCTCGCCGGGGTTTGACCCGGCACCGGTGCAGGCGGCGCTGCAGGCAGCGGTCGAGGCCGTGGATGCGCAGATGTCCACATGGAAACCCGACAGCGATCTGATGCGCCTGAACGCGGCACCCGTTGGCGCATGGCAAACCGTGCCGAACGATCTGGCACGGGTCTTGCAGCTTGGGATCGAAATTGGCCGCGCCTCTGATGGGGCCTTTGACATCGGGCAGGGCGGTGCCGTGCGTGCCTGGGGCTTTGGGCCTGCACCTGCCGACCCACAAGCGATCCGCGCCGCGATGGAGGCCCCAAAGCGCCCCGCGCATCAGGCACTGGAGGTTGACGCGGACAGGGTCCGCAAGATCGCGCCCCTGACCCTGGACCTGAACGGGATCGCCAAGGGTCATGGCGTCGACCGGCTGGCCGAGGTCTTGCAGGACCATGACATAGCCGATGCCCTTGTCGGCATCGACGGAGAGATGCGCGCCATGGGCCTGCGCCCCGGCGGGCAGCCCTGGACCATCGCCATCGAGGCCCCCGACCATGAGCGCCGCGCGCCCCATTCCATCCTGACCCTTCAGGACGCTGCTGTCGCAACCTCGGGTGATTATCGGCACTGGGTAAGCGTGCAGGGCCGCCGCCTGTCGCATACGATGGACCCGCGGCGCGGTGCGCCGCTGCTGGCCTCTCCGGCCTCGGTCACGGTGATCGCGCCGACCTGCGCCGCGGCCGATGCCTGGGCGACGGCGCTGATGGTGGAAGGCCCAGAGGCCGGGGCGTTGTTGGCCCAGCGCCACGGGCTCGACGCCCTGTTTCTGATCCGCGATCAGACAGGCGGCGTGCAGAGCCGTGCGGTTGGAAAACTGTTTTCCGCCAAACCGGCAGCGCCTGCCGACGTTGAACAAACCTGATTGGCGCCCCGAGGGCGCAGCGCACAAAACGCATCCCCGGACTGCGTGATTCTGCCGCGCGGGACTTCGGCCAATCCCGTCCTGCCCGACCAGCCGCGCAGGCCCTGACGAAACGCATCACGCGGCCGGATCGAAGCCGTGGCGCGCGAAGAACCGCATCAGCTCGCGCGGTTGGGGCTCATGCCCGGTATAGACATGCACATATTCGGCCATGCGTGACATGCGCAGCGCCGTCGGTTCCTGCGTCTGCATCGAGATATACCCGATCTGCACCAGATAGATCGCCCGCGCCCGCACCGCCGCAGCAACGCCGTCGCAGCCGAACCGCGCGAACATCTCGGTCAGGGCCGCAATCCGCTTGGTATCAGCCTGCTGCACTTCGGCCAGAATGGCGGGCGACTGCAGCGCCCAGCTGCGGATCGCAAACTCGAAGCGGGGATCGAACAGCGCCTGATCGAACCAGCAATCGCAGACGTTCAGGATCGCCTCGGCCAGCGTCTCGGCATAGGCCTGCGCGCGATTGATGATATTGCCGGTGTTCTTGTCGCGCCATTGCGCCAGCAAGGCCGCCAGCAACGCCTCACGATCCTTGAAGAACCAGTAAAAGCTGGCGCGCGACAGCCGCACCTTCCTGGCCAGAAGCTGGATCTTCACCGCCTCGACCCCGCCCTCGAGCAACGCCTCGCGCGCCGCCTGCAGCCAAAGCTCTGGCGATCCTCTGACGCTGATATCGTCTGGCGTATTGGTCATGGCCCATGCCCTAGCAGTCCGCATCCGCTGGGGCAAGCGATCCATCCACAACAGGCGAGATCGTAGACATTGCTGTTTACAAGATCGACGCAAATGTCCACGATACGCCAAGACTCCCCACCCGCGCCTGACAGGAGGTATTGCCATGTCCACCGATCCGCTGCTCCAACCTTTCAAATTGAAACACCTGACGCTGCGGAACCGGCTGATGCTGTCCTCGCACGAACCGGCCTATCCCGAGGACGGGATGCCGAAGGGCCGCTATCGCGCCTATCACGTCGCCCGCGCCAAGGCCGGGATCGCCCTGACCATGACCGCGGGCTCGGTTGCAGTGTCCAGGGACAGCCCGCCGGTCTTCAACAACATCCTCGCCTACAAGGACGAGGTGGTGGGCTGGATGAAGCAGATGGTGGACGAGTGCCACGATCACGGCGCAGCGGTGATGGTGCAGCTGACCCACCTTGGCCGCCGCACCCGCTGGGACAAGGGCGACTGGCTGCCGGTGGTGGCCCCGACGATGGAGCGCGAGCCGGCGCACCGCGCCTTCCCCAAACTGATCGAGAAATGGGACATCGACCGCATCAAATCCGATTTCGCCGACGCCGCCGAGCGGATGAAGGCCGCGGGCGTCGACGGGATCGATTTTGAATCCTTCGGCCACCTGCTGTCGCAATTCTGGTCGCCGATGTCGAACCAACTGCACAACGAATATGGCGGCACCCTCGAAAACCGGATGCGGTTTTCGCTGGAGGTGCTGAAAGCGGTGCGCGACCGCGTCGGCCCCGACTTCATCCTCGGCATGCGCTATGTGGCCGATGAGGATACGCCCGATGGCTATGACAAGGCTGACGGGATGGAGATCTCGCGGCGGCTGAAAGACAGCGGGCTGATCGATTTTCTGAACATCACCAAAGGCCATATCGAAACCGATGCCGGGCTGACCGATAATATCCCGATCATGGGTATGGCCTCGGCACCCTTTCTCGATCTGGCGGGCGAGGTGCGCGCGGCGACGCGTTTCCCGGTGTTCCACGCCACCCGCATTCAGGACGTGGCCACCGCCCGCCACGCGATCGCCGCGGGCAAGGTGGACATGATCGGCATGACGCGGGCGCACATGGCCGACCCGCAGATCATGCGCAAGATCCTGGAAAAGCGCGAGAACGAGATCCGTCCCTGTGTCGGCGCGAACTATTGCCTCGATCGCATCTATCAGGGCGGCATGGCGCTCTGCATGCACAACGCCGCCACCGGCCGCGAAGAGACCATGCCGCATGACATCCCGAAGGCTGCGACGCGGAAAAAGATCGTGATCGTCGGCGCCGGACCTGCCGGGCTTGAGGCCGCCCGTGTGGCGGGCGAGCGCGGGCATGAGGTGATCCTGCACGAGGCCGCCCCGCAGGCGGGCGGACAGCTGCGCCTGACGGCGAAAAACCAGCGCCGGCGCGAAATGATCGGCGTCAGCGACTGGCGCGTAGCCGAATGCGAGCGGCTGGGGGTCGAGATCCGCTATAACAGCCTGGCCGATGCCGGGATGATCCACGCCGCCAGCCCCGATGTGGTCATCATCGCCACAGGCGGGCTGCCGCATACCGAGGTGCTGCGCGCGGGCAATGAGCTGGTGGTTTCGGCCTGGGATATCATCTCGGGCGACGTCAAGCCCGGCACCGACGTGCTGATCTATGACGATGCGGGCGACCATGCCGGTCTTCAGGCGGCCGAGGTCATCGCCGCCACCGGCGCCAAGCTGGAGGTGATGACCCGTGACCGGGCCTTTGCCCCCGAGGTGATGGCGATGAACCTGGTGCCCTACATGCGGTCGCTGCAAAAGCGCGACGTGAAGTTCACCGTGACCTACCTGCTGGAGGCGGTGCGCAAGGATGGCAACATGCTGGTCGCCACCATCGGCAGCGATTACGGCGGCATAGCCAAAGAGCAGCACCACGATCAGATCATCGTCAACCATGGCACCCGCCCGAATGACGAGTTGTATTTCGACCTGCTGCCCCATTCGACCAATGAAGGCGCGGTCGATTACGGCGACCTGATCGACGGCAAGCCGCAGATCCGCGTGACAAATCCGGCGGGCCAGTTTCAACTGTTCCGCATCGGCGATGCGGTGGCGGCGCGTAACACCCACGCTGCGGTATATGACGCCCTGCGGCTGGTGAAGGATCTGTAAGGCCGGGGCGGGGCCGCGCACGCGGAGGGCTACGCGCCCTCAAACATCATGGGCGAGGCGCAACCCGGCTTTTGGCCGCGTCGCGCCTCGCCCCTTCTCACTGCCATCACCGGCAGAAAAACCGCTGGACCCGGTTACCCCGCCAGCAAGGCAGCATTGCCCCCCGCGGCCGTCGTGTCCACGCACAGGTGCCGTTCATGCGCGACATGGGCCAGGTCGGGCAGCGCCGTGACCAGCTGGACGATCTCGCCGTCGCGGTCGGCCAACGCCATCGCAAGCTCGCGGCCCTGCGCGGCATCCCCCCACCACAACGCCAGCGACAAGCCGTCAAGGCCGGTCAGCGTTTCCGGGGCCACCTCGCCATCGACCGCGATTGCGGTGCCACCCAGACGCTCGACCGCCTCTTTCTGCGCTGCCGCAGCCACGGGGCCGGGACCAAGGCACAGAACGGGCGCGCGGGCATGCAGGGTCAGGCGGTTCAGCTCACCTGTCGGGCCGGGCATGACATGCTCGGCGATCTGGCGGGGGGCATGGGCCTGCAAGGCCTGCCCAAGGGCCGCGATATTCGCCTTGCCGGGCCAGACGGCGGTCGCCACCTTTGCCGGGGTCGGCGCGAAGAAACGACCGAGGTAGTTCGGCCCGCCGGCCTTTGGTCCAGTGCCCGACAGCCCCTCGCCGCCGAAAGGCTGGCTGCCCACGACAGCACCGATCTGGTTGCGGTTGACGTAGATGTTGCCGACATGGATCGCGCCGGCCACCTCCTGCACCCGCGCGTCGATGCGGGTATGCAGGCCAAAGGTCAGGCCGAAGCCCTTGGCGTTGATCGCATCGACCACGGCGCCAAGCTGATCGCCCTTGAAGGTGGCGACATGCAGGACCGGGCCAAAAATCTCGCGGTCGAGATCCTCGATCCCCTTCACCGCGATCATCGTCGGCGGGATGAAGGTGCCGACGTCAGGGACCGCAAGCTGATGCAGGATCCGGCCACGATGTTCTTCCAGATAGGCGGAAATCGTCGCATGGGCGCGCGCGTCGATCACCGGCCCCACATCGGTCGACAGCGCCCAGGGGTCGCCCACCACCAGCTCGTTCATCGCACCCTTGATCATCTCGATCAAATGCGGGGCGATGTCTTCCTGCACATAAAGGCAGCGCAGCGCCGAGCAACGCTGACCGGCCGACCGGAAGGCCGAGGCCACCACATCGCGCACCGCCTGTTCCGGAAGAGCAGTCGAATCCACGATCATGGCGTTCAGGCCGCCCGTTTCCGCGATCAGCGGCGTGCCGGGGGCAAGGTTGGCCGCCATGTTGCGGGCGATGGTCTGGGCGGTCGCGGTCGATCCGGTAAAGACCAGACCCGAAACCCGCGGATCGGACGCCAGCGCCGTGCCGATCACGCTACCGCGACCCGGCAGCAGTTGCAGCGCCGACCGGGGCACACCCGCCTGATGCAGAAGCCGCACACCAATGCTGGCGATGATCGGGGTGGGTTCTGCAGGCTTTGCGATGACGGCATTGCCAGCCATCAGTGCCGCGGCAATCTGGCCCGAGAAAATCGCCAGCGGAAAGTTCCACGGGCTGATCGCGCCGATGATGCCGCGCGGCGCGCCGGGCGCAACCTCGCCCTCGGCCGCGTAATAGCGCAGAAAATCGACCGCCTCGCGCAATTCGCCCACGGCGTCGGGCAGCGACTTGCCAGCCTCGCGCGCAAGCGCCGCGAAGATCGGGCCAAAGTTTTCCTCATAAAGGTTGGCGGCGCGGCGCAGCACGGCGGCGCGCTCGGCCGCGGGGGCGTCCCACGGGCGGGCATCTTCCACGGCGCGAGCGGTGGTGTCGGCATCGACATGGATCACCTCGCCCAGCGCCGCGCCGGTGGCGGGGTTGGTCACGGGGTGCCGGCTGCCAGTCGCGGGGCGGACGGTCAGCGCCGCGGCCGGGGGCAATGCGCCACCGCGGGCGGCCTCGATCCGCGCCAGCGTTTCCTCATCTGTCAGATCGAAGCCCCTGGAGTTCGCCCGCTGCGCGCCGAACAGATCCGCGGGTGCCACCAGCGAGGCCGGGGCACGGGCGGCGGCCAGCGCGGCGAACGGGTCGCGCGCCACGTCTTCGGGCGAAATCGACTCGTCCACGATCTGGTGCACAAAGGAGGAGTTGGCGCCGTTTTCCAGCAGGCGGCGCACCAGATAGGCCAGCAGGTCACGATGCGCGCCGACCGGGGCGTAGATCCGGCAACGGCCCTTGGTTTCGGCGAGCACGATATCGTGCAGGCGTTCACCCATGCCGTGCAGGCGCTGAAACTCAAAGCGGGTATCGCCTGCCAGTTCGAGGATCGCCGCCACGGTCTGGGCGTTGTGGGTCGCAAATTGCGGATAGATGCGGTCGGAATAGCCGATCAGCTTCTTGGCATTGGCAATATAGCTGACATCGGTTGCGGTCTTGGTGGTAAACAGCGGAAAGCCCGGCAGGCCTTCGACCTGCGCGCGCTTGATCTCGCTGTCCCAATAGGCGCCCTTCACCAGACGCACCATGATCTTGCGATCCAGCCGCTGGGCGGTGGCATAGAGCCAGTCGATCACCTGCCCCGCCCGCTTGCCGTAAGCCTGCACCACCACGCCAAAGCCGTCCCATCCCGCAAGGGACGGATCGGCCAGCACCGCCTCGATCACCTTCATCGACAGGACCAGACGGTCCTGCTCTTCTGCGTCGATGTTCATGCCCATGCCGGCGGCCTTTGCGGCCTGCGCCAATTTCAGCACCACCGGCACCAATTCACGCATCACGCGGGTTTCCTGCGCCACCTCATAGCGCGGATGCAGCGCCGACAGCTTGATCGAGATGCCAGGATTGGTCTCGACCGACCCCTTGTCACAGGCCCGCGCGATGGCGGCGATGGCATTGGCATATTCGCGGGCATAGCGGGCGGCATCGGCGGCGGTCATCGCCGCCTCGCCCAGCATGTCATAGCTGTAGGTAAAGCCCTGCGCCTGGCGCTTGCGGGCACGGTCGAGGGCTGCGTCGATAGTCTGCCCCAGAACGAACTGGCGGCCCATCTCTTTCATGGCCCGGCCCACGGCAGTGCGGATCACCGGCTCTCCCAGACGCTTGACCATACCGCGCAGGGTGCCGGCGATGCCCGGCTGGTCGGCATCAAGCACCTTGCCGGTCAGCATCAAGGCCCAGGTAGAGGCGTTGACCAGGCTGGACGAGGCCTCGCCCAGATGCTTACCCCAGTTGGAGGGCGCGATCTTGTCCTCGATCAGCGCGTCGATCGTCAGCTTGTCCGGCACGCGCAGCATGGCCTCGGCCAGACACATCAGCGCCACGCCCTCGCGCGTCGAAAGGCCATATTCGGACAGAAAATGTTCCATCAGCGTGGGCTTGGCCTCGCTGCGGATCCGGCGCACCAGATCGGCGCCCTTGGCCGAAATGCGCTGGCGCGTCGCGTCGTCCAGCGCCGCCTCGGCCACCAGCCGATCAAGCAGCGCGGCTTCGGAACAGAACTTTGCATCAAGGTCGAAACGGGAAAGATCGGTCATCTGGGCCTCCGCCATGTCTATTGACCGGATTACAGGATCAATGATGGTCCATGTGACCAAATGAGCGTAACATGATAGGCAATTCGTCCAATCATTCAGGAGAAAACCGTCAGATGGCACCTCTGGACAGCATCAACCAGAAGATTCTGGCAGAATTGCTCGCCGACGGGCGGATTTCGATGATGGAGCTTGCCGCCCGCGTGGGTCTTTCCAAGACCCCTGTCACCCAGCGCGTGCGCCAGATGGAGGAAAGCGGGCTTATCACCGGCTACCGCGCCACCGTCAGCCGCGTGAAGCTGGGGCTGACGCATGTCACCTTTGTCGAGGTCAAGATGAGCGATACAAGGCAGATCGCGCTCGACAAGTTCAACGCGGCGGTGCGTGCCGTGCCCGAGATCGAGGAGTGCTATATGATCGCCGGCGGGTTCGACTACCTGCTGAAAGTGCGCTCGCGCGACATGGTCCATTTTCGCCAGATCCTGGCCGAGCGGATCTCGTCCCTGCCCTACCTGCACGCCACCAGCAGTTTTGTCGCCATGGAAGCGGTGGTCGAGCAAGGCTGACGCCCGATTGGATTGCGCGTGGAAGATCTGCGCGCGTCGGGCGATTTCTGCGGCTGTCAGGGTCAGACAGCGCGAACCGCCGCACTTGAGATGTCATGAAACCTTCATTGGACGGGGCCTCTTATTTCCCTCAATCTGGAAATATGGAACAAAGCCGCGCCATTCATGCCTTTTCCACGCTCGGCCATCCCGGCAGGATGGCGGTCTTTCGGCTTCTGATGCGCTTTGCCCCGCAAGGCGTGCGCCCGACCGAGATCGCCGAGGCGCTTGGCCTGAAACAGAACACGCTGTCGCATCATCTGGCCGACCTTGCAGCGTCGGGTCTTGTTCAGGTCACGCGGGTCGGCAGGTCGCTCTACTACGCCGTCGACCTTGACACGACCGAGGGGTTGATCGGCTACCTCGCGCTCGATCTGGGCCGCGCGCGGCCTGACCTCCTTGCCCCCTTGCTCTCCGCCACAAAGGACACCGTTCAAATGGACCGGACAATCCCCGCCACCGACGTTAATGTTCTTTTCATCTGCTCGGGCAACTCTGCCCGCTCGATCTTTGCCGAGGCATTGCTGCGCGATCTGGGCAAGGGCAAGTTTCGGGCCTTTTCTGCTGGCACCCGCCCCAACAGCGAACTGAACCCCTTCGCGCTGGAAATCCTGAAGCGCAACGGCCACGACACCTCCGGCCTGCGGTCCAAGCACATTTCAGAGTTCCAGCAGCCGGGCAGCACGGTGATGGATTTCGTGTTCACCGTCTGCGACACGGCGGCGGCTGAAGAATGCCCGCCCTGGCCCGGCCAACCCATCACCGGTCACTGGGGGCTGCCCGACCCGGTGAAGGCCATCGGAACCGATGCCGAGAAGGCGCTGGTCTTCGCCCAGACCTATGCCGCGCTGCGCCGGCGGATCACGGCTTTCGTCGAGTTGCCGTTCGAGTCGCTCAGCCGGATGTCCCTGCAATCCCGGGTCGATGCCATCGGCTCTGACCCGCAAGCAAAGGCTTGATCCCCATGACCCGTATTGCCCTGAACGGCCTTGGCCGCATCGGAAAACTTGTCCTCCGCGATCTGATCGACGCAGGCTGCGGCGGCGAGATCGTGCTGTTGAACGACCCCGTTGGCGATGCCGAACAGCATGCGCTGCTGATGGAGTTCGACTCGGTCCATGGCCGCTGGCGCACGCCGGTCGCAGCAGGCGACGGCGCGCTGGTTCTGAACGGCAAGACCATCCGGCTGACGCATGAAAAGACCATCGAGGCGCTGCCCCTGGCAGAGCTGGGCGTCGATCTGGTGATCGACTGCACGGGCGTCTTCAAGACCGCGGCCAAGGTGGCACCCTACTACGCCGCGGGGGCGAAGAAGGTTGTCGTTTCTGCCCCGGTCAAGGATGGTGGCGCGCTGAATCTGGTCTATGGGGTGAACCATCACCTCTACGATGGCTCGCAGGCGCTGGTGACGGCGGCCTCCTGCACCACCAACTGCCTTGCCCCGGTGGTCAAGGTGATCCACGAGTCTCTCGGCATCCGGCACGGGTCGATCACCACGATCCATGACGTGACCAACACCCAGACCATCGTGGACCGTCCGGCCAAGGACATGCGCCGCGCGCGGTCGGCGCTGTTGAACCTGATCCCGACCACGACCGGCTCGGCCACGGCGATCACGCTGATCTACCCGGAACTCAAGGGCCGGCTGAACGGCCACGCGGTGCGCGTGCCGCTGTTGAACGCGTCCCTGACCGACTGCGTGTTCGAGGTGGAACGGGCGACCACGGCCGAAGAGGTGAACGCGCTGTTTGCTGCCGCTGCCGAAGGCCCGCTGAAAGGGATCCTTGGCTTCGAGACCCGCCCGCTGGTGTCCTGCGACTTTACCAACGATCCGCGCTCGTCCATCGTCGATGGGCCGTCGACCATGGTCATCAACGGCACGCAGGTGAAGATCTACGCCTGGTATGACAACGAATGGGGCTATGCCTGCCGGCTGGCCGATATCGCGCGGATGGTGGCGGGTTCGCTGTGACTGATACCGCAGGTCCTGCCACACCGCCGCCGAACCCGCTCCGCGCCTATGCCGCCGTGACGGCGGCCTACTGGGCCTTCATGCTGTCTGACGGCGCGCTGCGGATGCTGGTGCTGCTGCACTTCAACAGCCTTGGCTTCACGCCGGTCCAATTGGCCTGGCTGTTCCTGCTGTATGAAGTCGCTGGCATCGTGACCAACCTTGGTGCCGGCTGGCTCGCCGCCCGTTTCGGCTTGGCTGCGACGCTTTACGGCGGCCTCGCGCTGCAAATCGGCGCGCTGGTGGCGCTGGCGCAGCTTGACCCATCGTGGGGTGTCGCCGCGTCGGTTGCTTTCGTGATGGCGGTGCAGGGCGTGTCGGGCGTGGCCAAGGACCTGGCCAAGATGTCGTCCAAATCTGCCGTCAAGCTGCTGGCGCCCAAGGAAGACGGTGGCTTGTTCCGTTGGGTCGCCCTGCTGACAGGATCCAAGAATGCGGTTAAGGGGCTGGGCTTCTTCCTCGGCGCGGCGCTTCTGGCGCTGGCGGGGTTTCAGGCGGCAGTCTGGGGTATGGCGGTCGTGCTGGCGGGCATCCTGCTTGCGGTTGTTCTGTTCCTGCCAGCGGGCCTGCCGGGGCGGATGAAGTCGGAAGAGGCATGGGGGGGCTGGCGGTCGAAAGACGCGCGGGTCAACCGCCTGTCGCTGGCGCGCATGTTTCTGTTCGGGGCGCGTGACGTGTGGTTCGTCGTCGGCGTTCCGGTCTATTTCCAGGCGGTCCTGTCCGAGAGAGTGTCCGGTCTTCTGTGTATGGGTGATTGGGTCCATGCTTCCTGAGAGGAGCAAGGACGATGACGATTTCCGACGAACTGCTGGCCGAGTTGCTGAAGGGCTGCAAGCGGCCTGAGGATCTGCTTGGCGATGCAGGGCTGATGAAGGAGCTGAAGATCCGGCTGATGGAACGGATGCTCGGGGCCGAACTGACCGCGCATTTGGGCTATGAGGTCGGAGCTGAGCCGCCAGCCGAACAGGCCAACCGCCGGAACGGGGTTGCAACGAAGCGGGTGAAGGGCTCGGACGGCGAGGTGCCACTTTCGGTGCCGCGCGACCGGGAGGGCAGCTTTGAACCGGAGCTTGTGAAGAAGGGCCAGACCCGGATCGATGGCGTCGACGACAAGATCATCGGGCTCTATGCCGCCGGGCTGTCGGTGCGCGACATCCAGGCCCATCTGGAGGATCTTTACGGCCTGCGGGTCTCGCCCGACCTGATCAGCCGCGTCACCGATGCCGTGCTGGACGAGGTCCGGGAATGGCAGCATCGGGCGCTGGACCGGATGTATCCGATCGTCATTTTCGACGCTTTGCGCGTGAAGATCCGCGACGCCGACAGTCGGATGGTCAAAAACAAGGCCGTTTACATCGCCTTGGGCGTCACCCGGGATGGCGAACGCGAGGTTC
>CAYTMV010000027.1:0-30400 GCA_964439015.1 uncultured Gemmobacter sp.
GCTTCAGCGCGCCGATCAGGTGCGGGGTAAAGAAATCCGACCGCCGGCAGTCATAAGACAGGGTGGCGATGGCCGAGACCACGTTGGTGTCGCCCATGAAGTTGCCGAAACCCGTCTCCATGCCGTGGATCGCGATCAGCACACCGGGCGGCACGCCATAGGCCCGCTCAAGCCCCGCATAGAAATCCCGCGATTTGGCCAGCCGCTTGCGCCCCTGCGCCACGATCGTATCCGCGCCACGCACCTGCATGAACTTTTGCAGCGAATACTTGAAGCTTTTCTGGTTGCGGTCGGCGCCGATCGTGGCCTTGGAATAGCTTGTGCCCATCAGCGCCGCGATCCCCGCCTGACCGACGCCCGCGGCGGCGGCCTCTTGCGCCATCACCGGCTTCCAGGCCTCGTAGTGGCCACCGGTGTCGGAGCAGGGCGCAGCCTGGCCTGCAAGGGGCGCTGCGATCAGGGTGGCGGCCAGAAGGGTCTTCAACGGGTTCAGCACGATCAAGCCTCGAACATCTGAAAAAATCCTGACCAGCTTAGGGGCGGGGCGGGGGCGCGTCCAGCGCCAAGGGGCGGCAACGGCTGTGATATCGCGCAAGGGTGATCGCGCGTCATTGATGGCGCAGCGCCTCGATCGGGTCCATGCGGGCGGCGCGACGGGCGGGGAAATAGCCGAAGATCACCCCCACCACCGCCGAAAACCCGAAGGCCAGCGCGATCACCGCCGGATCGGGCACGAAGGGAATCGCCATCAGCTGCGCGCCAACCGCGGCCATGGCCAGCCCCAGCGCGATGCCGATCACGCCGCCCACGGTGGACAGCACCACCGCCTCGACCAGAAACTGCAACAGCACCTGCGCCGCCGTCGCCCCGACCGCCAGCCGGATGCCGATCTCGCGCGTGCGCTCGGTCACCGAGACCAGCATGATGTTCATGATCCCGATCCCGCCTACCAGCAGGCTGACGGCCGCGACCGAGGACAAAAGTCCGGTCAGCACCGCGTTGACCGAGTTCAGCATCGAGGCCAGCTCTTTCATGTCGGTCACGGAAAAATCGTCTTCCGCGCCCAGACCGATGCGGCGGCGCTGCCGCAGCAGGGTCTCGATCTCGCGGGTGGCGCGCGCAGTGGTGACGCTGTCTGGCAGCGATACCTGGATCGAGGTCACATCGTCGCGCCCCTCAAGCCGGCGCTGCACGGCGCGGATCGGCATCACCACGATGTCATCCTGGTCCTGACCGAAGGTGCCGGCCCCCTTGGCCTCCAGCAGGCCGATCACCTGACACGAGACCTGCCGCAGGCGCAAAACCTGACCCACCGGGTCCGCTGCCCCGAACAGCGCCGCACGCAGGCTTTCGCCGATCACGCAAACGGCGGCGCCGGCCTTTTCCTCGGCGGGCGTGAAGGCCCGGCCCGAGGCCAGGCCCCAGTTGCCCACCACCAGCCAGTCGGCATTCGTCCCGGTGACCGTGGTCGAGCGGTTCTGCGCGCCCGCCACCGCCGTGACCGAGGACGACAGTTGCGGGGCCGCCGCCGCGATCACCGGCAGGGCTGCCACCGATTCGGCATCGCGCAGGCTGAAGGGGCGGCTGTTGCTGCGGGGTCCGGGCCCCATCTGGAGCTTGCCCGGCCGCAGCACCAGCACGTTGCTCCCCAGCGAGGCCACATTGGCCGCAACCTGCGCCGACGACCCTTGCCCCACCGTGACCATGGCAATCACTGCCGCCACGCCGATCACCACGCCCAGCACCGTCAGGAAGCTGCGCAGCTTGTTGCGCAGGATGGTGCGGAAGGCCAGCGTGACGGTTTCAAACAGCATCCGTGCCCTCCCGCGGGGTCTGGCGGCGATCCCCGACGATCCGCCCGTCCTGAAAGGTGATGATCCGGTCGGCATAGGCCGCCACGTCATTCTCATGCGTGACCATGATGATCGTGATCCTCTCGTCCCGGTTCAACGCCTGCACCAGCGCCATGATTTCATGGGTGCGGGCGCTGTCGAGGTTGCCGGTCGGCTCGTCGGCCAGAATGATCGTCGGGTTGCCGGCCAGGGCGCGGGCGATGGCCACGCGTTGCTGCTGGCCGCCGGACAATTGGCCGGGGTCGTGATGCTCGCGCCCTTCCAGCCCGACCTTTTTCAGCGCCAATGCGGCCCGCGCTTCGCGCTCGGCCCGGGGCAAGCCCTTGTAGATCAGGGGCAGTTCGACATTCTCGCGTGCCGATTGGCGGGGCAACAGGTTGAAGCCCTGAAAGACAAAGCCCAGATAGCTGCGCCGGATCAGGGCGCGGGCGTCAGCATCCAGCCCCTCGACCGGCACGCCCTCGAACAGATATTGCCCCGCCGTCGGCCGATCGAGGCAGCCGATGATGTTCATGGCGGTGGATTTGCCCGAGCCCGAGGCCCCCATGATCGCCACGAACTCGCCGCGCGCGATCACAAGGTCCACCGCGTCCAGCGCACGCACCAGCGCCTCGCCGCTGCCATAGTGGCGGCTGATGGCGCGAAATTCGATCAGGGGCGGGGCCATGTCAGCCGCCCGTGGACTGGTCGGTGATCGCCAGATCGCCTTCGGCCAACCCCTCGCCAGAGACGGTGGTGAACCGGCCGTCGGTTTCGCCCAGCGTGATCGCTACCTGCACCGGCTGACCACCCCGCAGCACCCAGATCGAGCGTCCGTCTGCCAACCCCGCCGCTTGCCCGGCGCCCGGCGGGCGCGGTGCGATCAGACCGATCAGCCCGCCGCCCCGCTGCGCGGCCTCGACCGCCTGCGGAGGCGCATAGCGCAGCGCGGCATTGGGCACGATCAGCGCATCCGCCACCTCGGCGACGGTGATAGTGGCTGTGGCAGTCATGCCGGGGCGCAGCAGCAGATCGGCGTTGTCGACCGTCAACACCGCCTTGTAGGTGACCACGCCGTCGGTCACCTCGGGGGCAAAGCGCACCTGCATGATCCGCGCCGGAAAGACCCGCCCCGGAAAGGCATCGACGGTAAAGCTGGCCTGCTGACCCACCCGGATGCGGCCGATATCGGCCTCGTCGATATCGACCTGCAACTCCATCTGTTCCAGATTTTCGGCCAAAGTGAACAAGACCGGCGCGTTCAGCGTGGCGGCGACGATCTGGCCGGTTTCGGCGGTGCGCGACAGCACCACCCCTTCGATGGGCGAGCGTAGCACCGTCTTGTCCAGATCGCGTTTTGCCAGATCGAGATTGGCGCGCGCCAGATCCAGATCGGCCTCTGCCATCGCCACGGCGGCGCGGGCGCGCTCGTCCAGGGCTTCGGCGCTGACCAGCGCGAGGCGGGTGATGATGCCGCGCTTGTCCAGCGCCGCCTGTGAGGCGCGGTTTTCCGCGGCCTCGCGCGCCGAGGCCCGGGCCTGTGCCAACGCCGCTTCGGCCCCGGCGAGGCGGGCGCTGGCGGTGGCGACCTCGGCGGCAAAGCGGGTGTCGTCCAGCCGCGCCAGCTCTTGCCCCACCGTGACTTCGGAATTGAAATCCACGGCCACCGCGGCCACGGTGCCGGAAAGCTCGGACGATACCTCGACCTCGGTCGTGGGTTGCACGGTGCCGGTGGCGGTGACGGTCACGCTCAGCGCGCCGCGGGTGACCGGCTCGGTCTGATAGCTGACCCCAGCCTCGCCCCCCTGTCGGTCCAGATACAGCCATCCAAGCCCCGCCAGCAGCAGGGCGGCCAGCAGCCAAGGCCAGCGACGGCGGGGCTTGCGGGCGATCAGGGCCTGCAGGTCGGCGGGCGACGGATCGGGGCGGGGCATGGATGTTCCTTTGAGCGGTGCCACACTATATGCATCGCAAGGACTGAAACGCCACCGGCCCGACAATCCGTCGCAGGGCGTCGTGCCCCGTCAGCCCGACCTTTCAGCCCGACCTACCGGCTTGGACTGTCAGTCGACCCGTCCGACGAAATCGGCCGCGCTGTGCCGCTCGGGCAGGGCTTCGGCGGGGTCGTCGCCGGTGCGGTTGACGATCCGCCCGCGCCTGACCGCCGGCCGCGCGTCGATCCGCCGCGCCCAGTCGAGGACATGGGTATAGCTTTCGGCATCCAGAAACTCGGCGGCGTTATAGGCCCGGCCCAGCACCACCGCCCCATACCACGGCCAGATCGCCATGTCGGCGATGGAATAGTCGGCCCCGGCCACGAAGGGCTGTTCGGCCAGACGGCGGTTCAGCACGTCCAGCTGGCGCTTGACCTCCATCGTGAAGCGGTTGATCGGATATTCATATTTTTCCGGAGCATAGGCGTAGAAATGCCCGAACCCGCCGCCCAGGAACGGCGCTGAGCCCATCTGCCACATCAGCCAGGACAGGGTTTCCGCCCGCGCCGGGCCGGAGGTGGGCAGGAAGGCGCCAAATTTTTCCGCCAGATGCATCAGGATGGCGCCGGATTCAAATATCCGCACCGGATCGGGGCCCGAGCAATCCAGCAGCGCCGGGATCTTGGAGTTGGGATTGACGGCCACAAAGCCCGAGCCGAACTGCGCGCCGGTCATGATGTCGATCAGCCAGGCGTCGTATTCGGCACCGGCATGGCCTGCAGCCAGCAGTTCTTCGAACAGGATGGTGACCTTCTGGCCGTTGGGCGTGCCCATCGAATAGAGTTGGAAAGGATGCTCGCCGCGCGGCAGCGTGGTCTCGTGCGTGGCGCCGGCGACGGGGCGGTTGAGGCTGGCAAAGGCGCCGCCGCTGGGCTTTTCCCAGGTCCAGACTTTGGGGGGCGTGTAGGGCGTGGTCATGGCGCGGCCTTTCCTGTTTTTCCTGTGTGCAGAAAGGCTAGGGGAGGGGGCGGGCCATCGCAAGGGCGTGGGCGGGGCTTGTATGTGCGCCCTGTGCCCCCATCTGTTGGGAAATGCACATGAAAGAGGAAAGATGATGCAGTGCCCGGTGGATGGTGAGACCCTGGTGATGACCGACCGCAGCGGGGTCGAGATCGACTATTGCCCGAAATGCCGGGGTGTATGGCTGGATCGGGGCGAGCTGGACAAGATCATCGAACGCGCAAGCCCCGCCCAGACGGCGGTGCAGGCCCAGCCGGCGCCGGGCTATCAGCCGCCGCCGGCCTATCACCCGGACCCGCGCCGCGATGATCGCGACCACGACCGCCGCCGCGACTGGGATGATGACGATCACCGCCGCCGCCCCAAGCGCCGTGAGAGCTTTCTGTCCGACCTGTTCGATTTCTGAGGGCTTGGCCGGGCCTGCGACCTTTGTCACAGTGATTGCCTGTGGGACGGGGGGCGCTGCCCCCCGCCGCGCGTGCCGCGCGCCCCCCGGGGTATTTGGGTCATGATGAAATGAGGGGCGGGACATGCGGGCAGGGGCGCGAAATCTGATTACCGATGTCGCGGGGCTGGTTGTGGGGTCCGCCGAGGACCCGACGGCCCGCACCGGCTGCACGGTCCTGATCGGGGTCCGGCCGTTCGTGGCGGCGGTCTCGGTCATGGGGGGCGCGCCCGGCACCCGTGAGACCGACCTTCTGGCCCCTGACCGGCTGGTGCAGGAGGTGGATGCGCTGGTGCTGTCGGGCGGATCGGCCTTCGGGCTGGAGGCTTGCGCGGGGGTGGCCGAGGGATTGCTGGCGGCAGGGCGCGGCTTTGCCGTGGGCCCCGCGCGCGTCCCGATCGTGCCCGGTGCGATCCTGTTCGATCTTTTGAACGGCGGCGCGAAGCCCTGGCTGACGGGCGCGGGCGCGATGCCTTACAGGGATCTGGGGCGGGCGGCGTTGTCTGCGGCGGGGCCGGAGTTTGCGCTGGGCACTGCGGGCGCCGGGTTTGGCGCGATGACCGGGCGGTGGAAGGGCGGGCTTGGCTCGGCCTCGCTGGTGCTGGACAGCGGCCATACCGTGGGCGCGCTGGTCGCGGTGAACGCGCTGGGGTCCGTGACGGTGGGCGAGGGGCCGCAGTTCTGGGCCGCGCCGTGGGAGATCGGTGCGGAGTTCGGGGGGCTGGGCCTGCCCCCGACCTTTCCGCCCCTGACCGCACCCGAGCCCGCCAAACGAATGGGCGAGGCCACCACCATCGCCATCGTCGCGACCGATGCGGCCCTGACGCAGGTGCAGGCGCTGAGGATGGCCACGGCGGCGCAGGACGGGATGGCGCGGGCGATCGTGCCTTCGCATACGCCGCTGGACGGGGATCTGGTCTTTGCCGCCGCCACGGGCGCGCGGGCGCTGGACGATCCACTGCGTGACACGTTTCAACTGGGTCATGCCGCCGCTGTCTGCCTGTCGCGGGCGATTGCGCGGGCGGTCTATCTGGCCCGCCCCATGCCGGGCGATTTGCAGCCGGCATGGGTCCGTCGGTTCGGCTGATCGTCAGGCCGGGTGGCAGGCTTGTTGGCAGATCTGGCGCTGCTGGCCCAGACCTTCGATCCCCAGTTCAACCACGTCGCCCGCCCGCAGGAAGCGCGGCGGCTTCAACCCCATGCCAACGCCCGGAGGGGTGCCGGTGGCGATGATGTCGCCGGGTTGAAGGGTGCAGAACTGCGACAGGTAGGCGACGAGGAACCTGACCCCGTAGACCATCGTTGCGGTGCTGCCATCCTGCATGGTCTGGCCGTTCAGCCGCAGCCAGAGGCGCAGCGCCTGCGGGTCCGCGACCTCATCGGCCGTGACAAGCCAGGGGCCGATCGGGCCGAAATGGTCGCAGCCCTTGCCCTTGCACCATTGGCCGGCACGCTCGTTCTGAAAGGCGCGCTCGGACACGTCATTGACCACGCAGAAGCCGGCGACGTGGTCCATCGCCTGATCCTCGGTGATGTAGCGGGCCGGGCGGCCGATCACGATGCCCAACTCCACCTCCCAATCGGTCTTTTCCGATCCGCGCGGGATCAGGATCGGGTCATCCGGCCCGCAGATGCAGGAGGTGAACTTGCTGAACACGATCGGTTCGGGCGGCACCTGCAACCCGGCCTCGGCCGCGTGGTCGGCGTAATTGAGGCCGATGCCCATGAACTTGCCCACCTGAGCCACGCAGGGGCCGATCCGCGGGGTGCCCTCGACCAGCGGTAGGGATTCCGGGTCCAACGCGCGCAGGGGCGACAGGTCGGCCAGCAGCGGGCCGGCGATGTCGGACACATGGGCGGACAGGTCACGGATGCGGCCTGCGGCATCGAGAATGCCGGGTTTCTCGGCCCCTTCGGGTCCATAGCGCAACAGTTTCATCAGGGTCTCCGTCAAGGTCCCGGCCAAAGGCCGATAAGAGGTTCATGCAGGTGCCACAGCCCGGCCCAGATCGCCAGGGCTGCCAGCAGGCGCGGCAGCGATGGCAGCGATGTGGGGCGCCAGCGCCCCTTGGCCAAAGCGGCCAGTGGGATCAACGCGGTGCGGGCGGCCAGTCTGTCCCAGGTCGCGGTGCCCATGCGGGCACGGGTCCGCGCCTCCATCGCCGGGGCGCCGATCAGCGCCAGAACCAGCATCGGACCAAAAAGCAGCACATGGGCCAGGTCGCCGTTCGCACTGAGATGGGCCGCCGCCCAGATCGCCAAGGCCCAGAGCAGCGGCTGGCGCGTCAGGCCGGCAATGCCTGGGCGGTCAGGGTCAAAACCCTGCGCGCGGCCTTCGAAGGCGAAGGGGTTGGGGGCTGCCACGCCAAAGGTTCCCAAGAGGATCGCCACCGGCATCGCCAGATTGACCAGCCAGCGCGACCAATCGGGCTGGCCCCAGAGTTCGACATAGGGCGCGCGGCCCGCGGCCACGATCACCCACCAAAGCAGCCCCAGCGACAGAACCGAGAACAGCGCCACATAGCCGCGCGGGCCAAAGGCCGCCACGATCCGCGCCTTGAGGCCAAACATCGCCGGCACCCGGTGCGATAGGAAAAAGGCCGCGAGGGCGAAGGCAAGCTCGATCCATTCCATGCGCGCAGTCAACCGCTTTGCGGCGCCGCCCGCAAGCCCCGACCGTTGGCGGACCCTTGCGCGGCGGCCCTTGCGGCCATTGTTTCACCGCGGAAACACAGACTTTCCTGGCGACGGCAAGCAGAACCCTTGACGTGCTGCGGGCCTTGCCTCATCTGTCGTGTGAATGAACGTTCACTCGACTCGCTCGATCGGAGCCCCATGAACCAAAGCCGCGCCCTCGATCTCGTCGGGTCTATCCGGCCCGACGCCCCGTCAGAACCCGGCACGCGCGAGGCCGAGATCCTGGCCGCGATCCGCCGTGCCTTTGCGGCAAAGGGTTTTGACGGTGCCTCGATGCAGTATCTTGCGCGCGAGGCGGGGATGAGTGTGGGCAATTTCTACCGCTATTTCCCCTCGAAGGCAGCGATGGTCGAGGCGATGATCCTGGCCGATCTGGCCGGGATCGAGGCCGAGTTTGCGTTGATCGCCACGGCACCCGCGCCGCTTGAGGCATTGCGCGCGGCGCTGCACGGCAAGATCACCCAGCGCGATATGGGCTGTGATGATCCGCAGATCTGGGCCGAGATCACCGCCACCGCCCTGCGCAAGCCCGAGATCGCCGCCATCGTCGCCCGGATGGAGGGCGAAATCGCCGGCTATCTGACCCGTGCCATGGCACTGTCGCTGGGCATCGCCCCGGAAGAGGCCGCGCGCCGGTTTGCCAGCCATGCCCGCGCGTTGATCCTGCTGGTAAAGGGCAATGCCACCGAGGCACAACTGGGGGGGGCTGCGTCGGGTGAACTGACCGCGCTGCTCTTGCGTATGACAGATACGTTGATTGACGAGATTGCCGCCAACCTGCCCGGCCCGGCCGGGGCCAAACCGCCCGCCGGGCTTGAGGACTGACCTGATGAAGTTGCCGCCCGTTTCCCTGACCGTGATCCTGCTTGCCGCGCTGGCCACCGCCCCCGCGCTGCCGGCCCTTGCCGCCGGCGGGCTGGAAGAGGCCGCGCCACCCCAGGACACCAAAGCCCCCGCGCTGCCCGCGATCACCGTTGCATCCGTCGCCGTCATGCCGCTGGTCGATCGCATTTATGCTGGAGGGCTGGTGCAGGCGGTCGAGGAGGTGCAGGTGGCGCCCCTGATCGAGGGCCAGCCGATCGAGGCGCTGCTGGCCGATGTCGGTGATCGGGTCGAGGCCGGGCAGGTCCTGGCGCGCCTGTCGCGCACCACGCTGGACCTCAGCCGCAGTCAGTTGGTGGCGCAGGTGGCTTCGGCCAAGGCCACCGTGGCGCAGGCCGAGGCGCAGGTGCTGGAGGCGACCGCCTCGGCCGATGAGGCCAACCGGGTTGCCACCCGCACCGGCACACTGCGCGACAATGGCAATGCCAGTCAGGCGGCAGCCGATCAGGCGCAGGCGGCGGCGATCTCGGCCACGGCCCGCGTCACCGTCGCGCGCCAGTCGCTGGAGGCCGCGCGGGCGCAGGCCGCCAGCGCCGAAGCGCAACTGGCCAATGTCGAGCTGAACCTGACCCGGACCGAGGTGGTGGCCCCGGTCGCGGGCGAGGTGGTGGCACGCAATGCGCAGGTGGGCGCGATTGCCAGCGCCGCTGCGCAGCCGATGTTCACCCTGATCCGCGACGGCGCGCTGGAATTGCGCGCCGAAGTGGCCGAGGCCGATCTGCCGCGGCTGACAGCGGGGCAGGGCGCGCAGGTGGTGGGCGTGGGCACGGTGCAGCCGATCACCGGCACGGTGCGACTGGTCGAGCCGTCAGTCGACGCCGCCACCCGGTTGGGTCATGTGCGTGTGGCGTTGGAACAGGCGGGCGCCTTGCGCGCGGGCATGTTTGCCGATGCCGAGATCATTCTGGCCGAGCGGATGGCGCTGGCCGTGCCGATCACCGCGATCAGCGCCGGTGCCGATGGCGCGACCGTCATGCGGGTGCGCGATGGCGTGGCCGAGCAGGTGGTGGTGCAGACCGGCATCCGCGACCGCGGCATGGTCGAGATCACCGCCGGCCTGACCGGGGGCGACCAGCTAGTGGCCAAGGCTGGCGCCTTCGTCCGCTCGGGCGACCGGATCCGGCCGGTTGCGGCCGAAACCAATTGAGGGGCGCGCCATGAACTTTTCCGCCTGGTCGATCCGCAACCCCGTCGCCCCGATCCTGGCCTTTGTGCTGTTGCTGGTGATGGGGTGGAACTCGTTCAACACCCTGCCGATCACCCGCTTTCCCAATATCGACGTGCCGCTGGTCGCGGTGCGGGTGGTCCAGTCCGGCGCCGCGCCTGCCGAGATGGAGACCCAGATCACCAAGGAAATCGAGGATGCCGTGGCCGGCATCACCGGGGTCAAGAACATCATCTCGACGGTGACGGACGGCGTTTCGACCACCGCCATCGAGTTTCGGATGGAAGTGCCGACCGACAAGGCGGTGCAGGATGTCAAGGACGCGATCGACCAGATCCGCAGCGACCTGCCGGGCGATATCGAAAGCCCCATCGTCAGCCGCATCGACGTGGAGGGGCAGGCGATCCTGACCTATGCCGTCTCGGCCCCCGACATGACCATCGAGGAACTCAGCTGGTTCGTCGATGACACGATCAAGCGTGCGCTGCAGGGCAAGGCCGGCATCGGCAAGATCGACCGGTTCGGCGGCGCCGACCGGGAAATCCGGATCGAGCTGGACCCGGTGAAGATGGACAGCTGGGGTGTGACCGCGGGCGCGGTCTCGCAACAGCTGCGCATGACCAACACCGATCTTGGCGGCGGCCGGTCCGAGCTGGGCACGGGCGAACAGGCGATCCGCACGCTGGGCAATGCCGAAACCGTCGAGCGTCTGCGCCAGACCATGATCGCGGTGGGCGGCGGCCGGCATGTTCGGCTGGACCAGTTGGGCGAGATCCGCGACACCTATGAGGAGCTGCGCAGCTTTTCCCGCTTCAACGGCGAGCAGGTCGTGACCTTTGCGGTGTTCCGGGCCAAGGGCGCCTCGGAAGTCTCGGTTTTCGAGACGGTCAACGAAACGCTGGTCGATCTGCGCGCCAAACACCCGGATGTCTCGATCGACAAGGTTGATGACACGGTGTTCTACACCTACGGCAATTACGAATCCGCGCTGCATACCCTGCTGGAAGGGGCGCTGCTGGCGGTGCTGGTGGTGTTTGCCTTCCTGCGCAACTGGCGGGCCACGCTGATCTCGGCCATGGCGTTGCCCTTGTCGGCGATCCCGACCTTCTGGGCGATGGACCTGCTGGGGTTTTCGCTGAACCTCGTCAGCTTTCTAGCGCTGACGCTGGCCACCGGCATCCTTGTCGATGACGCAATCGTCGAGATCGAGAACATCGCCCGCCACATCCGCATGGGCAAATCGCCGTTCCGCGCCTCGATCGAGGCCGCGGACGAAATCGGTCTGGCGGTGATCGCCACCACCTTCACCATCATCGCCGTGTTCGTGCCGGTCAGCTTTATGCCGGGGATTCCGGGGCAGTATTTTCGACAGTTCGGCCTGACGGTTGCGATTGCGGTGGCGTTCTCGCTGTTGGTGGCCCGGCTGATCACGCCGATGATGGCGGCCTACCTGATGCGCGCCAAGGACGCGGTGGGGCATGAGGAAGGCCATCCCGACGGCTGGTTCATGCGGCAATACCTGCGCGTGGTGCGGGCCTCGACCGCGGGCCGGGTGTGGTTTGTCCCGGCGCGCTATGTCACGCTGGTTTCTGCCTTCGTGGTGCTGATCGTCTCGGTCTATTTCATGGTGCAGGTGCCCGGCAGCTTCCTGCCGCCCGAAGATGTCAGCCGCATCTCTGTCTCGGTCGAATTGCCGCCCGGCACCACGTTGGAGGAAACCGACCGCACCACGCAGGCGATGGCGAAAGCGATCGAGGATGTCGAGGGAATCGAGTCGATCTTCGTGCTGGGCGGCGCCTCGCCGACCGGCGATCTGGACGTGCGGCTGGCCGCGATCACCGTGGTGCTGGAAAAGCTGGATCACCGGCTGACCTACAAGCTGTCAAAGATCGGCAATGCCATTCCCGGCCTGGCGCTGCTGGTGCCGGATATGGAAAGCAACGGCCGCGCCCGCCCGCAAAACGAGATCGAGGCCGAGATTTTCGATCGTCTGCGCGCGGTGCCGGATGTGCGCACCTTCAAGCTGAACGACCGGGGCGAACGGGATATCTCGTTCTCGATCCTGTCGCAGAACGAGGCTGACCTGAACGAGGCCGTGCGCCGTCTGGAAGAGGCGCTGGTGGGCGAGCCGCTTTTGGCCAACGTCGCCTCGGAAGGGGCGCTGCCGCGGCCCGAATTGCAGGTGACCCCGCGCCTGACCGAGGCCGCGCGTCTTGGCGTGACCACCGCCGCCATTGCCGAGGTGCTGCGCGTGGCGACCATTGGCGACGTGGACGCGGCGCTGGCAAAGCTGTCCATCGACAACCGGCTGATCCCGGTGCGGGTGCGGCTGAACGACGCCGCCCGCGCCGACATCGCCCGTATCGCGGCGCTGCGCGTGGCGACCGCCACCGGCAGCACCGTGCCGCTGTCGGCGGTGGCCGATGTGACCATCGCGCAAGGCCCGTCGATGGTGGACCGCCTGAACCGCGAGCGTCGCGCCACCATTGGCGCCAACCTGCCGGTGGGCGTGGCGCTGGGCACCGCATCGACCCGGTTCAAGGAAATCGTCGCGACGGTCGAACTGCCGGCCTCGGTGCGTGTCGCGGAATCCGGGGATGCCGAGGTTCAGGCCGAACTGATGGCCAGTTTCGTCAACGCGATGATCATGGGCCTCTTGCTGGTGCTGACGGTGCTGATCCTGCTGTTCGGCTCGGTCATCCAGCCCTTCACCATCCTGTTCTCGCTGCCGCTGGCCATCGGCGGCGTGGCGGCGGCGCTGATCCTGACCAATTCGGCGCTGTCGATGCCGGTGATGATCGGCATCCTGATGCTGATGGGGATCGTCACCAAGAACGCGATCCTGCTGATCGACTTTGCCATCGAGATGCGGGCGCGGGGCATGGACCGCTTTGCCGCGGTGATCGAGGCCGGGCACAAGCGGGCGCAGCCGATCGTCATGACCTCGATCGCCATGTCGGCGGGCATGCTGCCCTCGGCGCTGGGCGTGGGCGAGGGCGGCGCGTTCCGGGCGCCGATGGCGACGGCGGTGATCGGTGGCATCATCGTCTCGACCGTTCTCAGCCTTGTTGTGGTGCCGGCGTTCTTCCTGATCATGGATGACCTGTCGCGGCTGATCGCCTGGGCGCTGCGCGGTGTGGTCGGCCCCAAGGAGGACGAGCCCGAGGCCCTGCCGCCCGAGGAGGTCGCCCGTCGTCTGGCCGAGGCCGAGGCCCAGCGCGCGGCGCTGGCCACCCGGCTTGACCGGCTGGAGGGACGCAAGCCGCATCTTGCGGCTGAATGAGCGATGCTGCCGCGGATCGAGGTCAGCGGCAGCCCTTTCCAGATCGGTCTGGCACTGGGCCGGGCCGGTCGGTCGGCCTTCATGGCCGGGGTGCTGGGCGGGCCGGATTGGCGCGCGGTCACTGATCCACGCCACGCCCTGATGATCGCCCGGATCGCCGGACAGGTGCAGGCGCGGTTTCCGGCGATCTGGGCCGAGGTCAAGGGCCTGGCCGAGGGTCTGTCCCTGCCGCTGACCGATGTCTTCGCCTGGCAATGCCGGGGCGAGGTCTTTGCCGTGGAGGCCGCCGATGCGCCGGCCGAGGGCTGCACCACCATCCTGTCGCGCCACAGCCTGCACCATGCCGAAGATGGCGCGCCGGCCCTCGCGGGCGGGTGCTTTCTGGCGGCGGTCACGCCCGAGGCCGCGCCGGCGTTTCTGGCCTTTGCCTATCCGGGCAGCCTGCCCGGCAACGGCTTTGCGGTGACGCAGGCCGGGCTTGCGCTGGCGGTGGATGACCTGCGCTTTCGCGGTCTGGCGCCGATGATGGCGCGCTGTGTTCTGATGCGGGCGGCGCTGGGCGCACGGCGGCTGGCCGATCTGCGGGGGCTGCTGACCGGGGCCGCCTGCGCCGGCTATCACCTTGCGGCGCTGTCTGTGGCCGAGGGGCGTGCCGCAGGGTTCGAGTTTGGCGCGGGCGCGTTGGCCGAGGCGCGGGTCGAGGGCGCCGCCGCCCACGCCAATCACGCCCTGATCCATCCCGGCGGGGCGCAGGGGCAATGGGTCAGTGCCGACAGTGCGGCGCGGCTGGCCCTTGCGGCTGACCGTCTGCGCGCGGGGGCCGCGCCAGAGACGGTGATCGCCTGCACCGAAGGCGGCCATCCGATCTGCAAGCCCACCGCGCCGGGGGGCGAGGGCACGCAGACCCTGGCGCTGCTGTCAGCCCACGCCAAGGGCAGGGACCTGATCTACGCCATCAGCGACAGCGCCGGCATCGAGGCCGCCCGCGGCGGATGGACGCTTTGATCCCCTTGCCCGGCGGCGTGCCCCGTGTCACCCCTTGGGCAAAGGAGACCCGCATGACCCGCCTGAAGACCGCCCTTGCCGCCATCGACACCGCCAATGCCGCCGACCCGACGCTGGAGGACGGCCAACCCGCCGCACTGCTTTATGGCCAGCGCATGACGGACGAACTGGCGCGGCTGGTCCCCGATGCCTCCGAGGTGTTGCAGATCGCCGCGCGCGGTCAGCATGTCGAACGCTGGCTGCTGCCGCGCGGCGATTTTCCTGACGGCAAGGAGGGCTATCACGCCTGGCGCCGCGAACAGGGCCGCCGCCACGGCGCGCGTGTGGCGGGCATCATGCGCGCTGCGGGCTATGCGCAGGGCGATTGCGACCGCGTGGGCGTGCTGTTGCGCAAGGAAAGCCTCAAGCGCGACCCGGAGGTGCAGGCGCTGGAGGATGTGATCTGCTTCACCTTCATCCGCTGGTATCTGCCCGGTTTTGCCGCCACCCGCAGCGCCGAAAGCCTGTCCGATATCGTCGCCAAGACCGCGCGCAAGATGTCGGCCGAAAGCCGCGCCCGCGCATTGGCCGAATTTCCGATGCCCGCCGAACTCGTCCCCCATTTCGAGGCCTGAGCCATGACCATCACCCATGCCCTGATCGCCCGCCGCGGCGAGGACAAGACCCAGACCGTCGGTTTCGAGGATATCCCGCTGGCTGACCTGCCGGCAGGCGAGGTGCTGGTGCGTGTCAGCCATTCGGCGCTGAATTACAAGGACGCGCTGGCGATCACCGGCCGCGCGCCGATCGTGCGGCAATGGCCGATGGTGCTGGGGATCGATCTCGCGGGCGAGGTGGTCGAAAGCGCCAGCGCCGGTTTCGCGCCGGGCGACAAGGTGCTGGTCAATGGCAGGGGCCTCAGCGAGACGCGCTGGGGCGGATACAGCCAGTATCAGCGCCTGCCTGCGGATCTCGTGCAGAAGATCCCGGCGGGGCTGACAGCCGAGCAGGCCATGCAGATCGGCACGGCGGGCTATACGGCGATGCTGTGTGTCATGGCGTTGCAGGATCACGGCGTGGCCCCCGATCAAGGGCCGGTGCTGGTCACCGGGGCCTCGGGCGGGGTGGGCTCGATCGCGGTGGTGCTGCTGTCCCGCCTCGGGTTCGAGGTTCAGGCCGTCTCGGGCCGACCCGAGCAGGCCGCCTATCTGCGCGATCTGGGCGCGGCCGAGGTGCTGGACCGCGCGGCGATGTCGGCGGGCGGCAAGCCGATGGCGCGCGAACGCTGGGCGGGGTGCGTGGATGCGGTGGGCGGCGCGCCGCTGGCCGAGGTGATCGCGCAGATCCGCAGCCATGGCTCGGTGGCCACCTGCGGCATGGCGGCGGGGGGCGCGCTGCCCACCACCGTCTATCCCTTCATCTTGCGCGGGGTGACGCTGGCGGGGGTGGAAAGCATCACCTGCCCGATGTCGCGCCGCGTGACCGCATGGGACCGGCTGGCGCGCGAAATGCCGGCTGCGACCCTTGCCGGCCTGTCGCAGACCCGCGCCTTTGCCGAACTGCCGCTGCTGGCCGATGACCTTCTGGCCGGACGGCTGCATGGCCGCGTGGCGATCGCGATCCCTTGAGGCCGCAAAGACTTGATCAAATCCGCTGCACCTGCATATTCTGCGGCCAAAGCGCAGAAGGGGCAGCAGGATGCAGGATGATGGCCGCAAGGTGCCGACGCATGAGCTGACCTATGCGCGGTTGCGCGACATGGTGCTGTTTGGCGATCTGGCGCCGGGCCAGCCGGTGACGATCCAGGGTCTGATCCGCGATCTGGATGCCGGCATGACCCCGGTGCGCGAGGCGTTGCGCCGCCTGATCGCCGAGGGTGCGCTGGTCTTGCAGGACAACCGCCGCGTCTCGGTGCCGCGCCTGACGGCGGGGATGCTGGACGAGCTGGCCTTTGCCCGCGCCGCGATCGAGCCGCGCCTGGCCGAGTTGGCCGCCCCGCATGTCGACGCCGCCGCACAGGCGCGGCTGGCCGCGATCGACGCCGATATCGAACCGGCGATCCGGGCGGGGGACATCCATACCTATCTGTGCCTGAACCACGCCTTCCATTTCGCCCTTTATGAACAGGCAAATGCGCCGGTGCTGCTGGATCTGGCGCGCTCGCTCTGGCTGCGGTTCGGGCCGGCCCTGCGGGCGGTGGTGGCGCTTTACGGCCCCTCGGGCCTGCCCGACCGGCATGCCGAGGCGCTGGCGGCGCTGGCGGCTGGCGATGCCGCCGGGGTGGCCCGGGCCATGGCCGCCGACATCGCCGACGGTGTGGGGCTGGTGCATCAGGCGCTGGAGGCCGGGCAGGTCTGAGGTCGGCTGGCGTCAGCGCGAAAAGATTTGATCAAATTATTGCATCTGGCTGAGCCAGCCTCTAGACTGGTGCCAAGCGCCGCGATTCCCGCAGGCCGAATGAGGCACGCCATGAACAAGATCACCAACCACCTGCCCACCGCCGAGTTGCAAAAGCTGGATGCGGCGCATCACATGCACCCTTTCACCGCCGGGGCAGAGCTGGCGAAAAAGGGCGCGCGGGTCATCACCGGCGCCGAAGGGGTCTGGCTGAAGGACAGCGAGGGTCATCGCATCATCGACGGCATGGCCGGGCTGTGGTGCGTGAACATCGGCTACGGCCGCAAGGAACTGGCCGAGGTGGCCAAGCGCCAGATCGAAGAACTGACCTATTACAACACCTTCTTCAACACCACCCATGTGCCGGTGATCGCGCTGGCCGCCAAGATTGCCGAACTGGCGCCGGGCGATCTGAACCATGTATTCTTCGCCTCGTCCGGGTCCGAGGCCAATGACACCAACATCCGCCTCGTGCGCCGCTACTGGCAGGTCAAGGGCCAGCCCGAGCGCAGCGTGATCATCAGCCGCAAGAACGCCTATCACGGCTCGACCATGGGCGGGGCCAGCCTTGGTGGCATGGTGCCGATGCACGAGCAGGGTGGTCTGCCGATCCCCGGCATCGTCCATATCGACCAGCCCAACTGGTGGGCCGAAGGCGGCGACATGACCCCCGAGGATTTCGGTCTGGCCCGCGCGAAACAGCTTGAGGACAAGATCCTCGAACTCGGGCCGGAAAAGGTCGCGGCCTTTATTGGCGAGCCGGTGCAGGGCGCGGGCGGCGTGATCGTCGCCCCCTCGACCTACTGGCCGGAAATCCAGCGCATCTGCGACAAATACGGCATCCTGCTGATCGCCGACGAGGTCATCACCGGCTTTGGCCGCACCGGCAACTGGTTCGGCTCGACCACGGTCGGCATCAAGCCGCATATCATGACCGTCGCCAAGGGCCTGTCGTCGGGCTATCAGCCGATCGGCGGCTCGATCGTCTGTGACGAGATCGCCGAGGTCGTGGGCGCGGCCGGGGACTTCAACCACGGCTATACCTACAGCGGCCACCCGGTCGCCTCGGCCGTAGCACTGGAAAACCTGCGCATCATCCAGGAAGAGGGCGTGGTCGAGCATGTGCGCGACGTGGCCCACCCCTATCTGGCCGAGCGTTGGCTGAAGCTGACCGATCACCCGCTGGTGGGCGAGGCCAAGCTGGTGGGTCTGATGGGCTCGATCGCGCTGACCCCCGACAAGGCCAAGCGCGCCAAGTTTGCATCCGAATACGGCACCGTCGGCTTCCGCTGCCGCGAGCGTTGCTTTGCCAACAATCTGGTGATGCGCCATGTGGGCGACCGCATGATCATCGCCCCGCCGCTGGTCATCAAGCCCGAGGAGATCGACGTGCTGATGGACCGCGCGATCAAGTCGCTGGACGAGTGCTATGCCGGCCTGAAGGCCGACGGGCTGCTGGTTTCGGCCTGACACCTGCTTTGGGCCGCGACCCCGCGTCCCCTTGCGCCCGCCCATTGGCGGGCGCATTCTCATGTCAGGATACGGGGAGGGCCGTGATGCGATTGGGTTATGTAATGGTGCCGGGGCAGGGCGAGACCGACCGGACCTTGACGGCAGTGGCCGAGGCCGGGCTGGCGCGTGGCCTGCCGCTGCTGGCGGCCGTGCAGCACAACACCGATTGCGGCTATCACTGCGACATGGATCTGCGGATCCTGCCCGGAGACACGCAATTCCGCATCAGCCAGAATCTGGGCGAGGAGTCGTCGGGCTGTCGACTGGACCCGGCGGGTCTTGAGGCTGCGGTGGCCGAGGTGGCGGCCCGCCTCTCGGGGGCCGGCGTGCTGATCGTCAACAAGTTCGGCAAGCACGAGGCCGAGGGGCGTGGCTTCCGGCCGCTCATCGGGCAGGCGCTGGCCGAGGGCTGCGCGGTGCTGGTCGGCGTCAATGACCGCAACCTTTCGGGCTTTCTGGCCTTTGCCGAGGGGATGGAACAGCCGGTCGCACCCGAGGCGGCGCTGGATTGGCTGCATGAGGCCGTGCAGGAAAGGGCCGTGGCATGAGCGCGAAGATTGCTGTCATCACCATATCTGACCGCGCCTCGCGCGGCGAATATGAGGACAAGGGCGGCCCAGCCATCGAGGCGTGGTTGCGCGCCGCGATCACCTCTCCGGTCGAGATCCTGCGCGAGATCGTTCCCGATGGCCGTGACAGCGTGGCCCGCGCCTTCCGGCAATGGGCCGATATGGGCGGGGCTGATCTGATCCTGGCCACCGGCGGCACCGGTCCCAGCCCGCGCGACCTGACGCCCGAGGCGATGGAGGATGTGGTGGAGCGCCACTTTCCCGGCTTTGGCGAGGTGATGCGCGCGGTCAGCCTGCGCGAAGTGCCGACCGCGATCCTGTCCCGGCAAGGGGCAGGCACGCGCGGCAAGACGCTGATCATCACCCTGCCGGGCAAGCCCGCGGCGATTGCCACCTGTCTGGACGCGGCGTTTCCGGCCGTGCCCTATTGCCTCGATCTGATGGGGGCCGGGCGGATCGAGACCGACCCCTCGGTCTGCAAGGCGTTTCGCCCCGCGGGCGCCTGAGGCTCAGCCCTGCGGCCCCGCATCCAGCATGGCGGCCAGCAGACGGGCGGCATCGGCATCCTCGCCGATCGCCGGCAACAGCGGTCCGGCAAAGCCTGCCTCTGCCACCGCCTGCGGCAGGTCGTCGCTGACGTGGCCCGCGCGGGTTGCGAAAAACGGCAGGATCAGCGCCGGGCCAGTTGTCCCGGCCAGGACCTCGGCCAGAAACGGCGGCTCTTCGACATAGCCGGTGACGATGCGGGCAAAGGGCGTCGCGGCGCGCAAGGCCCCCGCCAGGTCTTCGGTGCGGGTGGCCGAGGCGCGCGAGACCTGACTGCCATGGGCGGCCAGCACCAGCGTCGCAGTCTCGGGGGCGATGCCGTGCCTGGCCGCGCCCTGCAACGCTGCGCGGGCTGCCAGATCCACCATGCCGGCGGCGTGGCCAAAGGCTGGCGTCTGCACGCCGCCTTGCCAGTCGGCGGACCCAAGGCGTTTGGGCAACTGTTTGCGGGTAAACCATCCCTCGGCCATGAAAAACGGCACAATGACCGCCGCCGGGTCACGGGCAATGGCGGCCTCCAGCGCGCCGGGCAGGGCCAGCGTTGTGCCGCGCACCCGCCAGCCCGGCGCCCACATCCCGACCCGCACCGCCAGCGCCATCAGCGCAGCCTCCTGCGGCATGGGATCGGCGGGCGAGCCATGGGCCACGATCAGCGCCACAGGCCGCGGGTCGCCGCGATGATCGGCGCGCAAGGCGGGGGGGGGCATCTCGGCAGGGGGGGCGTTTTTCACTGGCATGCCGACAGGATAGGCCCGCCCGTGCCCATGTCCAGTGGCCTGCCGCTAGCTTGACGTTATATTGCAAAACGTGCATATGTTCCGCGCAGGGGGCGGATGCCGTTGCCGCGGCACGGTATTTGTGTCAAGACGGCAAGGACCGAACCAGACCCGAGAGTTCACGAAGATGATCGATTTCGCCAGCCGCCGCACCGTGATGGTCGATACCCAGGTCCGCCCGTCGGATGTCACCAAATATCCGATCATCGAGGCGATGCTTGCCGTCCCGCGCGAGGCCTACGTCCCCGAGGCGCTGCAAAGCGTGGCCTATGCCGGCGAGCATGTGCGCCTTGCCCCAGGACGGGTGGTCATGGATCCCCGGGTTCTGGCCAAGATGCTGGATGCGCTGGACATCCAGCCGCATGAGACCGTGCTGGATCTGGGCTGCGGCCTTGGCTACTCCACCGCTGTGATCGCCCGTCTGGCCGAAGCGGTGGTTGCCGTCGAGGAAGACGCCGATTTCGCCGCCCGCGCGCAGCAGACGCTGTCTTCCGAAGGCGTGGACAATGCCGCGGTGATGGCAGGGCCCATGGTCGAAGGCGCGGCCAAGGCCGGCCCCTATGATGTGATCGTGTTTCAGGGCGGGGTCGAGCGTGTGCCGGCTGCCCTTGAGACGCAATTGAAGGACGGCGGCCGTATCGGCGCCATTTTCATGACCGGAAAGCTGGGCACGGTGAAGATCGGCCACAAGATCGACGGCGCGGTGACGTGGCGGGCGGCATTCAACGCAACGGCCCCGGTGCTGCCGGGCTTTGCGATCGAGCCGGCCTTCAGCCTCTGACCGGACCGGATAGTATAGAAGGGCCGTGTCGCGGCCCCGCACAGGCAAGGAGCAGAAGATGATTGGCTTTTCCCGCAGAATCGGCGCCTTGGCAGTGGCGGCAGGTCTGGCTTTTGCGCCCGCGGCCTCGGCCGAAACGCTGACCGATGCGTTGATCGCTGCCTATCAGAACTCGCATCTTCTGGATCAGAACCGCGCCTTGCTGAAGGCCGCGGATGAGGATGTGGCGGTGGCGGTCGCAAAGCTGCGGCCGGTGGTGAGCTTTGCCATCAACTCGACCTACAACGCCACCCAGACCACCCGCCGGGACTTTCTGACCGGCAACCCGATTCCGGTGACCAACGAGTCGCTCTCGACCGGTGCCGATCTGACCTGGCAGATGACCTTCTGGGATTTCGGGCGGGGCGAATTGGCGGTGGCCTCGGTCAAGGAAACCGTGCTGGCCACCCGCGCAGCCCTGGTCGATCTGGAGCAGCGTGTGTTGATCGCTGCCGTACAGGCCTATGCCAATGTCTGGCTGTCGTCGGAAATCGTGGCGCTGCGCCAGAACAACCTGCGCCTGATCACGCAGGAATTGCGCGCCGCGCAGGACCGTTTCGACGTGGGCGAGATTACCCGCACCGATGTGGCGCAGGCCGAGGCGCGCCTTGCCGCCTCGAAGGCCGAGCTGGTTTCGGCCGAGGGCGATCTGATGATGGCGCGCGAGTCCTACAAGGCCGCGACCGGCGCCTATCCCGGTCGGCTGCAAGGCTTCCCGGCCTCGCCGAAGCTTCCGGCCAGCCTGCAAGAGGCGGTCCGCATCGCCCAGGGCACCCACCCGTCGCTGCGGCAGGCGCAGCACCAGACCGCGGCAGCAGATATCAATGTCGCTGCGGCCGAGGCCCAGCTGAAGCCTACGCTGAACGGAACGGCGGTTGTGGGGTTGCAACCCGAGGGCGTGACCTCCGAGAGCTTCCGCCTCAGCTTCAACCAGACGCTTTATGCCGGCGGACAACTGAAGGCTTTCGTGCGCCGGGCCAAGGCCTATCGCGATGCCCAGCGCGCCAACCTGCATCAGGCGGCGCGTCAGGTCGAGCAGGCGGTGGGCAATGCCTGGGCCAATCTGACCGTGGCGCAGGCCTCGCTGCTGGCCACCGCCGACCAGATCAGGGCCGCGCAGACCGCTTTCGACGGCGCGCGCGAAGAGGCCAAGCTGGGCGCCCGCACCACGCTGGACGTGCTGAACGCCGAGCAGGAATTGCTGGATGCTCGCGCCAACCGCATCTCGGCCGAGGCCAATCGCGCCTATGGCGTCTATGTGGTGTTGCAGAACATGGGCCTGCTGACGGTTGAGCATCTGGGTCTGGGCATCCCCACCTATGATGTCAGCGGCTATTACAATCTGGTGAAGGACGCGCCGGTGGGGCGACGCTCGTCTCAGGCCGAGGCGCTGGACCGGGTGATGAAGGCGATCGGCAACTGACGATCCTCACAGGTGAAACTTGGGGGCGCGGTTGCGCCCCTTTTGTTTCTTTGCAGTGGCAGGGACTTACCGAATCTTTACCCATGTTGCGCCATTGTCTTGTAAGCCCGGAACCGAGGGATTACTGTTTCCGGCAGTCGAACAATGCGCTGTGGCGCGGCAGGAAATGGTGCGCGAATGTCTGACCGGGTAAACGCGATGGAAATCGAGGATGTGCTGTCCTCCATCCGTCGGCTGGTGTCCGAAGATCTGCGCCCCGCCGAGGGGAAGGTTTCACCCACGCCCGAAGGCGCGCCATTGCTGCTGACGCCAGCCCTGCGTGTGGTGCCGGCCCAAGGGGCCGGTGAAGCCTTGGAAGGGCAGGCGGAGGGGCGGGATGAGGCGCCCGCGCCCGTTGAAGTCGCGCCCGCGCCCGTTGAAGTCGCGGCCGCACCCGAGGGGGGTGCGACAGCAGAGCCACCGGAGAATCCCGCCTCCGACCTTGTGGCCGAGCCGATCGAAGCCGTGGTCGCCCGGTTGGGCGCGCAGCTTGAAGATGCAGGTTTTGACGCCGAACTGGCCGAACCGGTTCAGCCCGATGCCCCGCAGGACAGTTGGTCGATCCCGATGTCCGGCCTTTCCGCCGACACCGTTGAAGAGGCGCTGGTCGTGGACAGCCTCTCGCCCGAGGCGGCGCGCGTGCTGGCCTCATGGCAGGCCGACCCCGGCTGGAGCCCGGAGGCCGAGACCGCCGAGGCTGTGGCCGCTTGGCAGGCCGAGCTGGCCGGCGATCTGGCCGAGTGGCCGCAGCCCTCCGCCCGCCCTCAGGCCGACCCCGATCAGGCTGCCGCTGACGCGATGGCCGAGATCGCCGCCGGCGAGGCGGGGTTTGAACAGCAGGTGTTGGAAGAGTCGGTCATGGGCCTGTTTGAGCCTGCGCCCGATGCCGAACTGGATGAGGACGCCCTGCGCGAGATGGTGCGCGACGTGATCCGCGAGGAGTTGCAGGGCGCCCTGGGCGAGCGGATCACTCGCAATGTCCGCAAGCTGGTGCGGGCCGAGATCGCCCGCGCGATGGCGCTGCGCGACATGACCTGACCGGCGGTGCCAGCGGCAGCGTCTTCAAATCATTGATGAAATGAAAAAGCGCGCCAAGGGCGCGCTTGCTCATACCGCAGAGGCCGGAGGCATCACGCGGCTTCGGCATCCATGTCCAGCGCCTGACGACGCTCGGATTCTTCGCGCGACAGGGCGACCGAGGTGCGCACGCCCTTGGCGACAAACGCCATCAGGCCCTTGACCACCCGCTCGTTCGGGTCGATGCCGGCGCAGGACAGCACTTCGCGCCCATCGCGCGAGCGGGCCCAACGGGCAATCTGCTCAGGACCGTTGCCATATTTCTTGTCGTCGGCGATGGCATCATCCAGCGCCGCCAGCACCACGGCCGCGAACAGCTTGCGGGCGCGCTGGCCCTGCTCGTAGTTGAATGCGCTGCTGTCAATGAAATCGGCCATTTCCACGCGTCCTGTTCTTGCTGTTCTTGCTCTTGCACATACGTTCGACGTCCGGCGAATATGACGAACCTGCGACGATTCGGTGTTTCCGGTTTGGAAGTGCTGCCATGCAGCATCTGCATGGCTATCCCGTGACCGTTACCTTATCTGGTTGTCTTGCCCCGGACGGACCGGCCATATATAGGGGCCGCCTGAAACACGTCAACCTTTAGTTAGGAAAATACCGCAATGTCGAAGATCAGCGGCAACGAAATCCGGCCTGGGTCGATCCTCGAACATGACGGTGGGCTGTGGGCAGCCGTAAAGGTGATGCATGTCAAGCCGGGCAAGGGCGGGGCCTTCGCCCAGGTCGAGTTGAAGAACCTGCGCGATGGCCGCAAGCTGAACGAGCGTTTCCGCTCGGAGGACAAGGTCGAGGAAGTGCGGCTGGAAAACAAGGACCAGCAGTTCCTCTATGAATCCGACGGCAAACTGGTGTTCATGGATGCCGAGACCTTTGAGCAGGTCGAACTGGATGCCGATCTGCTGGGCGACCGCCGCCCCTTCCTGCAAGACGGCATGACCGCCACGGTGCAGTATTACGGCGATGAACCCCTGTCGGTGCGCATCCCGCAGAAGGTGCGCTGTGTGGTGGCCGAGACCGAGGCGGTGATGTCGGGCCAGACCGCGACCAAGACCTACAAGCCCGCGATCCTCGACAATGGCGTGCGGGTGATGGTGCCCCCGTTCATCAATGCGGATGAGGCGATCATCGTGAACACCGAGTTGATGGAATATTCCGAGCGCGCCTGATCGGGTGCAGGGTCCGGGCCGGCGTCATGCCGGCCTGACCTCGGCGGTTCCGGCCAGCAACGGCCCGTCCAGCCGGTCCAGCCGCAAATGGGCCAGACCAAAGCCGCCCGACTGGGTGAACAACCGCCCGACCTCGCGCCCCTGCGCATCGGTGATGGGTGTGCCCACCGGGGCCGCACCGTTGACCGCCACGCGGATCAGCCCCTTGCGGAGTTCGGTCTTGTGCTTCATGCGCGCGGTCACTTCCTGCCCGACATAGCAACCTTTGCGGAAATCGACGCCATGCAGGCGCTCGAACCCGTGTTCGAGGATATAGCTGTCGTCGGGGATCAGCTCGGCCCCGGCCTCAGGGATGCAATGGGCCACGCGGATCGCGTCCCAGTCAACCGCGGCCTCGGGCTGCGGCGGGCCATAGAGGCGCCAGCCCAGCGCGGGGTGGCGCGGGTCGGGCAGGGCCTGCGCAGGCGGGGTGCCCAGCCCGCGCGTCACCGCGCCAGCGAAGGGCGCAAAGGCCACCTTGGCGCGCAGCCGATACATGGCCAGACGTTTCAGCGTGGCCTCGGCCAAAGCCTCTGGCATGTCCAGCAGCAGGCGGCCCTCGCGGCGGATCACGAAGAAATCCGCCAGATACTTGCCCTGCGGCGACAGCAGCGCCGCGTGGACTATGCCATCCGCCGCCTCAAGCGGGCGCAGGTCATTGGTCGCCAGCCCTTGCAGGAAAGACAGTGCGTCCTCGCCCGAAACCTCGATCAGCCGCCGATCCATCGCCTTACCCCTGAAATTGCAGCCGGCACAGGTCGGCATACAGGCCGCCTTGCGCGATCAGCGCGTCATGCGTGCCTTGCTCGACGGCCTGTCCACGATCCATGACCACGATATGGTCCGCCGCCCGCACCGTGGCAAGGCGGTGGGCGATCACCAGCGTGGTGCGGCCCTGTTCGGCGCGGGTCAGCGCCTCTGCGACCAGCGCCTCGGATTGGGCGTCCAGCGCCGAGGTGGCCTCGTCCAGCAGCAGGATCGGCGCGGCCGAGACCAGCGCCCGGGCAATCGCCACCCGTTGCCGCTGCCCGCCTGAAAGGGCCGCACCGCGTGGACCGACCGGCGTATCGAGGCCCTGGGGCAGCCGGGGCAGAAACTCATCCACCCGCGCGTCGGCCAGGGCCGATGACAGCCGATCGGCCGGGATGTCGCGGCCGAGGGCGATATTCTCGCGCAGGGTCTCGTCAAACAGCATGGCGTCCTGGCTGACCACGGAAAACAGCCCGCGCAGGTCCGGCAGCGACAGGTCGCCCGCATCGACCCCGCCGATCAATATCCGCCCCGCTTGCGGCGTGGCCAGGGCCGTCAGCAGGTGAAAGACGGTGGTCTTGCCTGCGCCCGAGGGGCCGACCAGCGCCGTGACCTTGCCGGCCGGCGCCTCGAACCCCAATCCCCGCAGCACCGGCTGTGGGCCATAGCCGAAGGTTACCTGGTCGAAACGGATCGCCGGCAGACCCACGGGCGGTGCGGCACGGGCGGGGCGTTCGCTGGCGGGTTCGGTGTCGAACAGCCGGTAGATCCGCTCGAGCGAGGCGGCGGCGATCTGCCAGACCCCGGACAGATCGCCCAGGCGCCGGATCGGCTGAAAGGTCAAAGCCATGGCGGTGAAGAACGCCATGAACTCGCCGGTGCTGCGCGTGCCCGCTGCCACCTGCGCCCCGCCGAGGATCAGCACCGCGAAAAAGCCGATCCCGGTCACCACGTCGATCAGTGCCGGCATGGCGGCGCGGCCGGCGATCATCCGCACCTCGGCGCGCACGATCCGGTCGACGATCGCGCGAAACCGGCCGGTCTGATAGTCTTCCATCCGGTTCAGCTTGATCGCCTGAATACCGTGAAAGATCTCGTCCAGGCGGGTGGCGCGCAGGCTGGCCTGCTGGCGGCTTTGCATGGTCTTGCGCCGCACATACCGCTGCACCCCCACGGCCGGCAGCGCCAGCAGCGGCGCGCCCACCAGGGCGGCCAATGTCCAGATCGGGTCGATCGAGATCGCCACCGCAAACAGGCCGGCCAGCGCCACCAGATCACGCCCGACCCCGGTGATGACCGAGGACCAGACACCTTGCACCGCGATCGTGTCGCCCTGAACCCGCTCGATCAGCGCGCCGGGCGGGTTTTGCAGGAAGAAATCCCCGTCCAGCCGCAGCAGGTGGCGCACCAGATCGCTTTGCATCCGCGTGGACGAGCGTTGCGCCACGGTGGTCAGCAGCACCTTGCCGATCACGCCGGTGACGGCCCGCACCACGAACAGCCCGAGGATGACCAGCCCGACCGGCATCAGCATCGCGGTTCCGCCGGGGGTGAAGACCTGATCGAACAGCGGCTCCAGCACCGCCGACAACAGGCCCAGCGTGGCGCCATCGGCCATCAGGAACAGAAAGGCCAGAACCATCAGCCCGGCATGGGGCTTGAGATAGCCGCGCCACAGCCGGCCGAACAGGCGCGAGGAACGATAGCGGGGATCTGTGGCTTGGGTCACGGCGGCCCTCCGGTTGCCGCCTTGGGATAGCGCGCGGGGGCAGGCGGGGCAAGGCAGCGCAGGCGCGCGCCCGCCCGCGCCGATAGCAGGGGGGCCGTGCAGTCAAGCCTCAGGGGGCGTTTTTCGCCAGCCAGTCCTGCATCCACTGGATTTCGCTTTCCTGCGCGGCGATGACGGCCTCGGCCAGTTTGCGCACCTCGGGGTCGGTGCCATGCTCCAGCACGATCCGCGCCATCGCCACCGCGCCCTGGTGATGGGGGATCATGCCGCGGATGAAATCGACATCGGCATTGCCGGAATAGTCGATCGCCATGTCGTCATGCATGGCCGCGTTTGCCTCCATATAGGCGGTGGTGGCGGGGCTGGCGCCGGTCATGTCATGACCCGCATGCGCCGAATGATCCTGTGCGGCGGCACCAAGCGGGGCGAGGATGAGGGGCAGGGCGAGGGCAAGCCGTTTGATGTGCATCGGTGATCTCCTTTTCGGGCCAGATGCCAGCGGGTTCCGGCCGGAAAGGCAAGTCACCCCTGCGTGAGCGCGCGAAAGCTGTGCCGCGATGCGGGGGCAGAGGGGCTTTCGCTGGCGCGTCGAGGTGCCTATCCTTGAAGGCGAAAGGATGGCTCCCATGACCTGCAAAAGACCCGTGATCGGTATCATCGGCAATTCTGCCTTTCTGGGCGAGGATTACCCCGTCCATGCTGGCGGCACGATGAATTGCGAGGCGATAGGACGGGTGGCAGATGCGGTGCCGATGATCATTCCCAGCGATCCGGCGCTGGTCTCGGTCGCCGAGTTGCTGGAGTTGTGCGACGGGTTTCTGCTGACCGGCGGTCGCCCCAATATCCACCCCGAGGAATATGGCGAGGCCGAGACCCCGGCCCATGGCGATTTTGACCGGGCGCGGGATGCCATGACGCTGCCGCTGATCCGCGCCTGCGTGGCGCGCGGCCAGCCGTTTCTGGGCATCTGTCGCGGCTTTCAGGAGGTGAACGTGGCGATGGGCGGCTCGCTCTACCCCGAGATCCGCGATCTGCCGGGGCGGATGAACCACCGGATGCCGCCCGACGGCACGGTGGAAGAGAAGTTTGCGCTGCGCCATCCGGTGCGACTGACGCCGGGCGGGGTCTTTGCACGGCTTCTGGGGGCGGACGAGGTGATGACCAACAGCCTGCACGGTCAAGGCATTGCCCGGCCCGGGCCGCGGATTGTCATCGAGGGCGTGGCACCCGACGGCACGCCCGAGGCGATCTACGTCAAGGACGCGCCGGGCTTTACCCTTTCTGTGCAGTGGCATCCGGAATGGAATGCCGCCGGCGATCCGGTTTCGCGCCCGCTGTTCGAGGCCTTTGGCCGGGCGGCGGCGGCATGGGCTGCGGGGGGCCAGATGCAGCGGCGCAGCGTCGCGGGCTGACCTGATGATGTGACATGGAAAAGGCCGCGCATTCGGGCGCGGCCTTTTTTCTTTGAGGGGGGCTGTCAGCCTTGCGGGCAGGCGCCGTTGACCAGCGGCACCGGACAGGCCGGGGCCAAGGCCGGTGGTGCGACCGTGGGCGCAACCGGCTGCGGGGCTGCAGGAGTCGCGGCCGGGGTGGCGGGCGCTATGGGCGTGACCACGGCCGGCGGTTCGGTCGGGGCTGGCGCGGCCGGCGTCACGACCGGGACCGCTGCGGGCGTGGCCGGTGCCGCAGGCGCGCCAACGCCCGGTGCCGGTGCCCCGGTCACGATTGCGGGCGGCGGCACGATCTGCAACTGCGGCAGCCCCAAGGGCGCCGCCGGCGTGGCCGGCGCGGATGCCGCTTCCGGCTTGGGCGCAGCCCGCGGCTTGGCGGCGGGTTTCTTGGCCTTGGGCGCAGGCGGGGGCAGTTTCAGGCTTTGCGGCCGCGATCCGTCGGCATTCAGCACCACCACCTTCACGCCATTCGGCACGCGCTCATACAGGTCGATCACGTCCTGATTGATCATGCGGATACAGCCCGACGAGGCATTGCGCCCGATCGAGTCCCATTCCGGCGTGCCGTGGATGCGATAACCGTAATCGCGGCCATTGGTGGTCAGATACAGCGCGCGCGCGCCCAGCGGGTTGGTGGGGCCGCCGGGCTGGCCATCCTTCCACTTTTCCAGCTCGGGCTTGCGGGCGATCATTTCTTCGGGCGGATACCAGTTGGGCCAGTGCTTGCGGTCCGAGATGATCGCCTCGCCCGCCCACTCAAACCCGGCCTTGCCGACCGAGATGCCATAGCGGATCGCCCGGTTCGGCCCGGTCACAAGGTGCAGGGTCCGCTGCGCAGGGTTGATGATGATCGTGCCCGCCGGGTCTTCGGTGGCAAAGGCCACCTCCTGCCGGCGCAGCGCCTCGGGCACCTGCTCATAGGGCACGGCGGGAATGGTGAAGGCGCCGTCCTGACGCGCGGCATAGATCTCGTCATGCACCCCCACGGGCTTGGCCGCAGGTACCAATGGGGCGGCGGGCACGTTGGATGTGGCCCCGGTCAGCGACGGGTCAGGCACACAGGCAGCAAGACCGCCCACCACCAGAACCGCTGCCATCATTCCACCGAACTTGCCCGCCATGCGCCGCGCCCTCACCTTCAAAAACGACCTGTTTCGCTTTGTGCCAGCTTTTCGCGCTACGGCAAGCGGGGGAAGGGGGGTAAGCGGTCCCTTCCCTCACTTTTCCGTGTGAAAATGCCTCTGGACGGGTGTCGGCGGTGGGGGATTTCCGCGCAGTCAGGTCACACGGGCGCGGGCGCGGTATTCAGGGCGATCCCACAACCGCCCCTCTACCACCTGGGCGAGAATCGCCACCGCGGCATCGACCTCTTGCGCGCCGATGAACAGCGGCGTGAAGCCAAAGCGCAGGATATCGGGCGCGCGAAAGTCGCCGACCACGCCGCGGGCGATCAGGGCCTGCATGATCGCATAGCCCTCGGGGTGGCGAAAGCTGACCTGCGATCCGCGCATCTTGTGGTCACGGGGGGTGGCCAAAACCAGATCAGGGCAGGCGGCCTCGACCCCGGCAATGAAACGGTCGGTCAGCGCCAGCGAGGCCGCGCGCAGATCGGCCAGATCGACCCCCTCCCAGACATCCAGCGCCGCCTCGAGGGCGGCCAGTTGCAGGACCGGCGGGGTGCCGACCCGCATCCGCTCGACCCCGCGGGCGGGGCGATAGCTCAGCTCGAAGGCAAAGGGGGCGTCATGGCCCAGCCAGCCCGACAGAACCGTCGGGGCCAGATCGGCATGGCGGGGGGCCACATAGATGAAGGCCGGCGCGCCGGGGCCGCCGTTGAGGTATTTATAGGTGCAGCCCACCG
>CAYTMV010000028.1:0-28937 GCA_964439015.1 uncultured Gemmobacter sp.
ATGCCGTGCCGGATACGCTTGACGCCGAGATCATCAAGGACGGCCACCGCTTCTTTGAAGATGGCGAGAAGATGCAGCTGAGCTATGCGGTGCGCAATACCCACCGCACCATCGGCACGCGGGCGTCGAGCCACATCGTCAAGAAGTTCGGGATGCGCAACAATCTGCAACCCGACCATCTGACCGTGAAGCTGACCGGCAATGCCGGACAGTCGCTGGGGGCCTTTGCCGTCAACGGGTTGAAGATCGAGATGCAGGGCGATGCCAACGATTACGTGGGCAAGGGTCTGTCGGGCGGCACGATCGTGGTCAAGCCGGCGATGGCTTCGCCGCTGAAGGCTGCTGACAACACCATTGTCGGCAACACCGTCCTTTATGGCGCGACCGATGGCTACTTGTTTGCCGCCGGCCGCGCGGGCGAGCGGTTTGGCGTGCGCAACTCGGGCGCCAAGGTGGTGGTCGAGGGCTGCGGCTCCAACGGGTGTGAATACATGACCGGTGGGGTGGCGGTGATCCTCGGGCGGATCGGGGCCAATTTCGGCGCCGGCATGACCGGGGGCATGGCCTATATCCACGACCCCGAAGGCACGGCCGAGGATTTCGTCAACCTCGAAAGCCTTGTGACCTGCGCCGTCAGCCATCCGCATTGGGAGGCGCAGCTGAAAGGTCTGCTGGAGCGGCATGTGGCCGAGACCGGCAGCCGCAAGGCGCGCGACATCCTCGACAACTGGCAGGCCGAGCGGGCAAACTTCTTGCAGATCTGCCCGAAAGAGATGTTGGCGCATCTGGCCTATCCGCTGTCGGACGAGGCGGCACGGGTTCCGGCGGAATGAGGGGCGGGGCAAAACCCCGCCCTTCGTCTTGACCGGCCAGCCCCTTCGTGGTGACAAGGCGCATGGCAAAGACCACCCGAAAGAAATCCGCCCCACCGCCGCCGGTCGTCGCGGCCCCTGTGCGCAGCATTGCGGCGCGGGTGCGCTTTTGGGCGCTGCGCGGGCTGCTGGGGCTGGCAGCCTTTTATGGTGCGCTGATCCTGATCTTTGCGGTGCTGCCCGTGCCGACCAACATCTATCAGTTGCAGGAAAGCGTGCGGCTGGGCGGGATTGACCGCGATTGGGTTGGCTGGGACGAGATCGCGCCCGAAATGGCGCTGTCGGTGGTCGCGGCCGAGGATGCCAATTTCTGCCTGCACTGGGGTTTTGACATGAAGGCGATCCGGCTGGCGATTGCCGAGGGCGGCAACCGCGGCGCCTCGACCCTCAGCCAGCAGACGGTCAAGAACGTGTTTCTCTGGCACGGCCGCAGCTGGCTGCGCAAGGCAGCCGAGGGGGTCCTGACTCCGGTGGTCGAACTGGTCTGGACCAAGCGCCGCATCCTGCATGTCTACATGAACGTGGCCGAGTTCGGCGAAGGCGTGTTTGGCGTCGAAGCCGCGGCGCAGCACTGGTTCGGGGTCTCGGCCGCGGATCTGACGCCCACGCAGGCGGCGCGGCTGGCGGCAGTGCTGCCTGATCCAAAGACCCGCAATCCTGCCAATCCCGGCCCGCTGGTGCGCCGTCGCACGGCCTCGATCCTGTCGGGGGCCGAGACCATCGCAGCGGATGGCCGCGCGTCTTGCTTTATCGATTGATCGGGGTGCTTGAATTCCTGCCCCCGTCGCGGCATTGAAGGCCGTGGCTCGAAGGACTGACGATCATGAACCGCCTCTACCACGTCCCGCTTTCTCCCTTTTGCCGCAAGGTTCGCTTGACCCTTGCCGAAAAGCGCATGGAGGTTGAACTGGTCGAAGAACGGTATTGGGAGGGCTCTCCCGACTTTCTGCGTCGCAACCCGGCTGGCAAGGTGCCGATCCTGCGCATCGGCAACCGGATGATGAGCGAAAGCCAGGCGATCTGCGAATATCTCGAAGAGGCCGTGCCAGCCCCGCAGCTGATGCCCCGCGATGTGGATGGCCGCTATGAGGTGCGCCGGCTTTGCGCGTGGTTTGACGACAAGTTTCATAACGAAGTGACCTCCAAGCTGCTTTATGAGCGGGTCAACAAGAAAGTCATGGCGCAGGGCTATCCCGACAGCCGCAACGTGAAATTTGGCGCGACCCGGATCAATTACCATCTGGATTACATGGCCTGGCTGCTGGATCAGCGGCGTTGGCTGGCGGGCGATATGATGACGCTGGCGGATTTTACCGCCGCGGCGCATCTGTCGAGCCTCGATTACATCTCGGACGTGGACTGGAACCGCCATGCCGGGGTGAAGGACTGGTACGCCAAGATCAAGTCGCGGCCCTGCTTCCGGCCGCTGTTGGCAGATCAGGTGCCGGGCTTTCCCCCGCCGCCGCATTACGCCGATCTGGATTTCTGACGGCAGGCCCTTATCCCAGATAGGCGCGCAACGCCGCGGGCGGGTTGGCAAACAGCGCCGCCGTCGGCGCGGGGGCCGCAGCGATGCCATCGGCGACCAGCACAGTCTGGTCGGCAAAGCGGATCGCATCTTCGGGATCATGGGTGACCAGCAGCGTCAGGGCGCCGGACTCGGTCGCCGTTTCTGCAACCAGATCCAGCATCTCGGCCTTGAGCGCGGGGCCGAGGGCCGCGAAAGGCTCGTCCAGCAGCAGGATCGGCCGGGCGCGCAACAGGGCGCGGGCCAAGGCGGCGCGGCCTTGCTGGCCGCCCGACAGTTGCCCGGGCTTGCGCCCCTCCATCCCCTCAAGACCCACGCGCGCCAGCGTTTCCGTGATGCGGGCGCGGTCGGCCTCGGTCAGCCGCAGCCGCGGGTTGAGGCCGAGGCCGAGGTTCTGCGCCAGCGTCAGATGCGGAAACAGGTTCTGGTCCTGAAACAGGATCGAGACGGGGCGCTGGGCCGCTGGCAGGGGCGTGATGTCCTGCCCTTGCCACAGGATGCGGCCTGAGATCGGGGCGAAAAAACCGGAAATCGCGGAAAGCAGCGTCGATTTGCCTGCCCCCGACGGGCCGATCAGCGCCACGCGGCTGCCGGGTGGCAGGGACCAGTCGGCGGTCAGCCGGAAGGGCGGTTGCGACAGGACCAGAGCGTCAAGTGTCAGGGTCATGGCGGGCGATGCTCCGATCAAGGATCAGGTAAAGGGCGAAGGCCAGCGCCACCAGCAGAAGGGCAGCCGCCGCGGCGGCATCCGATCGGTAGCTGCCGGCCAGCCGGCTGACCAGCAGTGGCAGGGTGGCGGCATCATCCACGGCAAACAACGCGATCACCGACAGATCGCCCATTGACAGTGCCGCCGTCAGGCCCGCGGCAAAACCCAGCGGCCGGGCCAGCCGCGGCAGGATCAGCAGGCGCAGCGCGGCCCGTCCCTCCAGCCCCAGCGAAGCCGCCAGTTGGCCATAATCGGCTTGCAGGATTCGCGCCGGCGGGGCGAGGATGCGGAAGGCGAAGGGCGTGGCAAGGGTTGCGTTGACCAGCAGCGTGACCGGCAGTGCCAGCACCCCCGGCGACAGCGCCGGGCGCAGCATCAGAAACAGTCCGGTCCCCATCACCAAAGCCGAGGCCGCCAGCGGCAGTGTGCCCGACAGCTCGGCCCAGCGGGCGCCGCGGGCGGCGGCCAGCGCCAGCGGCAGGGCCAGCATCAGCGCCAGCACGGCCGACCCCAAGGCGATCAGCACCGAGCGGACAGCGGCAGGCCAGACCTGCGCGGGCAGATCAGGCACCGCCGGCAGGCCCGCGGCGGTCAGGGCTGCCAATGGTGCCAGCAGAAACAGGGCAGCGGCCAGAATGACCACTCCATCAACCGCCGCCCGCCAGCCACCCGGCGCCGGGATTGCCAACACCAGCCCGCGCCCCGCGCCAAAGGCGGTTGGCAGGGTCAGGCGCAGGGTCAAGGCCAGCGCCGCCGTGGTCAGTGCAAATTGCACCGCAGACAGCCGTGCCGCGCGCGCCAGATCGAAGTCATAGCGCAGCGCCTGATAGATCGACAGTTCCACCGTGCTGGCACGCGGCCCGCCACCCAGCACCAACGCCACCGCAAAGGACGACAGGCAGATTGAAAACACCGCTAGCGCCGCACCCGGCAGGGTGGCGCGCAGCATCGGCGCCTCAAGATGGCGGAACAGTGCGCCGGGCGGCAGGCCGAGGCTTTCCGCCAGCCGCCAACGCTCGGCCGGGATGGCCGCCCAGCCGTTCAGCAGCATGCGGGTGCAAAGCGGCAGGTTCAGAAACACATGCGCCAGCAGGACGCCTTGCAGCCCGTAAGGCGAAACCTCCCATCCTGTCAGATGCGCCAACCAACCGCTGCGGCCAAAGACCGCGATCAGCGCCAGAACCGCGGTGATGGTCGGGACCAGAAAGGGCGCGCCAAGTGCCGCAATCAGGGCGGCGCGGCCGGGAAAGCGACGGCGGGCCAACGCACGGGCCAGCGGCACCGCCAGCACGGCCGACAGCAGCGCCGACAGTCCCGCCTGCATAACGGTAAAGCGGATCGCCGCAAGGTCGGCGGCGGTGACGCCGCCACCCTCCGGCCCGGCGAGACCGCGCGCCAATACGATGCCGGCGGTGCCAAGGGTCAGCACCGCCAGTATTGTCGCAGCAAGCCGGGCTGGACCGCGATGGGTCATCCGCCGGTTACCGGGCCAATGCCTCGGCCCAGATGTCTATGGCACCACGGCGCGCGGCCTCGGCCTCTTCGGCGCCCAGCAGCAGCGATTTCGTCGGCTGGACCAGCGTCTCAAACCCTTTCGGCAATCCCTCCGCGGGAGTGACGGCGGGATACATCCAGTTGGTCGTCGGCAGGATGGATTGCGCCGCAGGCGACAGCATGAAGGCCAGGAACCGGTCGGCCAGCGCGGCTTGGTCGCTGCCGGCCAGCTTGCCCATGACTTCGACCTGAAGATAGTTGCCCTCGGTCATCGCGGCCGCTGCCTTGCTGGAATCTTCTTCGGCAATCAGGTGATAGGCGGGCGAGGTGGTATAGGACAGCACTGCGTCAGCCTCGCCGGACAGAAACAGGTCATAGGCCTCGGACCAGCCGGGGGTAACGGTGACGATATTGTCGGCCAGCCCCTCCCAGATCGCGCCGGCTTGATCGCCGTAAGCGGCCTGAACCCACATCACCAACCCCAGTCCGGGGGTGGATGAGCGGGGATCCTGGATCACGATCTTCAGGTCCGAGTCTGCCAACGCCTTGAAGTCGGTGGGGAAGTTTTGGTCAGCCTTGTGGACGAAGGCAAACCAACCCCAGTCATAGGGCAGGAAGGTCGCGTCGGTCCAATCCACCGGCAGGTTCAGCGCGGGAGTCTGGCCGTGCGGCGCAAACAGACCGGTCCGGGTGGCGGCTGCGGTCAGGTTGGTATCGAGGCCCAGCACCACATCGGCGGTGGTCGATGCACCTTCCAGTTGCAGCCGCGCCAGCAAGGCGGCGCCATCCCCCGCGGGGGTAAAGCGCAGATCGCAGCCGCATTCGGCCTCGAAGGCCTTTTCAATGGCGGGGCCAGGCCCCCATTCGGTGACAAAGCTGTCATAGGTCAGCACGTCGATCACTGGGGTTTCTGCCGCGGCCATGGTGGCGATGCAGCAAATTCCCGTGGCAGCAAGGAAGCGGTTCATCTTTCTCTCCATCTGCGACGGGCGGAAGCAGACGGGCGGACAGATCTGTCCGCGACCTTCCCTCCGCCGGTCCTAACCGGTTCAGGTTCAACGGGTCCGCATCATGCGTCTCAGCCCAAAGGGCGCCCCGAGGTATGGCCTAACTTAGAGCAATCACACCCGTCCGCAAGCCCCTCTGCCCTTTCGCGGGGCGGGCCTTTGGCTTATGAGGGGCGAAAGATTGATGGGGGCGGCGATGAGCTTCAACACCTTCGGCCACATGTTCCGCGTGACCACCTGGGGCGAAAGCCACGGGCCGGCGCTGGGTTGCACGGTGGATGGCTGCCCGCCCGGGCTGGCGCTGAGCGAGGCCGATCTGCAACCCTGGCTGGATGCGCGCCGTCCGGGACAGAACAAGTTCACCACCCAGCGGCAAGAGCCCGATCAGGTCCGCATCCTGTCCGGTGTCTTTGAAGGGCGCACCACCGGCACGCCGATCCAGCTGATGATCGAGAATACCGACCAGCGATCCAAGGATTATGGCGATATTGCCAAAAGCTTTCGGCCCGGACATGCCGACATCACCTATCACCAGAAATACGGCATCCGCGATTATCGTGGTGGCGGCAGGTCCAGCGCGCGGGAAACCGCGGCGCGGGTGGCAGCTGGCGGTGTGGCGCGGGTGGTGCTGGCGGCGCTGGCCCCGGGGCTGACCATCACCGGCTATATGGTGCAGATGGGGCCGCGCGCGATCGACCGTGCCCGCTTTGATCTGGCGCAGGTGCCGCAGAATCCGTTCTGGTGCCCCGATCCGGTCGCGGCTGAAGATTGGGCGGGCTATCTCGATGAGCTGCGGCTGAACCACAACTCGGTCGGCGCGGTGGTCGAGGTGACAGCAGAAGGCGTGCCGGCGGGGCTTGGCGCGCCGCTTTATGCAAAACTCGACAGCGATCTGGCCGCGGCGATGATGACGATCAATGCGGTCAAGGCGGTCGAGATTGGCGACGGCATGGCCGCCGCCGCCCTGACCGGTGTGGAAAATGCCGATGAGATCCGCATGGGGCCAAATGGGCCAGAGTTTCTGTCCAATCACGCGGGCGGTATCCTTGGCGGGATTTCGACCGGGCAAGAGGTGGTGGTGCGGTTTGCCATCAAGCCCACCTCGTCGATCCTGACTCCGCGCCGCACGATCACGGCGGCGGGCGAAGAGGTGGACCTGATTACCAAGGGTCGCCACGATCCCTGTGTCGGCATCCGCGCCGTGCCGGTGGGCGAGGCGATGATGGCCTGCGTTCTGGCCGATCACCTTCTGCTGGATCGTGGCCAGACTGGCGGCATCCGCGGCCGGATCGGCTAAATCCGGCCCAGGGCGGCGGCCAGCCACAGCACCGCTTGCGCGCCGCGCGTCTGTCGATACAGGCCAGCGCGGCGCAGGCCTGCCAGCCGGCCAAAGAGGCCGCGCTGACGCAGCCTGGCAAAATCGGCCAGCAGGTGACGGGCCTCGGGCGTCAGCAGATCACCTGCCGCAGTCAGGGCCGCGATGTTGCGGCGGTTCCAGTCGGCAAAGGTGCCCGACATGACCTTGGCCAGCCGCGCCCGCCATGCGGAAAGCGTATCGTTGCGGCCCATCTCGTTTTGCGGGTGCTGGCGATAGAGCAGCACCGGCGCGTCATCGCGCACCACAAGACCACCCGCACCGGTGACAAGCTGATAAAGCCACCAGTCATGCGCCGCCACATCCGCGGCACCCGCCGCAGCGGCCCGCCGCCCGGCCTCTTGCGCCAGATGCAGGGCGGCGCGGTTCAGCACGATGGTATTCCCGGCCGCCACGTTCTGAACCAGGGCGTTGGCAAAGCCGAATGGACGCCGCCAGCGCGGTGACAGCGCCAACGGAGTCAGATCCGGCGCGACGATATGGGTCCGCGCGCAATAGAGCAGCGGCTGATCCTGCGCGTGGTCTGCCAATACCGCCATGGCGCGCGACAACTTCGCCGGTAGCCACACGTCATCCTGGTCCGCGATCGCCACGGCCGACCCGTCGCCCGCCTCGGCGATCAGGTGCAGGAAGTTGCGGGCAAAGCCCTGTTTCGGCCCCGAGATCAGCCGAACGGCACGCTTGGGCTGCGCTGCAGCGAAGGCCCGCACGATCTCGGGTCCGGCATCTCCCGAGCCGTCATCCGAGACCAGCAGATCCCAATCGGCCCAGTCCTGCGCGGCAAAACTGTCCAGTTGCGCTTGCAGATGCGGCGCGCCGTTGTAAAGCGCCATCAGGATGGTGACACGTCGCGCGGTGATGGTCATTCATCCTCTTCGGCCTGTCGCCGGGCATCGGCGCCCAGAAGGCTTTCATAGGCTTCGATGGCGTCATTGATCCGATCATACATGGTCAGATGCCCCCCCTCCAGCACCGCGCCCATGGTGCAGAGGTTGCGGATCATCTGCATGGAATGGCTGACCACGATCGCGCCCGAGGTCTTCATCCGCTCGCGGAACACGGCGGCGCTTTTCGCGCGGAAATCCGCATCGCCCACTGATGTCACCTCGTCCACCAGGTAGGTGTCAAAGCGGATGCCCATCGACACACCGAAGGCCAGCCGAGAGCGCATCCCCGCCGAATAGCTGCGGACCGGCAGATGGAAATGCTGTCCCAGGCCGGCAAAGGCCTGAACAAAGTCCACAAGGGCATCGGTATCAACGCCATAGGCACGGGCCAGAAAGCGGGTGTTCTGCGCGCCGGTCAGATCGGCGTGAAACGACCCCGCAAACCCTACCGGCCAGGAGATCGTGCCGGTCGAGACGATCCGCCCCGAGGTCGGGTTCATCGTGCCGGCGATCATCCGCAGAAGCGAGGATTTGCCGGCCCCGTTGCGGCCCAGCAGACCCACCGAAACACCGGTCGGAAACACCGCGTTCATGCCGTCGGCCACGACCCGGCGCTGGCCGTTGATCACATAAACCTTGGTCAGGTTCTCCAGCCGGATCATCGCCTCAGCGCCGGTCACGCACGGAATAATAGACTAGTGCCCCGATTGCCCACACCATCGCGAGGAAAAAGGTGGTCAGGGCCCACAAGGTCAGACGTTCGGGATAAAGCGACTTTTCAGCCTGCGACGGGCGGATATGCGCGGCCAGATAGCGGGACTGGCGCTGCGCCTCGGCCCGGGCGCTGTCATAGGAGGCAAGTGCCGCGCGATAGCTTTCCTCGGCAAACTGCATGTCCACAGCAAGACGCTCGAACTCGGCCACCAGCGTCGCGTAATCGGCGCCGGCGCCGTTCGGGTCGGTGCTGATGGTGCCGGTGCGGCCGAACTTGCGACGTTCGTCCTTGATCCGCTCTTCGATCGCGGTGATGCGGCGCCCGATCTGGTTCAGGCGCGGGTCGCCACTGGGCGCGCTTTCGCGCAGCAGGTCCTGTTCGACCAGCGACTCGGCCAACTGGGCCTGAAGGGTGTTCAGCACGCCCATCTGGCCCTGAAGGTCGGCCTGCGGATCGACGATCTGGGTCTGGATGCGGAAGGCAGTCAACTCTTGCCGGGCGGCTTTCAACCGCTCGACCGAGCGATCCAGCTCTTCCTGGGCATAACGGATGGCATCGCTGCGGGCCGCATCCGACAGGTCGTTGATCAGCGCGGACGAGCGTTTGTAGATCGCCTCGGCGATCTTTTGCGCGTCCTCCGGGGCAAAGGCCAGAGCCCTGATCTCGATCAGGCCGGTGCCGGTGTCATAGGCCACAGAGACCTTGCGGGTCCAGTGGTCGGTCAGGTCTTCGATGGTGCCCGAGGGGTTGAACGCAAAGATCGGATCGCCGGGCCAGGATTTGCTCCAGATCGCGCCCAGATCCAGTTCGGCATCGATCTGGGCCACGATGTCCTGGCTGAGGATGTATTCATACAGGATATCGGTGTCCGACCCAGACGAGCCCGCCAGCTTGGTGATCCCGCCCAGAAGGTCCATCGAGGACTCGAATTCTTCCTTGCGGACCGAAAAGGCGACCTTGGAGGCATATTGGTCATCGGCAATCAGCCAAAGATAGGCGGCTGCCAGCACGGACGGCAAGATGACCAGAAAGCCGAAAATTGCCATCAGGCTGAGGTGGCGCTGGCGAAGACGGGCAGGGCCGGCGATTGGCGGCAACTCGGGTGCGGCGGGTCTGTCTGCCGGCTTGGCGCGGGGTTTTGCGGCCGGACCCGCAGGGCGCGCGGCGGGGCGCTGCGCCGCGTTTTCCGACCCGGCGCCCGGTTGCCGGTTATTGCCTGTATCGGGATTATCCACGCTGCGCCTGCGACTTGGGGTTTGCCTGTTGTTGCGATTTATTACACAAAGCGCAAAGCCAAAGCCAGTGACGAAAGCAACCGCACACATGAGCGACAGTCCAGGCCCCGCCGGAATGGGCGATCTCGACGGCATGATCCTGCCGACCGACGGCATGCGCGCCCGCAGGTTCCGCTCGGCTCGTGCGGTGGTGGCGCTGATGCTGCGCGAGATGGCCACAACCTATGGCCGGTCGCCCGGCGGATATGTCTGGGCTGTGCTGGAGCCCGCCGCAGCACTGGCGCTGTTGTCGCTGGTGTTCTCGATGGCGTTCCGGGCTCCGTCGCTCGGCACCAACTTTCCGCTATTCTACGCCACGGGATACTTGCCCTTCGCCCTGTTTCTGGAGCTTTCCAGCAAGACAGCGGCGGCGATCCGGTTCTCGCGCCCCTTGCTGGCCTATCCGGTGGTGACGTTTGTGGATGCGATCATCGCGCGGGCGTTGCTGACCACGCTGACGCAGCTGATGGTGGCTTATGTCGTGTTCAGCGGCATCTTGATCCTGTTCGACACCCGCACGATCCTCGACCTTGGGCAGGTTGCTTTGGCCTACTGCGCCACGGTGGCGCTGGCCATGGGGATCGGCACCTTCAATTGTTTCCTGATGGGTGTATTGCCCGCCTGGGAGCGGGTCTGGGGCGTCATCACCCGCCCGCTGTTCATTCTGTCCTGCGTGATCTTCGTCTTTGACGACATGCCGCAATTGGCGAAGGATATCCTGTGGTACAATCCGATCGTGCATTGCGTCGGATTGATGCGGCGCGGCTTTTACCCGGCCTATCATGGCGACTACATTTCGGTCACCTATGTCATGGCGGTGGCGACGATCACCTTCGGTTTCGGGTTGACGATGCTGTGGCGCCGGTTCCGCGATCTGGCCGAGTGATGCATTCGCAGTCCCCTGCCATATAGTCCCCTGTCATTTTGTCGCAACTTGTGGCAGACAGCCGCAAACCCAAACTGGAATCGCCGCAATGAAACTTTCTTCCCTTCTGTTCGTGCTGCCGCTGGTTCTGGCCGCCTGTGGTGCCCCCGAGCCGGTGGTGGCGCCCCAGTCCCTGCCGCCGGGGATTGACCCGGTGACTGGCCAGCCGATTGACCTGACTCCCGGTCTGAATGACCGCGAGCCCGACACCTGCAAGGCTGCGCAATATCAGTATCTGATCGGGCAGCCGGAAGGCGCCGTGGCTGCGGCGGGCGTGATGCGGCCGACGCGGATCGTGCCGATGGGCGGTATTGTCAGCCAGGAGGAGTATGACTCCTTCCGCATCAACTTCCATCTCGATGCCACCGGAACCATTGTCCGGTTGAGCTGCGGCTGATCTGCACGCCAAGTCCAGGGGCTTTGTTGCACGGCGGGGTTGATTGCCCCGCCGTTTGCCTTTCTGCTGGTCTGAACAAGCGAGGGAGGATGTGATGAGTCGTTTGACGATGACGGTTCTGGCGGCGCCGTTGCTGCTGCTGGCGGCCTGTGACACGCCTGCTGCCCCGCAACTGTCGGATGCCTGTGGGGCTGGGGGCTTGCAGGATCTGGTCGGGCAGCCCTTTGCCGCGATCGCGGGCCGCGACTTTGGGCGCGTGACCCGGGTGGTGCGCCCCGGAGATGCCGTGACGATGGATTACAGCGCAGAGCGGCTGAATATCGAGCTGGATGACAAGGATGTGATCAGCCGCATTGCCTGTGGCTGATCGGTTTTGCACCGGGCGATTGTTCCTGATATGTTCGCGCCATGTCGCGGCGGATTCTCTCGATCTGGTTTCCCAGGCTGGCTGCCGAACGCTGGCTGCGCCGCGGCGTGGTCTTGCCCGGTCAGCCCTTCGCCGTGGTGGCCGAGCGTGGCGGCGCGCAGGTGCTGGACAGCCTGAATGCCGAGGCCGAGGCCGCGGGGCTGACCATCGCCCAGCCGTTGCGCGATGCCCGCGCCATGTGTCCTGCGTTGGTGACGCGCCCCGCCGACCCGCTGGCTGAGGCCGGGTTTCTGGCGGTGCTGCGGCGCTGGGCCGGGCGGTTCTCGCCGCTGGTGGCCGAAGAGCCATCGGCGGGCCTGATGATCGACCTGACCGGCTGCGCCCATCTTTTCGGGGGTGAGGCCGGCGTGATGGCGGCGCTGGAAGGCGATTGCGCCGATCTGGGGCTGACGGTTTCGGCGGCAATCGCCGATACGCCGGGCGCGGCCTGGGCCTTGGCGCGGCATGCCGGCCGGCCGTTGCTGGCGCTGCCCCATGGCGATGCGATCGAGCAGGAGGCGCGGGCCACCCGGTCGCGGGCCGGGCGGCGGCGGATGGCCGATCTGGCGCGGCCCGGCCCGATCTCGGATCGGGCAGGGCGGATCGCGCCTGTGGGGCAGATGCGGCAGGCGCTGGCGGCGCTGCCGGTCGCGGCGCTGCGGCTGACGTCCGCCGAAGTGGCGGGCCTTCAGGCGGTGGGGCTGCGGCGGATCGGTGATCTGGCTGGCCTGCCGCGCGCGGCCTTGGCGCGGCGTTTCGGTGCCGGGGTGTTGCGGCGTCTGGATCAGGCGCTGGGGCTGGAGCCCGAGCCGATCAGCCCCGCGCGTGAGGCGCCGCGTTTCGCGTTGCGCCTGTCCTTTCCGGATCCCATCGGCCTGCGCAGTGACATCGAGGCGGCGCTGGACCGGCTGCTGCCGTCCCTGTGTGATCGGTTGCGGCAGGCGGGGCAGGGCGCGCGTCGCCTGCGGCTGGAGGGGGTGCGGGCGGATGGCACTGTGGCGCGGCTTGCGGTCGGGCTGGCACAGGCCAGCCATGATCCCGCCCGCATCCGCGCGGTGCTGGCGGTGAAGCTGGATCTCTTGCAGGCAGAGTTTGGGTTCGACGCCATCCGTCTGGCCGCAGACATGACCGAGCCGCTGCACCCGCGCCAGCATGTCGGCCATCTGGAGGCCGGTGCCATCGCCCGTCCCGCGCAGGATGCCGCACTGGGCGATCTGATCGGGCGGCTGGGGGCGCGGCTGGGGCCGGATGCCGTCACGCGGTTGCATCCCGCTGAAAGCCATATCCCCGAAAAGGCGCAACAGGCGGTGCAGGCGGCCTGGTCCGAGGCCCATCCCGCCCCCTGGCCTGCCAGCCGAACGCAGCGTCCGCTGACCCTGTTTCGGCCTGAGCCGGTGATGGCCCCCGCCGATCCGGTCCCGCCCGCCGGCTTTCGCTGGCGCGGGGTGGATCACGCGCTGCGTCGCGCCTCAGGCCCCGAGCGGATCGCGCCGGAATGGTGGCTGGACGACCCCGAATGGCGATCCGGCCCGCGCGATTACTGGCGCGTGGAAACCGAAGGTGGCGTGCGGCTCTGGCTGTTTTACGCTCATGGCGGAGCGATATCTGGCGGCTGGTTCGCGCAAGGCCAGTTCAGCTGAAGCGATCAGCCCTCGGTCCGGGGATGCGCGCCCAGATGCCGTTCGCCGCGCTGGGCGGCCAGCCGCATCTGCTTCATCCGCTCGCGGAACCGGCCGCGGTCGTCCGGCGTATATTCATCGACGCAGGCGGCGCAGCAAACGCCTTCCTCATAATCCGGGTGCTGGCGACCCTCGGGCGTGACGGGGCGGCGGCAGGCGCCGCAATGGCGGTCATCGCCGGGGACAAGACCGTGACCCAGACTGACGCGTTCGTCGAACACATAGCAACGGCCCTGCCAGAGGCTGTCGGTCTCGGGCATATCTTCCAGATATTTCAGGATGCCGCCTTTCAGGTGAAAGACCTGATCCACGCCTTGCTGCAACAGCCAGTTGGTCGATTTCTCGCAGCGGATGCCGCCGGTGCAGAACATGGCGATGCGCTTGTTGTGGAAGCGGTGGGCGTTTTCGGCCCACCATGCCGGAAACTCGCGGAAGGTCTTGGTGCCGGGGTCCACCGCGCCAGCAAAGGTGCCCAGCGCCACCTCGTAATCGTTGCGGGTGTCGATCACCGCGACATCCGGCTGGCGCAGCAGATCGTTCCACTCGGCCGGGTTGAGGTAATGGCCGACGCTGGCGCGCGGGTCCACGTCGGGCTGGCCCATCGTCACGATCTCGGCCTTCAGTTTGACCTTGAAGCGACCGAAAGGTGGGGTTTCGGCCCAGCTTTCCTTATGCTCCAGATCCGCGCAGCCCGGCCAGGCGCGCAGATGCGCCAGCAGCGCGTCGATCCCTGCGCGGGGGCCTGCGACGGTGCCGTTTACCCCCTCGCGCGCCAGCAGCAGCGAGCCGGTCAGGTCATGGGCGCGACCCAACTCCACCAGCGCGGGGCGCAGGGCTGCGGGGTCGTCAAGACGGGCGAAGTGATACAGGGCAGCAACGGTCAGCATGGCGCCTCCTTTACGCCGAATGCGGCAAAAGTCCAGCGCGGCTTGACCGCGCAGGGGTGGGGCCTTACGCCGGTTGGACAGAAAGCGGGAGGCCATAATGCGCGGCATGGATGAAGCCCTGATCGTGATCGACGTGCAGAACGATTTCTGCCCCGGCGGCGCCTTGGCTGTGACGGAGGGCGATCGGATCGTGCCGGGCCTGAACGCGCTGATGGCCGAGTTTGGCTGCGTGGTGCTTACGCAGGACTGGCACCCGGCCGATCACACCTCATTTGCGGATAACCATCCGGGGGCGGCGCCCTTCAGCCTCACGCAGATGGACTATGGCCCACAGGTGCTGTGGCCGCGGCATTGCGTGCAGGGCAGTGCCGGGGCGGCGTTTCATCCCGACATGAAGACGGATCCAGCGCATCTGGTGATCCGCAAGGGCTTTCGCCCCGGGATCGACAGCTATTCGGCGTTTTTCGAGAATGACCGGCAGACCGCGACAGGGCTGGAGGGCTATCTGCGCAATCGCGGCATCAAGCGGCTGGTGCTGGCGGGCCTCGCCACCGATTACTGCGTGGCCTATTCGGCGCTGGATGCGGTGCGGCTGGGCTTTGCCGTGACGGTGCGGATGGACCTGTCGCGCGCGATCGACCTTAACGGCTCGTTGGCCGATGCGGTCGCGCAAATGCGCGCCGCCGGCGTGACCTTGGAGGGCTGAGCCATGGTCGATATCGCAACCCGCGTCTATAACCACGCCTTCAAGATCGACCCGATCATTCGGTCGCTGATCGACACGGATTTTTACAAACTGCTGATGTGCCAGTCGGTGTTTCGCAACCGGCCCGACACGCAGGTCACCTTCAGCCTGATCAATCGCAGCAAATCCATCCGGCTGGCGGAACTGATCGACGAGGGCGAGCTGCGCGAGCAGCTGGACCATGTGCGCTCGCTGTCGCTCAGCCGGGGTGAAAGCACCTGGCTGCGCGGCAATACCTTTTATGGCAAGCGGCAGATGTTCCGCCCCGACTTCATGGAGTGGTTCGAGGGCATCCGCCTGCCCGCCTATCATCTGGAGAAGCGCGACGGGCAGTACGAGCTGACCTTCGAGGGGCGCTGGCCCGAGGTGATGCTGTGGGAGATCCCCGCCCTGGCGATCATCATGGAGCTGCGGTCGCGCGCGGTGCTGAAGGGTATGGGCAAGTTTGAACTGCAGGTTCTTTATGCCCGCGCAATGACCCGGATCTGGGAAAAGATCGAGCGACTGCGCAAGATCGAGGGGCTGAAGATCGCCGATTTCGGCACCCGCCGCCGCCACGGCTTCTTGTGGCAGGACTGGTGCGTGCAGGCGATGATGGAAGGTTTGGGCGAGCAGACCTTCATCGGCACCTCCAACTGCAAGATCGCCATGAAGCGCGATATCGAGGCAATCGGCACCAACGCCCATGAATTGCCGATGGTCTATGCCGCCATGGCCGACAGCGATGCCGAGCTGGCCGAGGCACCGTATCGGGTGCTGGCCGACTGGCATGAAGAGCATGACGGTAATCTGCGGATCATGCTGCCCGATACCTTTGGCACCGAGGGCTTCTTGAAGCACGCGCCGGATTGGCTGTCGCAATGGACCGGGATCCGCATCGATTCAGGTGATCCGGTGGCTGCGACGGAGATGGCGATCCGGTGGTGGCAGGACCGGGGCGAAGACCCACGCGAAAAGCTGGTGATCTTTTCCGATGGCCTGGATGTCGAGGTGATCGAGGCGCTGCACGCCCGCTTTGCTGGCCGGGTCAAGGTATCGTTCGGCTGGGGGACGATGCTGACCAATGATTTCACCGGCTTTGCCGATGGAAGGCTCGCGCCGTTCAGTCTGGTCTGCAAGGCGGTCAGCGCCAATGGCCGGCCTACGGTCAAGCTGTCCGATAACCCCAACAAGGCGATGGGACCCGCCGATCAGGTGGCCCGTTACAAGCGTGTGTTCGGCGTGGGAGATCAGGTGGCGCAAGAGGTGCGTGTCTGAGGCCCTGCGCCTCAGGCCAGCCAGTTCAGCACATAGAAGATCGCAGCCGACAGGCCGGCGGTCAGCGGCACCGTCACCACCCAGGCCGCACCGATCGACAGGACATGGGCGCGGCGGACCAATTTGCGTTTTGCGCGCTCATCCACCGGGACGGGGTTGCCTTTGACGATGCCGGTGCGGCGGGTCTTGCGGTCAGCATGCCATTCACGGAAGAAGCCCACCCCAAACACGGCACCCACAGCGATATGGGTAGAGCTGACCGGAAGCCCCAGCGCGCTGGCCACGATCACCGTGATCGCCGCCGAAAGCGCCACGCAAAAGGCGCGCAGCGGGTTGAGCTTGGTGATCTCGGATCCGACCATGCGGATCAGCTTCGGCCCGAACAGCACAAGGCCGAACGAGATCCCGCCTGCCCCGATCAGCATGACCCAGAGTGGAATTGTAACCTTTTCGGCGGTGCCGCCATCGGCTACGGCATGCACGATGGCCGCCAGAGGTCCGACCGCATTGGCCACGTCATTCGCACCATGGGCAAAGGACAGCAGCGCAGCCGAGATTACCAGCGGCATGCCGAACAGCGCGCGCAGCGACTTCTTGCGGTTCTCCATCCCCACGGATTGCCGGCGGATGATCGGACGGGTGACGATCAGTGCTGCAATGCCAATCGCGATCCCCAGCATGACCGCGGAGCCCATTGAGATTTCGACAATCTTCTTCAGACCCTTGACCGAAAGATAGGTGGCGAAGGTGCCGGCCATCACCCCGATCAGGATCGGCACCCAGAAACGCGCGGCGGCCAGCTTGTCGTCCACATCTGCGATGCGGGCCTTGATGAAGGCAAGAAAGGCCGCGGCGATCACGCCGCCCAGAACCGGCGAGATCACCCAGCTTGCGGCAATCTGGCCCATCTTGCCCCAATCCACCGCGCCAAACCCGGCCGCGACGACGCCCGCGCCCATCACCCCGCCAACTATGGCATGCGTTGTCGAGACCGGCGCCCCCAGCCATGTCGCAAGGTTCAGCCAAAGGGACGAGGCGATCAAGGCCGCCATCATCGCCCAGATGAAGGTCTGCGGCGCGGCCACTGCTTCGGGGGCGACGATTCCGCCAGAGATGGTTGAAACCACATCCCCGCCCGCGATCAGCGCGCCTGCGGTCTCGAAGATCGCGGCAATCACCAACGCGCCGCCCATCGTCAGGGCATTTGCGCCCACGGCTGGGCCCATGTTGTTCGCCACGTCATTCGCGCCGATGTTCAGCGCCATATAGGCCCCGAAGGCGGCAGCGGCGACCACGATCAGGCCTTTGGGCGCGCCGCCGATGAACACGGCCGCGGCGATCGTGCAGACCGCCACGAAGGCCAGTGCAATGCCGATCGCGATCAGTGGCCGAGACAGGAAGGCGGTTGCCTGTTCAAGCTGCACGATCCGTTTCAGATCCTTGTCCAGCGTTTTCCACTGGTTCTGCTCGGGCTGGGGCATGTTTGTCATGGAAATGTCATCCGCTTGTCACGCGCTGCCTTATCCGGGCTTTGCAGGCGCGGCAACAGATTCCATCGCGCGCGCACGACAGCGCGCTTGCGTTTGTGAACGCTAAGTCGGTAACGGCGGCGCTGCTGATGCTTGTCGGGATCAGTCCTCGTCCACCCTTCCACGCAACGCCTTCACCTCGCCGCGCTGGGTTTTCGCGGCCAGCCGCCGTTGCTGGCTGCCCCATGTGGGCTTGGTGGCAACGCGGCGTTTGGGTGCCACCAGCGCCTGTCGGATCAAGTCTGCCAGACGCTCTTGCGCCAGTTCCCGGTTGCGGGCCTGACTGCGGGTTTCTTCGGCACGGATCACGATTGCGCCGTCATTGGTCCAGCGTCGTCCGGCCAGTCGCTTCAGCCGCGCCTTCACCGCCGGCGACAGATGCGGCGAGCGTTCGGCCTCGAACCGCAATTCGACGGCGGTTTCGACCTTGTTGACATTCTGCCCGCCCGGCCCGGATGAGCGCGAAAAGGTTTCGGTCATCTCCCAGTCGGCGATGGTGATCTGGTCGGTGATGCGCAGCATGGTCTTTGTGAACAGGCGTTGAGGAAAAGAGAAAGGGTCCCGTTTGGGACCCTTTCCGAGCTCTAGGAGATGAGCCAGTTAGAGCAAATCGCTCAATCCGCGGTGGGTTGCCCGAAGGGCTGCCCTCAGATCATCCTCCCGCAGAATGTCCCGACCGTTTTCTCCAATATCACTCTCGACACTGGATCACCTCCTTTCAAAAAGTTGCGATAAGGGAAAGGTGACACAGATTTTGTGTTTGTCAAAACATTTCACGCAAGCCGTGCCGTCAATTTTCCGACGATCAGTCTGAATGGCACCAGCGCCACAATGGCCAAGGACAGCTTGACCAGCCAATCTGCCGTCGCCAGCGAAACCCAGAGGGGCACTTGCGGGCCAAAGCCCAGCAGCGGCAGCATCTCGCCCGCCCAGGACACGTCATTGCCGGGCTCGATGAACATCAGAGCGGCCGAGAAAGCCACGGTAAAAAAGATCGCAGTGTCCAGCGTGGCGCCGAACAGCGTCGAGACCAACGGCGCGCGCCACCAGCTGCCAGCACGCAAGCGGTTGAAGACGGCGATGTCAACCAGCTGCGCAATCAGGAAGGCCAGGCCAGAGCCCAGAGCCACGCGCAGTGTGACCAAGGGGCCGAACTCGCCCACGATTTGCGCGCCGATAAACGAGCAGATCACGCCCACCCCAAACCCCGCCAACACCACGCGGCGCGCGGCTGCGGCGCCCTGCAGGCGGTTGGTCAGATCGGTGACGAGGAAGGCCAGCGGATAGGTAAAGGCGCCCCAGGTCAGCCATTGGCCGAACAGGAATTGCACCAGGATGTTGGAGGCCAGAACGATGACCCCCATGGCGATTACGCCGGGAACGAGAGATTTCTGCATCATGTGCCCGTTTTTGCAGGGTTGCGGCGACCTGTGCCCCAAGATCGGAGCAGGCTGCGGCATTAGGCCCGGCAGCGTCGTGAGTCAATCGGGGATGCGGTATTCGACCAACTCGGTCCGCTGGAAAAAGCGGAAATTGTCATCCGACAGCAGGGTCAGCCGGATCGCGCCATCCGTCTCGCGCCAGACAGCGATGCCCTCCAGATTGTCATGGGTGCCGGGCCGGGTTTCCAGCAGGGTTTCCTCGGCGGTGATCCCGCCCGGACCCAACGCGAAGCGCCGCACGCGGCTGGCAAAGCCCGGAAGGCCGAGAAACTGCCGCTCCAGCAGATACAACCGGCCATCGGGGCCAAAATCGGCCCCTACCGGCAGAAAAGTCCCCCGGCGCGGGATGCTGAAGGGTTGTGTCCATGTGCCGTCTGCAAACCGCCAGACCGGAAAGGGGCGGTTTTCGGCGCCGGACCGCTCGGGGATGGTGTAAAGCGCCCCGACTGCATCCACCGCCAGCGCCTCGAGCGCCGCGTTACGTTGCATCCGCTTGAAGGCCTGGGGCGTCGGCAGGTTTTCGGCTTGCCCGGTCAGCCGGTCATAGCGCAGCACCCGGGCCACGCCTTCGAACGAGACATAGGCCGTGCCGTCGGGCGTAATTGCCAGCCCCTCGCTATCTGCACGGTTTTTGGCCAAGGGCTTTGGTCCGTTGGCCTGCAACAGCCGCAACGGGGCGGCCTCGACGCCTACGATCAGGCCGCGGTGGTCGCGGATCAACCGGCCCGCGGTCCATGCGCCGCGATCCGACAAGGCGGTAAAATCGTTGCCGTTGGCCGCCACCTCGATCGCCGACATGCCCCCCAGGCGGGCATCCGCCGCGGTCCAGGTGAAACTGCCGAGATAGGTCGCGGGCACCTCGGGCGCGGCGCTACTTTCCAGCGCCAACCCGAGGGCCAGTGTCAGCGCGAGGAAAGAACGTCTTGGCATTGGGCGGGCAGGTCGGCCATCGTATATTCGCGCGGGTGACGGGCGCGGGGTTCGGGTTCGGCGGGTTTGGAACCCTTGGGCGGGTTGAGGTAATCCGTCACCCACCACATCAGCGTCTCGTCACAGCCATCGCCGCCCTTCGACAGCTCGGCCACCGTGGGGCTTTGCGTCTCGCACAGGCGTGCGCCTTTCGGGCATTTCAGCCGCACATGGAAATGCGTGTCATGGCCGGCCACCGGGCGGATCTTTTGCAGCCAGTTCCGGTCCTTGCGGGTGGCAGATTTGCACATCTCGATCTTGACCGCAGCGGCCACGAAGATGCGATCCACCCGCGGATCCGAGGCTGCGGCCCGCAGCAGCGCATGGTGCTGCGGTGTCCAGTTCTCGGTCACGCTGCGCTGATCGGCTGACCGCACCGGGATCGAGCTGATCTCCTCACGCTCGGCCCGGCTGAGGTTCAGGCGCTTGGGCGGCAGCATCCAGACATCCGCATCCAGCCCGATCTGGTGGCTGGCATGGCCCGAGGACATTGGCCCTCCGCGCGGCTGGCTGATGTCACCGATGTAGAGGCCGGCCCAGCCCAGTTGGGTTGCGGCGGCCGACAGTTCCTGCAGGAAGCGGACCGTTTCGGGGTGGCCCCAGTTGCGCCCGCGCGACAGGCGCATGGCCTGCCAGGTCGGCCCGGTTTCAGCCAGTTGCACCAATCCCGCCGCGCAGCCCTTAGCATAGGCCCCAACTGGCATGGGCTGTTGTTGCGATGGGCGATCATGGGCGGCGAACAACTGGTTGGCCAGTTGTTCTGCCTGCGCGGCGGGCGCAGCCAGAGACAGCGCCAAGGCGGCTGCTATGATTCGGATCATGCCTGTTTCTCCCCTTCGGGTTTCACATAGGCTAGCAGAAGCAAGCCGATGAGAAAGAGCGCGATCAGCGGCGAGATGCCGATGCGCTGGCTTCCGCTGAGATCGGTGGTCACCGCGATCAGCAAGGGCGCCAGAAACGAGGTGGCCTTGCCGGTCAGCGCATAAAGACCGAAGGCCTCGGTCAGGCGGGCGGGGTCGGCCTGACGCAGCAGCATCGTCCGGCTGGCCGATTGCAACCCGCCCCCCGCTGCGCCGATCAGCGCCCCAAGGGTGAAAAAAGCCACATCCGGCAGGGGGCTACCCGGTGCGACCGCGATGCCGAACACCTGATCGCGCGACACGAAGACGACCGCCAGCGCAATTGCGGTCAGGGCGATCAGGCTGGTGACGATCACCGGCTTGGGGCCAAAGCGCCCGTCGGCCCGGCCGCCGATCCATGCAAACAGCGCCCCCGTCAGCGCCCCGATGATGCCGAAGATGCCCATTTGCACGGGCTGCCAGCCCAGCATCCCCGCCGCATAGATGCCGCCAAAGGCATAAATGCCGTTCAGCGCATCGCGGTAGAACATCGAGGACATCAGATAGGCAAACAGGCTTTGCCGCGCCGGCAGGTGGCGCAGGCTGTGCATGAGGTCGGGGACCGCCGCGCGGGCGGCGGCGGCGACCGGCAGGCCGCGCTTGCGTGGCTCTTTCACCCAAAGGAAGAACGGGATGATGAACAGCATGAACCACAACGCGGTCAGGGGACCGACAAACCGCGTTCCTTCCCGCGTCCCGGGGTCCAGGCCCAGGGCGGGCGGGTTGCCCAGCAGGGTGCGGCCGTTGGCCGAATCGTCAAAGGCCAGCAGCATCACCGCCAGCGCCAGCACGCCCCCCAGATAGCCAAAGGCCCAGCCCGAGCCGGACATGCGCCCTATCTGATCTGGCGGCGCGAGATCGGGCATCATCGCATTGGTGAAGCTGGTGGCAAACTCCATCCCGATCAGGCCGAGGCCAAAGAACATCATCACCAGCCAGATGTTCAGGTCTTGCGGATGGGCCAGCCAAAGCCCGGCTGCCCCGATCACATACATCACCGAAAAAACCTTGATGAAAGGCATCCGTCCGCGGGCGTGGTCGGCGATCGCGCCCAGGATCGGCGAGGCCAGGGCAATCACGAAACCGGTCGCCGCGATTCCGTAGCCCCAGATCGTCTGCGCGGCGGTGCCATCACCCATCACGCTGGTGATGTAGGGGCCGAAGATGAAGGTCAGCAGCAAGGTATTGTAGGGTTGGCTGGCCCAATCGAAGAAATACCAGCCCCAGATCGCCTTGCGATTGCCCTGCATGTCAGCCCTCCTGCCGTGTCGCCGCGATCAAGCCCCAAAAGCCGGCGGGCGTAAACCGCGATTCACCCCTTGGCGATCAGCCAGTCCAGCGCGCGGGTGGGCAGGATGCGCCGGGCCACGCCCATCAGCGTGGTCGCATGGGTGACGTAATAGCGCGCCTTGGGGCGGGGGCTTTCCAGCGCGTGGATCAGCTTTGCGGTGACGGCCGAACAGGGCATCTCGAAGCGGTCGGGTCCAGGAGAGGGCTTATACAGCCGGTCCAGCAGCTCGCGGTAATCTTCGGACCGGGCTGCATTTTCCCAGTCGATCCACTTTTCGAAATGCGGGATCGAGTTCAGGCGGATGCGGGTGGGGATCGGGCCGGGCTCGATCAGGCTGACATGGATGCCGCTGCCGCGCATCTCGATCCGCAGAACGTCGGTCAGCCCCTCCAGCGCGAACTTGGTCGAGACATAGGCCCCGCGCCACATCATTGCAACGAGACCCAGCACGGAAGAGCAATTGACGATCCGCCCGTGGCCCTGCGCCCGCATGATCGGGATCACCTGCCGTGTCAGATCGTGCTGGCCAAACAGGTTGACCTCGAAAATCTCGCGCAGTGCCTCGCGCGGCAGATCCTCGACCAGGCCGGGGCAGGCATAGGCGCCGTTGTTGTAAAGCGCGTCCAGCGTGCCGCCGGTCCGCCGCACGGCCTCGGCCACGGCGGCGGTGATGCTGTCAGGATAGGCCAGATCGAGGGTGAAACTTTCCAGCCCCTCGTCGCGCAGCCGCGCGCAATCGGCCTCGTGTCGGCAAGTGGCGAATACGCGCCAACCGCGGGCCTTCAGGCCGCGCGCCGCATCCAGACCGATGCCCGAGGAGCAACCGGTGATCAGAACCGAACGGGGGGAACTCATTGCAACTGCTCCGGACTTTTTGCCCGGATTAGGCGTTTTGCACCGGTGGCGCAAACCCTTTGACGGTATCAGCGTGCGCCTTCAGCCAGAAAATCCGTCGAGACATAGCCCGCGATCCCGTCGCCTTCGATCAGGATACGGGCCCAGCCGTTATCCTCCATCCAGACCAGCGAGACCGCCTCGCCTCGGGTCAGACGGCCGACGACCGGGCTGTCAGTGCCTGGACCCGAGCGCACGTTCACCGATCGTGCGGTGACATGCCAGATAGGGTTGGCAGCGGGGACCGTATTGCCCGAAACCGCCAGCGCCACAGCCTCCGCCACCGCATCGTCTTGCGCGGGGGCCGGTTGCATCACCGGCAGAACCACCGGCTGCGCCAGATCGGCGGCCAGAGGTGTGGACGTGGCGGTCGCTGCGGGGGGGGGCTGATCCGCGGGTGCATCCATCGTGGCGATGGTCACGCGTTGCTCGGCCTGCGCGGCCGCCTTTGCAAGGCCGGGGCGCAGCTGCCCCCGGTCTTCCCCGCCGATCAGCAGGGCCATAAACATCGCAGCGCAGAGGAGGGCCGTCAGCTTGAACATGTGTCACCCGGAATCGTTCACACTTTTGACGCTTTTAACACGTTCGGGTTCCGATGCAGATGGAAAAAGCCACAATTTTGTCTCCTGGCAAAGTTGACAACAGCGGGGCTGGACCGGCGGCGCGCGCGTCGTTACATGTCCGGCATGACCCAGAAGCCCGAAGACGATATGCCCGAGCCCGCCTTGGCCGAGCCGCTGCGCCGCGCCATCGGCGAGCGTTATCTGACCTATGCGCTGTCCACGATCATGCACCGCGCGCTTCCGGATGCCCGCGATGGTCTGAAGCCGGTGCATCGTCGGATCCTGTGGGCGATGCGCGAACTCAGGTTGTCGCCCACCGGGGCCTTCCGCAAATCGGCCAAGATCGCCGGCGACGTGATGGGCAACTATCACCCGCATGGCGACAGTGCGATCTATGACGCGATGGCGCGTCTGGCGCAGGACTTTGCCGTCCGCTACCCGCTGGTCGATGGTCAGGGCAACTTTGGCAATATCGACGGCGACAGCCCAGCCGCCAGCCGCTATACCGAGGCCCGCCTGACCGCGATGGCCGAGGCATTGATGGAAGGTCTGGCCGAAAACGCCGTGGACTTCCGCCCCAATTACGATGGCACGCTGGAAGAGCCGGTGGTGATGCCGGCGGCCTTCCCGAACCTGCTGGCCAACGGCTCCAGCGGGATCGCGGTGGGGATGGCGACCAACATTCCGCCCCATAACCTGCACGAACTGATCGACGCCTGCCAGTTGATGCTGACCAAACCCGAGGCATCGGATGCCGAGATCGTGGCGCTGGTGCCTGGCCCCGATTTTCCCACCGGTGGCGTGCTGGTCGAGCCGCGCGAGTCGATCCTCGAAACCTACCGCGCAGGCCGCGGCGCCTTCCGGCTGCGCGCGCGCTGGGCGGTCGAGGATATGGGCCGCGGCCAGTGGCAGATCGTCGTGACCGAGATCCCGTATCAGGTGCAGAAATCGCGCCTGATCGAGCGTCTTGCCGAGTTGATTCAGACCAAGAAGATCCCGCTGCTGGCCGATGTGCGCGACGAAAGCGCCGCCGATGTCCGGATCGTGCTGGAGCCTCGGGCGCGCAATGTCGATCCCGAGGTGCTGATGGGCACGCTGTTCAGGAACAGCGATCTGGAAATCCGCTTCAACCTGAACATGAACGTGCTGATCGACGGCCGCGTGCCCAAGGTATGCAGCCTGCGCGAGGTGTTGCGGGCCTTCCTCGATCACCGCCGCGACGTGTTGCAGCGTCGCAGCCAGCACCGGATCGGCAAGATCGAGGCCCGGCTGGAATTGCTGGAAGGCTTTCTGATCGTCTTCCTGAACCTTGACCGGGTCATCGACATCATCCGCTATGACGCCGACCCCAAGCGCGCGCTGATGGCGGAAGACTGGGACCACAAGCACAAGCGCGCCACGTCGGAAAAGGACTATGTGGCGCCGGCCGAAGGGGTAGGGCAGCTGTCCGAGGTGCAGGCCGAGGCGATCCTGAACATGCGGCTGCGCAGCCTGCGCCGTCTGGAGGAGATGGAGCTTGTGGCCGAGCGCGAGGCGCTGATGGCCGAGCGTGCGGGTCTGACCGAGTTGCTGGCCTCGCCCGCGCTGCAATGGGCGCGCATTGGCGCCGATCTGACCGAGGTGCAGCGCCAGTTCGGCAAGATGGCCCCCGGTGGCGCGCGCCGCACCACTTTTGCCGATGCGACCGAGGTCGAGGACGTGCCGTTCGAGGCGATGATCGAGCGCGAGCCGATCACGGTCATCTGCTCGAAGATGGGCTGGATCCGCGCGATGAAGGGTCATGTCGCGCTGGATCAGGAGGTTAAGTTCAAGGACGGCGACGAAGGCCGCTTCTTCTTCCATGCCGAAACCACCGACAAGATCCTGATCCTTGGCTCCAACGGGCGGTTCTACACCCTGATCGGCGCCAACCTGCCTGGTGGACGCGGGATGGGCGAGCCTGTGCGCCTGATGGTCGATCTGCCCAATGAGGCGGAGATCGTCGATCTGATCATCTGGCGCGCGGGCGAGAAATACCTGATCGCCTCCAGCGCGGGGGACGGGTTTGTCGTGCCCTCCGAAGAACTGGTGGCGCAGACCCGGGCCGGCAAGCAGGTGCTGACCTTCCGCGAGGGGCTGCGCGCCGCCTTGTGCCGCAAGGTGCAGGGCGATCATGTGGCCGTGGTGGGCGAAAATCGGAAGGTGCTGGTTTTCCCTCTGAAAGAATTGCCCGAGATGGCCAAGGGCAAGGGCGTTCGGATGCAGAAATACAAGGATGGCGGTCTGTCTGATGCCACCACCTTCAATCTGGCGGATGGTCTGTCCTGGAAAGACCCGGCCGGTCGCACCCGCACCGAGACCGATCTGGCGATGTGGCAAGGCCCGCGCGCCGGGGCAGGGGCCATGGCGCCCCGCGGCTTCCCGCGGGATAATCGGTTCAATTGAGCGCATCGGGCGTTGCGCGGGTTGATTTCGCGCGGTGCCTGTATTCAAGTGCAGCCATACATCCCTTGGGAGGCATGATGGCTGTTTTCACCTTTTCCCCCGCCGGCGCGCAATGGGTCAGCATTGACTTCGTCGAGAGCGGTCGCGAATTCGTTTCCACATTGTTTGAAAGCTATCGCGAAACATTCAACAGCAACCAGATCAAGCTGTATTTCGGCGATGCCACGATGACCTTTGCCGGACGGGGTCTGGCGTTCACGACCTATATGGGCGAGTTGGCCGATGTCACCGCCGGCACGATGACCGGCCTGTTCGTCGATTCGAGCGGCGGGCACCGGGTGTTCAGCTTGACTGGTCTTTCGATCAGCGCCGTGGCCCTTTTCGATCAGGTCGAGGCGGGCAATTCGGTCCAGGCCTTCAACATGCTGCTGGCAGGGCATGACCAGATCACCGGCGGATCGGGAAATGATCGTCTGTATGGCCATACCGGCAATGATGCGCTGCGCGGCGCGGGCGGGCGCGATATCCTGCTGGGCGATGCCGGCAACGACGATCTCTTCGGCGGCGTGGGGAATGACGTGCTGACCGGTGGACGCGGTCAGGATGACTTCGTGTTCAACACCGCGCCATCCGGTAGCACCAATTTCGATCGCATCACCGATTTTTCGGCTGTGGATGACCGCATCTTGCTGGAAAACGCCGTCTTCACGCGGCTTGCAGCCGGTGGACTGGCCGCATCGCAGTTCGTTCTGGGCACACAGGCCCAGGATGCCAATGACCGCATCATCTATCAGCGTGCGACCGGCACGTTGTGGTATGATCGTGATGGCACTGGCGCCGCTGCCAAGGTGGCCTTTGCCGATCTGGCCGACGGCACCGCATTGACGGCTGCGGATTTCCTTGTGATCTGACGCGACGGCAATCAGACCGGATCAGCCATCAGCCAGACCCCGCCCTCGGGGCGCAGGGTCAGGATCATGACCGGTGTCGGGTCCCGCCCCGGCACCGGCCTCAGCCGGTACCGCTGCAGCAAGGTGGCAAGGATGATCACGGCCTCTTGCAATGCGAAATTGGCGCCAATGCAGATCCGCGGTCCATCGCCGAACGGCAGAAAGGCGTAACGATCAGGCCGTTTGTCCAGAAACCGTGCCGGACGGAAGGCATCGGGGTCGTCCCACAGCGCATGGTGGCGATGCAATGCGTAGATCGGCAGGATCACGGTGTCCCCGGCCCGCACCTCGCGGCCCAACAGGCGGTCCGCGGTCCGCGCCGTGCGCGACAGCATCGCTGCCGGCGGATAGAGGCGCAGCGTTTCTTCGATGATCGCGCGGATCAGCGGCAGGCGCGGCACATCCGCGGCCTCGGCTGCACGACCGCCCAGGGCGGCTTGCGCTTCTGCCCGCGCAGCATCCTGGACCTTTTGATCAAAGGCGCAAAGATAAGTGGCCCAGGCCAGCGTCAGCGCCGTGGTCTCATGGCCGGCAACGATGAAGGTCAGCAGGTTGTCGCGCAACTCGGCGGTGGTCATCTGCCGGCCGGTCTCGGGATCGGCGGCCTCCAGCAACAGGTCCAGCAGGTCGGGCGGGCTGTGTGGGGCGCTCCGCCGAGCGGTGATCGCTTCATCGGCTGCAGCCTTCATCTGGCGTAGTTGCGGGCTGGCGATCATGCGGCCCGGGCGCGGCACCCATGACGGCATCCCCAGCAGGTCCAGCAGCGATAGCCGCGCCGCGCCGGCAATATAGCGGTCGATCGCGCGATGCAGCGCGCCCCGGTCCAACATCGCACCGCCCGACAGGGTGACATCGGCGATCACCTCAAAGGTGGCGGCAACCATTTCGGCATGCAGGTCCACGGCGCGGCCGGTTTGCGTGGCCACCCGGTCAACGGCCCGCAGGGCCGCGGCTGTCATTACGGGTCCCAGCGCCGCCACGTTGCGATGGCTGAAAACCGGGGCCGCCGCGCGGCGTTGCCACAGCCAATGCGCCCCTTCTGCCACGAACAGGCTGTCCCCGATGGCGGGTTGCAGCATCAGCTTGGTCACCAGCGACTTCGGATAATCTTCCACCCGGTCGCGCAGGACATGACGTAACGCCTCGGGGTCCATCACCATGTGCCAGCGTCGTCCGGTGCGGCCCGACAGGATCGGCGCATGGGTCGCCAGATCCGGGATCAGCTCCAGCACATTGCGACGACCGGCGCGCAGGCTGTCCAGCACGCCCATGGGCTGCATGGCCAGCGGAACACGGGCAGGGTGAGGCGAGGCGGGATACGGCATGACAAGGAAGATACGCCGCCCGGGACAAACGGCAAGTCAGGCTTGATTTCCGCCGGTTTCATGGGTATCCCGCGCCCCGTGTATCCCAAGGGCCTCACTCAGGGCCCCCCAATCCACGAGGGCCACGATGGCAAAGGCAAAGTTTGAACGGACGAAACCGCACGTCAACATTGGCACGATTGGCCACGTTGACCACGGCAAGACGACGCTGACGGCTGCGATCACCAAGTATTTTGGTGAGTTCAAGGGCTATGACCAGATCGACGGTGCGCCGGAAGAGCGTGCGCGTGGGATCACGATCTCGACGGCCCACGTGGAATACGAGTCGGAAGCGCGTCACTACGCGCACGTCGACTGCCCCGGCCACGCCGACTATGTGAAGAACATGATCACCGGCGCGGCGCAGATGGACGGCGCGATCCTGGTTGTGAACGCCGCTGACGGCCCGATGCCGCAGACGCGCGAGCACATCCTTCTGGGCCGCCAGGTGGGCA